>WQYX01000078.1 GCA_009781005.1 Polyangiaceae bacterium | reverse complement strand
GCGAAAAGGGCGCACGCCGTATCGCAGGACCGAGGCGTACTGTATGTACGCCGCAGGTCCGAGAAACGCCGTACGTCCTTTGCAGCAAAGGGATCGGCTCTTCTACGCGGAGTCGTCATGAATTATTCGGGCTAGAAGGGCGGCCACGGGGGGCCGCCCCTACGAATACGTTTTGTCGTTTGTAGGGGCAGGCCCCTGTGCCTGCCCATGTCGAAGATCAAGAAATCCGGATTCGCTTCTTGAGAGCTGCAAGTTCGTCTTCGATGTCGTCCTTCTTGCCGCTCACGCCACCACCGCTGCTGCCAGTGCCTCCGGCCTCGAGATCACGGAAGCGAGCCTCGAGATCGCGATCCTTCGGCCCGCTGCCGAGCGCTTCTTCCACTTCGGCCATGGCGAGGTTTTCTTGCTCGCGGCCCTCAATCTTCTCTTCCATTCGCCGGAAGTTACTGAACGCGTCGGAGCCGCCGCGCGCGCCGAGATTCTCACCGGTGCCGCCTGCTCGTGATTGCGACGCGCGCGCTGCGATGCTTCCTTTGCGCAATTTGAGCTCGCCTAACTTCTGCTCCATGCGCGAAAGTTCGTCCTTCATTCGGAGGACGACGTCGCGCTGTTCAATCCGCGCTCGTTCGACGTTTGATTGCTCCGCTTCGACTCGTTTCTTCTGGCGCAAAGCCTCGCGTGCGAGCGCTTCATCGTCGCTCTTGAGCGCGAGCTCGGCGCGCTTATCCCATTTTTCGACATCGACTTTGAGGTTTTCGGCCTTTGTGCGAAGTCGCTTTTCGTCGGCAAGGGCAGCGATGACTTCCTGACGACCAGCTTTGAGCTGCTCGGCCATCTCTTCGAGATTCAACTCGAGCAGCTTCTTGTCGTCTTCTGCCCTGTCGAGCAGCGCATTGACGTTGCTCGAGATGACTTTGCCCATGCGGTCGAAGATACCCATGCCTTTGCCTCCGCGAACCTCGGCTCTGATGATGCTTTAGCGATTAAGAATATGGATGGCATGGCCTAGACCATTCATGCAGGCCTCCATCATCCCCTCACCAAGGGTGGGGTGCGGATGAATGGTCATTCCAACGTCCTCGAGGAATGCATGCATCTCGAGTGCGAGCGCACCCTCGCTAATCAGATCACTCGCCTCCGGTCCAACGATGTGCACGCCGAGGAGCTCATTGGTTTTCTTATCCGCAACGACTTTGAAGAAGCCTTCCGTCTCGTTCACGGCCATGGCGCGGCCGAGCGCCGAGAACGGGAATTTACCGACGCGAACGTCGATGCCTTTGTCTTTCGCTTGCGCCTCGGTCAAGCCAGCAACGGCAATCTCGGGATCGGTAAAGATAGCAGCCGGAATTGAAACCCAATCCTTCGCAGCCTTGTGGCCCGCGATGATCTCGGCAACCACCTCGCCCTCTTTGCTTGCCTTGTGCGCGAGCATGGGCTGCCCGGTGACGTCACCAATGGCATAGATGCCGTCGACGTTCGTGCGGCCAAAATGATCGGCCGGAACGAAGCCGCGCTCGACCTTCACGCCGATCTCTTCGAGACCAACCCCCGCGCCGTTCGGACGCATGCCGACCGCGACGAGCACCATATCTGTCGCGACCGTGTCCTCTTTGCCGTCGCCGAGATCGAGCTTGACGCCGAGCGATCCGTCCGCGTTCTTCTCGTAGCCCTTGGCCATGGCGCTCTTGATGATCTTCGCGCCCTTCTTCACGAGCCTCTTTTCAACGACCGCGGTGCATTCCGGATCAACGCCGGGGAGCAACCCCGGAGTTGCCTCGACCACGGTGAGCTCGGCGCCGAATTTTTGATAAACGCACCCGAGCTCGAGGCCGATGACGCCGCCACCGATGATGAGCAGGCGCTTGGGAACCTGGCGCAAGCTCACGGCTTCCTTTGCGCCGATGATCTGCTTGCCGTCGAACTTGAACGATGGGATCTCGATCGTCGACGAACCCGTGGCAACGACGATGGCCTTCGTGACCTCGATCGTCTCCGTGCCGTCCTTCGTCGTCACTTCAACGGTGCGCGGGCCGGTGACGCGCGCATTACCCATCACGAGCTCGACTCCGTTGCCGCGGAACAGACCGCGCACGCCGGTGGTGAGCTTCTTCACGATGCCATTCTTCCAATCTTGCATCTTGTCCGAATCGACGCGCAGACCCTCCGCAAAGACGCCCATGCCTGCGCCGTGGTCTTTCACCTTTTCGTAGGTGTGGCTCGCGCTGATGAGGGCTTTGGACGGAACGCAACCCCAATTGAGGCACACACCACCCACTTCTTCTTTCTCGACGCAGATGACTTTCTGTTTGAGCTGACCGAGACGGATCGAGCACACGTATCCGCCAGGACCACCGCCGATCACGACCACATCGCACGTTCGCTTCGCCATGGCGCCGATTTACACGATGCCGGCCGCGAGGCCAACGTGCGACATGAGCGCGATGTTCGACGCAAGCCGTCAGTGCGATGGTGCCGGCGGCAACGCGGCCAGAACGGCGAGCTGTTCGCGCAGATGCCACGGAAGCGCGGCGTAGACGTCGTCGAACAGACTCTCACGCGTGGGAGGCGGCAATGCCTCGACCTCGCTCACGACGGATCCGATCTCGATCGCGAACTCCTCATCGAGCTTTGCATCGAATGCGTCCGTGATGAGACCGAGGTGCCGGAGATGGCGCGCGAGCCGGAGGATCGGATCTTTTTTCTTCCACGCGTCGACTTCGGCGTCCGTGCGGTAGCGGCTTGGGTCGTCGCTCGTGGAGTGCGCGCCCACGCGATACGTCACGGCCTCGACGAACGTGGGACCTTCGCCGCGCCGCGCGCGATCCGCAGCCTCCGAAAAAACCTTGTATAATGCAACAAAGTCGTTGCCGTCGACGCGCTCGGATCGCACGCCGTACGCGCGCCCCTTGATGGCGAGGGTCTTCGATGCGGTTTGCTTCGCCACGGGCAAGCTAATGGCCCAGTGATTGTTCTGGCAGACGATGACGGCCGGCACGTTGAACCTGCCCGCGAACGTCATGGCTGCGTGAAAGTCCGGCTGGCTCGTGGCGCCGTCGCCAAGGAAGCCGAATGTGCAACTCGGATCCTTGCGAAGCTTCATGGCCCACGCCACGCCCACGGCATGCGGCAACTGCGGGCCGATGCACGACGACCAGCTCACGTGCTTGACCGCTTTGCTCGCCTGGTGGCTCGGCATCTGCCGCCCCTTCAGCACGTCGCCGCTGTTGCCAAAAATCTGCGCGACGAATGCGCGAAGCGGGAAGCCGCGCACGAGCATGATGGCCTGCTCGCGAAGTGCCGGGAACACCCAATCGCTATCGCGCAGGACGAGAGCCGCCGCGATGGGCGTGGCTTCTTGTCCAGTGCACGCGCCGTAAAAGCCGATGCGCCCCTGGCGCTGAAGCAAAATCATGCGCTCGTCGAGCAGCCGCATGCGACGCATTTGCCGGTAGGCCTCGAGCAAAGTCGCATCCTGGATTTTCGGATCGCACTCAGAATCGATCGAGCCGTCCTCACGCAACACCGTAAAGAGACCCAAGTCCGAATCAGTTGGAGCCCCATCCGCCACCGCGATCATGATCGTTCAGGGTAACGTGCTTTCATCGATGAAGCACGATAGGACAGCGTGGCATGTCGTCGCCTTCACTAAAGCACGAATCATTCTTGCTCTTGTTCCGCAATCGGCCCGAGCTCGCGCCTGAGTTGCTTCGCGACGTGTTCGATGTTCCGTTACCCGCTTATGCTGAAGCCAAAATTGAATCCGCGGATCTTACGCAAGTAGCTCCTACTGAATATCGAGCCGATCTCGTGGTGCTGCTGGTCGACGGGAAACCGGTTCTTGGCATTGTCGTGGAGGTGCAATTACGGAAAGATGACGGGAAGAAATATTCCTGGCCAGTCTATGTGTCAGCACTTCGAGCACGCCTCAAATGCCCAACGTGCGTGATGGTGGTGACTTCAAATGAAAGCGTCGCAACGTGGGCGCGCACACCCATCGATCTTGGGCCAGGCGGGCAACTCAGACCGCTGGTCATCAGTCCGAGCGCGGTGCCGGTGGTGCGGGATATCAAACTGGCCACATCCGATCCGGAGCTCGCGGTGCTGTCGGCGATGGCGCACGGCAATGGTGCGCCGGAGATCGCAGTGGAGGTGGCGAAAGTGGCGCTCGCAGCCACCAAAGGGCTCGACGACGAGCGCGTGATGCTATACTCGGATTTGATTCTTCACTCGCTAAGCAACGGCCCCGCGCGCATTGCACTCGAGGAACTCATGGCCAGCGGAACGTACGAGTATCAAAGCGACTTCGCACGAAAATACGTTGCCAAAGGCAAGGTCGAAGGCCGCGCCGAGGGCAAGGTCGAAGGCCGCGCCGAGGGCAAGGCTGAAGACGTGCTGATGGTGCTCGAGGCGAGGCACCGCACGGTCACCGAAGAGCAGAAGCAACGTATTCTGTCATGCACAGATCTCGACGTGCTCGACCGGTGGCTTCGAAAGGCTGTCGTGCTCACGAGCGTCGACGAGCTATTCAGTTGAGAGCGTGTGGGGCAGCCTGCTGCGCGAATCGATTCGTCGGTTGGGCGCTGCGGTGCCTGCGCACGTACGAAAAGTACGCTTTCGCGGGCTCCTCGCGCTCCGCCCTAGCCTCGATTCGCTCGCAACGGCTGTAGAACACTCTCTGAGGCCCCAATCAGCGATCGATAGATGCGAGCGCTTCGCGAACCAGCTCGGGTGAAGCTGCTGCATCGGTCATGGTCGAGAGTGTTGCCCGCGCGTCCGCGAGGCGCGCTCGACCGGCCGTAACCACCGCCGCTTCCCGTTCCTCACGTCGCGAGGAGGACAAGTCACGCAAGATCTCGGCGCGCGCACGCGGATGGCCCATGTGCGCGAGCGCGATCCTCGCGTGGAAAGTACAAGTATCGCGCAACAGGCGCGATAGCCCCCACACGCGCCGTTCGAGATCGGTCGTGAGATCGGTCAGTCCGAGCTCGCCAGCGAGCTCCACAGCCGCGCACTCTTCTTCCTTGTCCGGCTGCGCGCCATTGATTTTGCCGGTACGCACCACTTCGCGGATCAACGCATAGCCGGCATGATCTCCCGATTTTCCAAGGTAAATAGCGGCCACCAGCGCCACGTGCGGAGAATGCGATGCAAGCAGCGCGCGCGCACGCGCCGTCATGCGCGTGTCGGGCGCAACATCGAGACGATCTTCGGCGAGTCGGAGCGCTATGTGAACAACGGCGTCATCGTTGTCGTTCGTGGCATCGAGAAGCGCGCGCGCAACGTCGTCTTCATCCGTGCACGCGTGCGCGAAAGCGATGATCGCCTGATAGCGCATCTCGGGGCGCCTATCGCTGCACGCACGGCGCAGCCGCGCGAGTGCCTGCGGCGCGCCGATCTCGCCGAGCGCGTTGATGGCCATTTGCCGAACGTGGCCATCGTCGTCGTCGACCGCACGAAGGAGCGACGGCGCCGCGTCCGTTGCACCCAGATCGCCGAGCGCAACGGCCGCCGCCGAGCGCACGCCAGCTATGGGATCTTCAAGGAGCTTGATGAGGCACCGAACGGCCCGCGCTTTGACTTCTTCGTTCGTGCGCGCGTGACGCACGAGATCTTCAGCGGCCGACGCGCGCACTGCCGGCCGTGCGCTCTCGAGATCGCGAAACGCGGCATCGAGATTTCGGGGAAGAGGCGGCGGACCAAGCACGCCCCCGCTTTAGCCCGCTTTCGCCCACCCTAGAAGGAGATCGCGGCAAATCGAAAGCGGTCAGCGAGCACCGCGACCCTTGCGCGTCATCCGCGGCAGCGAGGTTGCACTCGTGGCGATGAGATCCCACCCATCGCGTTCGTTGTTCGCAAGTCGGATAAGTCCGGCGTACGCGATCATCGCGGCGTTATCCGTGCAGCTTGCAAGCTCCGGGAGCACCGCGCGCAAACCATGTTCGGCCGCGAGGTTGCTCGTGCGTGCGCGAAGCTCGCGATTCGCGGCAACGCCTCCGCCCAGAACGATCGTAGAGACTCGTTCTCGCAATGCCGCGGCAACGAGCTTTTTTGCCAATACCGATGTGACGGCCGATTGAAACGACGCACATAGATCGGCCATCCCGCTTTCGGTTTTCGGGATACCGTGATTGCGCACGAGTTGAGCAATCTGCGTTTTGATTCCCGAGAAACTGAATTCAAATGAGCGCGTGCGCCCCATAGGCAATGTGAGAGGAGCGGCGTGCGGGTTGCCGCCCTGCGCGAGCTTGTCAATGAGTGGACCACCTGGGTAACCAAGGCCGAGGAGCTTTCCGACTTTGTCGAAGGCCTCGCCCGCGGCATCGTCGCGCGTTCCGCCGAGCTCGCGCATGTTCCGCGCATGCGGACCGTCGACTCGATAGATCGCCGTGTGGCCGCCAGAAGCGAGCAACGCCACGAATGGAAACGACGGCGGCTCAGAGCCGCTCTCCGATGCGTTCGTTCGACGCAAGAACACCGCGAGCAAATGTCCAACGAGATGATCGACCGAGACGAGCGGTTTTCCGAGCGACCACGCAAGTCCTTTGGCGATCTGCACGCCAACGAGCAGCGCACCAACCAGACCCGGACGATTGGTCACCGCAATGCCGTCGATCTCGGCGAGCGTCATCTCTGCACGTGCGAGCGCCTCGCGCACCACGGGACCCACGTTCTTCAAGTGGTCTCGCGACGCGAGCTCCGGAATCACGCCGCCGTACGGGGCATGCAGTTTCACCTGGCTCTGCACGACGTCGGACAGCACGCGCCCGGCGTCGTCGACGATTGCGGCTCCCGTCTCGTCACATGAAGACTCGATTCCGAGAACGCGCACGGGCCTCTATTGGCAGGCACCTTGCTGCTTGGTCAAGTTGAAGATGCCGAAGAGCGGTGCGCTCACACCACCTTCGGATTCACCTGACACCGGCGAACCGGGCGCGCCGCGGAGCAGCCGAACCTCGATGTCTTTCGATTGCATGAGCGAGACGACGACGAGCACGTCCGCAGAGTCGTCAGCCGGCGTCGCCGCATAGATCAGATTGTCGATCCTGCCTTCGCCGAACGAGAGCGTGGAGAGCGAATCATGCCAGAGCTGCGGGATGGGCCTCAACGGAGTTTGCGCGAAGAGCCCGCCGGAGCTCGAGATGAAACCAGGTGTATCCTGCAAGTGATCGGTATCGAGGGTCATGCACATGCGCGCGTCCTCAGCAATGCCGGCGCGAACGAAGCTGCCCTGCACGATGGGACCCTCGAAACGATTGCCGTTCGTCGTCGAGAACCGCGACAGGTCCCTGCATCCCGTCAAGAGCGCAAAGACGACGAACGGTAGCCAATGGAGTTTGATGAGGAAGCTCATTTCCCGGCCAGAATCTTCTGCGCGGTCTGCTGGACGCGCGGCTCGGGATCATGTCCGGAGATCGTGCTCGCCACCTCGACGGCCGCAGCCTTGTCGTAACTTGCAAGAGCCACGAGCGCCGCTTCGCGCACGAGCGCATAAGGTTCCTTCGCGGTCGCGTCGCGCAACGCTTTGGTTGCAATCCCGCGCGTGCCCGCCGCACCAAGCCTTCCCAGCGCTTGCGCCGCGAGCATGCGGATGGCCCACGCCGGATGCGTGGCGAGGATCTTCGACACGGCCTCCGCCGCGCGCGTGCCTCCATGACGACCCATCGACGCGAGCGCGGCGCGCTGCACGTTCTCATTCGGATCTTGCGCCGCCAGAGCCAGCGCTTCTCCCGCGGGCTCCGACGAGGATCTCGCAAGCAGAACGAGTGCGCGCGTGCGCACGGCGGGATCGGGGTGGCGCGACAATTCGATGATGCTCGGTTCGAGCGCGCGCGCAATCTCGCGCGCCTTCGCGTGTGCGGCCGACGTGGCGGGCGTCTCCTCACCTGCGACGAAAGGCTCGAAGGCGCCGTCCTCTGCCGCCATCGCATCGAGAACCGTGCACGCACGATCGCTCGACGTTGCGATCGCGCTCTCGGCCGCGCGCGCAATGGGTTCGGCAAAAACCACGAGCGCCTGCGCGCGCGCGTCCTCCGGGAGCGTGCGCGGAACGAACTCCGCGAGCACGGACTCCGCGTCGACGTTGTCGTCCGGCACCGCAAGACCGCGGTCCTGCATATCGTTGGGATCGAACGTGGCGGGCTTGTTCGCGAGCATCACGAGCGACGCCGCAGCCGCCCTGCGCAAAGCTTCGGCTCCGCGCCGCGCGCGCACGGTTTCGGCATCGCTGGCGAAGAGTCCATCGGCGATCGTCGAGATCGTTGCCTTGTACCGAGACGCGTCGCGGTTGCCGAGACCCATGCGCGCGAGCGCGAGCATCGCCATTTGACGAGGCAACCATTCGGTTGCTTGGGCGAGTGACACGAGCGTCGCCGTTTCGCTTTCGGCCCCGAGCTCGCCGAGCGCGTAAGCAGCTGCCGCGCGCGCAACGGTCCCCGCGTCGAGCGACCGCGCCGTCTGCGCGAGCAACGCCACGTGCGATCGATCGGCGAGCGCGCCGAGTCCGAGCGCCGCGAACGCGCGCATCTGCGGCGTGCCTTCTTGAACGATACGGCGCAAGAGAGGCGCAGCTTTGCGATCACCGAGCTTCGCGACCGCCCACGTTGCAGCAACGGCGACCGTGTCCGAGGCCATGGCGTTGCCCAGCACGCGATCGTGCCTCGGGAAAATGAGCGCCGTGTACTTCGGCAAGAGCGCGCTGTCGCGCAAGGCCCCGCACGCGAGCATGGCGCGCGTGCGAAGAACCGTTTCTGCCTGACCGGTCGCGAACGCGAAGAGCGCGGGTCCGGCGTTCTTGTTTTGCACGTAGCCGAGCACGTCGATCGCCACGCGCTGCTGCCCGGCGTCTCCGTCCGCGAGCACGTCGACCAGCGGCTTGAGCGCGCGACCACCAATTCGCGCCAATGAGGTGCGCGCTTCTTCGGCCTCGGCGCCCGCTGCATGGCGACTCTTCTGCACGAGCGCGAACGTGAGGCTGCCGTACAACTCGACGAGCAAGCGACGGTAGATCTTGCGCTGCGGGTTACCGATGGCGAGCGGCAAAAGTTCCTGCTCGAGCGACTCGAGCGTGCCCTTGCCAAGATTGATTTGCATGGCGAGACGCGCGGCGTGCGCCACGAGCTCTTCGTCGGGTGCGCCGCGAATCACGCGACGAAAGAGCCGGTCGGCTTCGTCCGTCTCGCCTTTGGCGAGCAGCAAATCCGCGAGCTCCAAGTAGACGATGTAGAGGCGATCGTTTTTCGCGATGGCCGCGCGAAACTCGGCGATGGCGTGCTCGACGTCTTGGCGTTGGCGATACATCTCGCCGAGCTTCCTGTGGCCTTCGGCGTCGTCCGGGTTCAATTCCACGGCGCGAGCCGCATAGCGAATGGCGTCGTCATCGCGGTAGATCTGCGCTGCGTATTGCGCCATGCGCTGATAAAGCTCGCGCGCCCGTTTCGGATCGACGACCGCAAGTTTCTCGAGCACCTCGATGGCCTCGCGATGCTTGTTCTCCTGCACCAGAACGCGTTCGAGCGCGAGGTAACTGTCCACGTCGCCCGGCGCAACGCTCACGACCTTGCGCAGCGTTGCCTCGGCATCCGCGAGCTTACGAAGATGAAGTTGAACTTCGGCGAGCGTGCGCCCCGCTTCAACATCCGGCGGGCTCGCGGCGAACTTCGCCGACAGAGGTGCGAGCTGGGCTTCGAGAACGCGCTCGAACGCCCAGAGCGTCACGATGCGCGTTCGTGCTTCGCGCGCGAGGACGCGATCACCACTTTGCTTTGCCTTGTCCGCGAGCTCCTGCCAGAGCACGCGTGCCTCGCGGTAGTTTTTCGCGCGCTCGAGGGCGCCGGCGAGTTGCTTGCGGAACACGAGGTTCTGCGGTTCGAGCTGCACGGCCTCGCGATACGCAGCGAGTGCATCTGGAACCATGTCGTGTTCGAGGTACACGTCGCCGAGCGCAGCGAGAGCGCGCGCCCTCGGGTTCACCGTGGTGAGGATCCGCTTCCACGTCTGCACGGCAAGTTGCACCTTGCCTTCTTGGAAGTAGTGATCTCCGAGATCGGTGAGGTGACCCGGATCGTTACTGCCGATCTGCGCCAGGCGCGTAAGCACTTTGACCGACCGGTCGTTCTCTCCTATCCGCGCGTAGAAATCGGCGAGCCGTGAGAGGACTTCCTCGTCGGATTGGCCGCGCGCTTCGAGCTCCGTGAGCAGCTTCATCGCGCGTGCGTGGTCGCCGCGCTGCATGAGCGCTTCACACTGATCGAACACGAACTCAGGATTGTGCGGCGCCGCTCGTATGAGCGCTTCGTACTCGGCGATGGCCTTGTCGAGATCGCCTTGCGACTGCATCACGCGGATCATCTTGAGGCGCAGATCGATCTGCTTCGGATTGACCGCGAGCGCCTTTCGGTAGCTCTCGAGTGCTTTCTTGCTGTCGCCCGTTTCTTCGTAGAGCGCGCCGAGCAGCGCGAGCCTCTGGTAGTCGGTAGGGTGCTCGTCTTCGAGCTGCTTGATGAGGACGGGCAGCTGCTGGTCGGTCCGGTAGATCTCGGCGATCGTCTCGTAGATCTCGCCGCGAACGGCAGCCTCGTGACCTGCCACCGCGAGCGCCTTCTTGAGTGTTGCAAGGGCCTCCTGATTCTTGTGGGCCTTTGCCTGCGCCTTGCCGAGATCTTTGAGCGCCGGAGCAAGCGCGCGGTTGTCGCCAGCCGCCGCGGACGCGAGCTCCTTGAATTCAGCTTCCGCTTTTTCGTATTCCGCGCGCTGAAAGAGCTCGCGCGCGAGCTCACCGCGCACGAAGAGACTCGTTGGCTGCATCTTCACGAGCTCGGTGTGCCGTGCCTTGGCACCTGCGAAATCTTTTGCGTCGAGTGAGAGCAGCATCAGCGTGCGGAGCGTCTGCTCCTTGTCCGCCGGCGTCGTTTGCAGCGTGAGAGCCTGCTCGTAGCGCGTCTTGGCTGCTGCCTGATCGCCGCGATCCTGAAGCAAGTGCGCGAGCGACAAGATCGCCACCGGATCGGTGCTCTTCATGCCGATCGCTTTTTCGTAAGTCTTGACGGCGTCGTCGTTGCGTCCGTCGATCTTGTAGATGCCGGCGAGCGCGACGCTCGCGGCGTATTGCTCGGCGCCGGGCTTTGCGGCGCGCGCTTCGAAGTCTTTGACGAGGTTCTGAAGGTTTCCGTCTTTGTCTCGATAGAGCTGCGCGAGGCGCTGCAACGGAAAGGTTGCACCCGGTTGGGAGACGACGATTTGCGTGTATTTTGCAATCTGCGAATCGATGCTGTCGGTTGCGCCGGTCGGTCGCACGCCGGCCGGCCGAGCAGGTGCAGATGGACCGACGGGTCGCGTGGCCCCCGGGTGTGATGGTCTCGTGGGGTTCGCGGGCGAAGGCCTATGGCGCCCGCGGGGATCGAAATCTTGACCGCTTGCTGGCGGCGCGAGAAGCGACGCGGCGACCAGCAGACAACCTGTGGCAAAAAAACGGCGAAGCCGCACGCCCTCAAGCATAGACGTCGTGAGTGATCGAACACCTTTTTTCGCCAGGACAAGCATCTCGTCTTCGGGCAGTGTGCGGGTGGTCATGAGGCGCGCCGCAAGAGTCTTTGCCCTGATCGTCCTGCTCTCTGCGTGCTCGAAACAGAATGCGGGCTCACCTGATGCGAGTGATGCGAGCGGCGGCGCCGCACCTCTGCCGGCGAGCGCTGCGCCGGCGTCCGTGCCATCTGCCACCGACGTCATGTCGGCCGCGTCGCCCAGTTGGGACGCGGGGCCGAAGGTTCATCCAACCGGCGAAGTGGACGGCGCATCGCTCCGCCGGACGACGCGCGCACGGCTAGCAAGCGATCGATCTCCGGTCACGTTCCTTCAAGGAGGGACACCGCGCGAGCTCGGCGAGCGCCTATGCACGGATGTCGTTCCGCAGCGCCCCAAAGAGACGCCGATCCTCATCAAGCCAAATCTCGGCGGCTTCGAGTGGTTCAAAGATCCCGCGAAGAACCATGGCGACGACGGACTTCGCGGCCGCATCACGGATCCCGAGTTCGTCCGCGGGATCGTTCGCTGTCTCAAGGCGCGCGGTCACGATGCGATCACCATTGCCGAAGGTTGGGGCGCAACCCACGCCGATTGGGAAAAACTCGTTCGGCTCTCCGGTTACGCGGCAATGGCTCGCGACGAGAACGTGCGCCTCGTTGCGATGGATGACGACGGTGTCTTCGACGTCGAGGGAGACACGCCCGGCAAGCCGCTTCGCGTAACCGGCATGGAGCAGACGCACACGCCAACGCTGCTCATGCCGAAGGTCCTCGCCGAGCATCTCCAGCGAGGTCTCTTCATCTCCGCACCAAAGATCAAAGCGCATCGCTTCGGCGTCTTCTCGGCTGCGATCAAAGGTGGGCAAGGCGTCGTCATGCTCTCGGACGCATCGCCCGCGTTCCACCAAAAGTGGCGCATGCATGGCGAGCTCGGCGCCGCGCTCAAGCTCCTCGCGAAAGACAAGGACGCAGGCAACAAGGCATATCTGCGCGCGCTCGATCTCTTTGCGGAGCGAATGAGTGACGTGCTCGAAGTGGCCGCGCCTCACGTGGTGCTCGCCGAAGGCGCCCCTCTAGAGGGCGGCGACGGTTTCGCGAAACGCTGGCCCTCGGCGGAGAACATCGCCATCGGCGGCACGAACCCCATCATGGTCGACCGCGTGGTCGCCGCCGCGTTGGGCCTTTGGGACAACGCCGAGCTCGGGAAGAACCTTGGCGGTCACAAGACGTCGCCGCTCCTCGAAGTAGCTGCCAAGCGCTTCGGGATCGACGTGTCGACCCCCGCCATTCAAGGAGATGGAGCATCGCTTCTCATGACACCCCGCCCCGTGCACTTCGTTTCCATGTCCGGCTTCGCGCTCCACTCCGACGCGTCGCCTCCGGAGATCGCACCCGGAGCGCCAGCCGATCACGCGGAGCACGCCGCGAGCGAGATGCACGCGGCGAGAGTCGACGATGCCTCCATCGTCATCGACGGCGTTGCCGAAGCTGCGTGGAACAAAGCGCCTGCCATCACGTTCGACACGGATTGGTCGGGCGCAAGAACGCCTGCGTCCACTCGCGTACGCGCGCTATGGTCAACACGTGCATTATACATGCTTTTCGAGATCGAAAACACGGGCTTCCATGTGGACGCGTCTCGCCCCGTCCAAACGGAGCGCGACAAACTTTATGAAGAAGACTGCGTCGAGATCTTCGTCGGCACGGATCCCGGCAACAAGAATCGCTATTACGAAATCGAGGTAGGACCGCTCGGGCACTTCTTCGATCTCGCCATCGATCGCACGAAACACCTGAGCGACGCGGCATGGTCGAGCGACCCAGTGATCGCAACCAAGGTGGATCGCGAGCATCGTCGGGCAACGATCGAGATTGCGCTTCGTTCGCGCGACATCACGGCGGCGTTCACACCAGGCGCGCGCTTACCGTTCGCGCTCTACCGCATGGAGGGCAAAGCCCCGCGCCTCTACCTCGCATGGCGCCCCACGCGAACACCGAAGCCCAACTTCCATGTGCCGGAAGCCTTTGGCACGCTCGTCCTCGACGCCCCGGCAACACGATAAAATTAGGAAGCCATGGCTTCAGCGGGGCGCGATCGCAGTGACACCCTGACGGGATCATGTTGGAATGGATCGATTTCGAGCGGCGGACGGCAAGGTCCCCACAAGCTCGAAACCTCCTTCTCAAGGCAGGTGCATCATGCGAAATGGAATGCGAGCACGCGCTCTCTTTTGGACGCTGGGTGCAACGGTGGGCGTGGGAATCGCGCAGCCCGCTTGTTTCGGGGCTGACTGGATCTCCACCTCGACCGGCAACGCCTCCACCACTGAGGACGCCTCCACAGAGGACACATCCATCGCAGATACTCCCTCGGACGTGCAATCCTCTGACGGCTGCGACCTTACCCTCGAACCGAAGGACGCACCGCAGTGCGTGGTCAATGAATACGGTGCCTTCGTGAGCTCCGAAACCGGTAACGACGATAACCCCGGCACCAAGGAATACCCGTTAGCAACCATCGGCAAGGCATTGGCGGTAGCTGCCCAGCAAAGCAAGCCGCGCGTCTACGTTTGCGGCACGGGCACTCTCCAGGAGAGCGTGCAGATCGTGGGAGCCACCTCGGTCTCTGGCATCTACGGAGGCTTTGTGTGCTCCAATTGGGAGTATAACTACGACACCGACAGCAAGGCTCACGTCGTCCCCGCAACAACCGGCGTAGCGCTTTCGCTCCTGCACCGTCCTTCTGCGATAACCATCGCAGATTTGGCGTTCGCTGTGCAGAGCGCTCAGACCCCTGGGGAGTCTTCGGTGGCGGTCCTCGTGAACCAATCCAACGTGACGTTCAAGCGATGCGACTTGAAGGCTGCGAACGGTATGAAGGGGGGGGGTGGTAAAGGGGGAGAGGTTGACAATCCGAACTACCCCCCGTCCACAACGACAGCCCCGAGCGGCAATGACGCCGTCTACGACATGGCGATGGGAGCAGCAACCCAAACGTGCGCGGCCAATCCTTGCGCAGACCATTCCACGTCGAGCGGAGGTCGTGGGGGGTATGGTGGCGATGTACCGACCAACGGTGAACCTGGGACACCCAACAACGGCGGAGGCAACGGTGGAACTGGTTCGACAGATCTTCACTGCGGAGAGGGTGGTGCAGGAGCCGCAGGGGTGGCAGGAGCCGCAGGAACAGTGCCAACCGCCGGAGCACCCGGCACGGTCACCTCTGGCTCCGGCTCGTTGACCAGCGACGGGATCTGGATACCGGCGTGGAGTGTAATCGGCAAAGTCGGCGGGATTGGTCAAGGCGGAGGAGGTGGTGGTGGTACCACCTACCTCTACACGGGAGGCGGAGGAGGCGGCTGTGGCGGATGCGGCGGCTCTCCTGGCAGCGCGGCGCAGGCAGGAGGCGCCAGCATTGCGCTCATCTCGTACAAGAGCCAAGTCGCTCTCAACGCTTGCACGCTGACTGCTGGACAAGCCGGCGCTGGCGGCAAAGGCGCCCTTGGACAAGTCGGGCAATATGGAGGGAATGGAGGGTACGCTAGTTATGGCTGCCAAGGCGGTTACGGTGGGAGCGGCGGAAACGGCGGCGCGAGCGCCGGAGGTGCAGGAGGCATCGCCGCAGGCATCTTGTGGCTTGGAGACGCGAGTCAGGCCCCAACCCCGGACGACGCGACAAACTCCAACATTAACCCTGGATACAAAGGGCTTGGCGGAACGGGAGGAAATCCCGGAAGCAATGATGGTCTCGCCGGGGTGTCGGGCCCGGTTCTTCTGGTTCGACAATAGCGCCGGCGGGGGGCCACTTCATCCCGCGCAAACCGCGCTCTCGCCACCAATATTGGACTACGTTTTCTTCATGCCGTTCTTCCAAACTCCTCCCGAGCTCGGAAACCAATACGCGAGCGACGATGTCCTGCGACGCTACCTTCGCCACACGCTCCCGCCGGACATGCTTGCGCAGGTCGAACCCGAGCTCATGGATCTCGGCGAGCTCTCGGGCGGAGAACTTTATCGGCAGCAGCTCCAGGATTACGCCGCCGAGCCGGAGCTCACGACGTGGGGCGCGTGGGGCGAACGAGTCGACCGCGTCGAGCACACGTCGCTCTGGAAAAAGGCAGAACGCATCGCAGCCGAAAAAGGAATCATCGCAACGGCGTACGAGCGAAAGAACGGCGTGCTCTCGCGTGTGCATCAGTTCGCGCTCATGCACGTCATCGACCCGTCGTGGAGCGTTTATTCGTGTCCGCTTGCCATGTCCGACGGCGCGGCGCGCACGCTCATTGCGTCAAAGAATCGAGCGCTCATCGAGCGCGCACTGCCGCGCCTGACGAGCCGCGATCCGAACGCGGTCTGGACGAGCGGCCAGTGGATGACCGAGCGCACGGGTGGTTCCGACGTCGCGATCTCGGAGGCCGAGGCCCGATCCGACGGCGACGCGTTCCGTCTCTACGGCACCAAGTGGTTCTGCTCTGCAATCGCGTCGCAGATGGCGCTCACGCTGGCGCGCCCCGAAGGCAATCCGGCGAGCGGTCGCGGCCTCGCTCTCTTCTATGTCGAAGTTCGCAACCCGGACGGTGCAAGCAATGGCATCCAGGTGAACCGCCTGAAAGACAAGCTTGGTACGCGCATGCTGCCAACCGGAGAGATCACGCTCGACGGCACGCGCGCGCTCGCCGTCATGGGCACGCGCGACGGCATCAAGAACATCACGACCATGCTCACCATCACGCGAACGTGGAACGCCGTCGCCGCCGTGAGCGCCATGCGTCGCGCCATCACGCTCGCAAAAGATTACGCTCGTCGCCGCGTCGCATTCGGCGCGCTCTTGTCGGAAAAGGCATTGCACCTCGACACGCTCGCGGAGATCGAAGCCGAGTGCCAAGGCGGCTTTTTGCTCGCGTTCCGCGCCGTCGAGCTCCTTGGCAAGCAAGAGAGCGGTGAGATCTCCGAGGAAGAAGCAACGCTCTTTCGGCTTCTCACGCCCATCGTCAAGCTCACCACGGGCAAGCAAGCCATCGCCGTCGTAAGTGAAGCGCTCGAGGCGTTCGGCGGCGCGGGCTACATCGAAGACACGGGGTTGCCGCGCCTGCTTCGCGACACGCAGGCGCTGCCGATTTGGGAGGGCACGACGAACGTGCTCTCGCTCGATCTTCTTCGCGCGCTCTCGAAGACGGGCACCATCGAGCCCATCGTGCATGACGTTCTTGCAGGCGTTGAAGGAGCCGACCCATCGCTCAAGCCCGCTGCCGAAGCGGCAACGCGCGCTGTCGAGCACGCACGCGCGTGGATCACGAAGACCATGCCGAGCGGGGCGATCGAAGCCGGCGCTCGAAGGCTCGCACTCACGTTTGGCCGCGCTCTTGAACTTGCGTATCTCGTCCGCGAATCCACGCGCGCGAAGAAATACGGCGACTTTGCCAAACCCTCCGCTGCCGCGCGTCGCTTCATGCGAAACGGCGTGGATCTCATCGTTGACGAGACAATCGACGCGGACGCACGGTCACTTTTCGGCTGAAGGGCGGCCACGGGGGGCCGCCCCTACGGAATTTGTTGGTTGTGGGGGCAGGCCCCCGTGCCTGCCCCCACCGCTCGGCTTTAAGGATCGTGCCAAATCGAAAGCGGGACTTGTCAAGCCAGGGCCTTTTCTCGTAGATGACGGACATGTCCACAGCTGCCATTTCCACGCATCGCGCTGACGGCATCTTCTTGCGCTCGCGACTGGGCTCGCTGCTCGCCGTGTTGCCCCTCGGCGTGTGGACGATCGTTCACTTGTGGAACAACCTCGCCGCCTTCAACGGCCCTGTCGCTTGGCAGCACAACGTCACGGAATACGGGCACCCGTTCGCGTTCGTCGTAACTTCCATCATCGCGCTCCTTCCCCTCGTGCTGCACACCATCTGGGGCATCAGTCGCATCCTCACGTCGCAGCCAAATAACGGCCGCTATCCGTACTTTGCGAACTGGAAGTATCTCCTTCAGCGCCTCAGCGCGCTCGGCGTCTTTCTCTTCGTTTGCGCGCACGTCTGGCTCGCCATGCTGCATCCGCGCTTGGTCGAAGGCCGCGCCGAACCGTTCGCAGGCATCGCGCACGAGATGCATCACCACGCGCCCACCCTCATCGTCTACGTGCTCGGTGTTCTCGGCGTTGCGTATCACCTCGCCAATGGCCTTCAAACCTTCTGCATGGGTTGGGGCGTCGTCTCGAGCCGCCGCGCGCTCACGAAACTGAATGGCGTCGCAATTCTCGTCTTCCTCTGTTTGCTCGCCATGGGCTGGGGCGCCATCTACGCCCTATGGACCGCCGGCGCCTGAACGCTGCGGGGCTTGCGCACGTGCAATAAGCGCTCGCGAGGGCGGATGAACGTGCTCTAAGATTTGCCGATGAAGTTCTCTCGGCGTGTCTTCCATCTGACTCTTGCTACCCTTGCTGTCAGCGCACTCTCCGCTGCCGGCTGCAGGAAGAAGACCGATGAGATCCCGGTCGGCGCGTTTCTTTCGCTGTCGGGCGCGGACTCCACTTTTGGCACGGACACGCGCGATGGCATCGAGCTCGCCACCGACGAAGTCAATGCCGCAGGCGGCATCAAAGGGAAGAAAGTCAGAGTCTTCTACGAAGACGACAGGTCAACGACGCAAGAAGCCTCGCAGAAGGTTCGCCAGCTCATCGATCGCGACGGGGTCGTCGCCGTTCTCGGTGAAGTTGCATCGAGCCGCACGCTTGCTGGCGGCCTCGTCGCAAACACGAGCCATGTGCCGCTGATCACGCCATCGTCAACGGCCGTCGACGTCACGCAAGGTCGCGACTGGGTCTTCCGCGTTTGCTTCACCGATGACCAGCAAGGCCGGGTCGCGGCGCGCTACGTGAAAAACGATCTCAAGAAAACCAAAGTTGGCATCTTCTACGTCGCACAAGATACGTATTCATCGGGGCTCGCCAAAAGCTTCCGCGACGAATTCAAGAAACTCGGTGGGGAGATCGTCGCCGACAAGGGATATCAGAAGGGCGACACCAACTTCACGACCTATCTAAACGAACTCAAAGCTCAGAATCCCGAGATCATCTTCGTCCCGAATTATTATAACGATATGGTTCCCATTGCCCGGCAAGCCAGACAAGTCGGCATTCCTGGATCCATTTTCATGGGCGGCGACGGCTGGGACTCTTCGAACCTCCTCGAAGGCGCCGGCGCAGAGCTGGAAGGGGCCTCTTTCACGAACCACTATGCGCCCGACGTCCCGTGGCCGAACTCGAAGAAGTTCGTCGCTGCATTCCATGCAAAATACAAGCATGATCCGTCGAGCCTCGCGGCCCAGGGGTACGACGCCGCGGGGCTGCTCTTCGACGCCATGCGCCGGGCGCCCCAGATCACGCCCGAGGCGATTCGCAAAGCCATTGCCGAGACGACGGGCTTCTCAGGCGCAACGGGCACGCTGTCCATCGATCCGAATCGCAACGCGAGCAAATCCATCGTTGTCGTTCGTATCAAAGATAAGAAGTTTACGTTCGCGAGCGAGATCCCCGCAGAGTGAAATTCATTGAAGCACTCCTCACCGGGCTCACGCAGGGCGCGATGATCGCGCTCGTCGCGCTCGGCTACACGATGGTCTACGGCGTTCTCAAACTCATAAACTTCGCTCACAGCGAAGTCTTCATGATGGGCGCCTACTTCGGACTCTTTCTCATGACGGCGTTCGGCGGCACGGCGAATCCGATGGTGGCGGGCATCGCGGGGACGCTCCTTGCCATGGTGGGCGTGTCTCTGCTCGGCATCGCAGTCGAGCGCGCGGCGTACCGGCCGCTACGGGGGCGCGGCCGCGGAGCGCTGCTTCGCATCACGCCGCTCGTCACGGCGCTCGGCATGAGCGTGCTGCTGCAGAACCTCGCGCAGCTACTCTTTTCGGCGCGCTTTCGGTCGTACCCGCAGCTCATGACTGGAACTTACACGCTTCCGGGTCTGGGCATGCTTTCGAGCTCGCGCGTCGTGATCCTCGTCGTCACGATCGTCGTCATGATCGCGCTCGAGATCATCGTCAAGCGTACGTGGTTCGGAAAAGCCATGCGCGCGCTCAGCGCAAACGAAGAAGCGGCGCGCTTGATGGGCATCCGCACGTCGCGCGTCATCTCGATGACGTTCGCAGTCGGCTCATCGCTAGCTGCGCTCGGCGCGGTGCTCTTCTGCCTCGATCAGTCGCAAGTCTACCCAACCATGGGCGTCGTCATCGGCACGCGCGCCTTCGTGGCCGCGGTGCTCGGCGGCATCGGCAGCATCACGGGCGCCATGCTCGGCGGCCTGCTCATCGGCATCATCGGCGAACTCGTCAAGCTCACCGACTACTCGGGCGGCCAGGACGTCCTCGTCTTCTTCGTGCTCATCGTCGTTCTTCTCGTGCGCCCCGCAGGCTTGCTCGGCTCCGCCCGCCCCGAGAAGGTATGAAAAGTATGAACGCCCTTGACGCTCGACGCCGGGCAGGCACAGGGGCCTGCCGGCAGGCCCCTACGACCGACAAAACGCATTCGTAGGGGCGGCCCCCGTGGCCGCCCTATTCGGTGCTCTCGCCGCCCTCGGTCCTGCGGTGCTCTAACCGGCGACGTTGCGGCCTTCGTCCTCCAGACGCATGGCTTCGAGCACGATGGCGCCGATGGATCCGCGCGCGGGCGGCAATCCTGCGGGATCGCACGGCCGGAAGGCGAAGCGCCCCGACCGCCACGTGAGCATCTCGCGTAAGACGTCCACGGGCGGCGCTTCTTTGTTGCCGATCTCCGCCGCGACGAAGAGACCAACGGCGAGCGTGAGCACGCCGTGCTTGCCCGATTTGGCCACCACTTCGAGCGTCCCGGTGCGCCGCTCCATTTCGAGCATCATGAGGATGCTCGAAAGGGGGAAATTCCCGAGATCGCCCCGGAACGTCGCGGCGAAGCGTGTCGAGGTGGGTGTATCGTCGCGTTCACGCTTGAACCGGCGTGCGATGGAGACGAGCGCCGTGACCTGCGCGACGATCTCTTCGTTCATCACGGGGCGGTCGAGCACGGCATCGCCGCCCACGTGCAGCGCCTGAACGCGCAGTGCTTTGTCCGATCCATCGGACAGAAAGAGGATCGGCGTCCTCGCAACGTCCGAGCTCTCCATGCGGATGCGCCGGCATACCCAGAGGCCGTCGATGTCGGGCAGGTCGATCGCACACACGATGCAGTCCGGCATCATCTCGCATGCCTTGTCGAAGCCGGTGCGAGCGGTCGTGCAAATGCGGACCCCGTACCCCTTTTGCTTGAGGCTATGCGCAAGGTAGCGGGCGCTTGCCTCGTTGCCGTCGATGACGAGGACGCCAAGAAACACAGGAACAAAATTACCACGCGCTTCTGTCTACGGAGGAAGAAGCGCGGATCATGGAACGAAATGCTTGCGATAGAAAAGGTCGGCTGAGTTCGCGAGTGCGCTGCCGTAGCTACATGTGTGCAACATGCACCGGGGCCCAACGCAAGCATGGCGGCGCGCAGCAGGCTGGTAAACACGCTCGCAGGTGAAGTACGGTCGCGCCAACACCATGTCCAAACTAGGCATTCTCGTAGGCGGCGGCCCCGCTCCTGCAATCAACAGCGTCATCGGCGCCGCGACCATTCATGCTCGGCGTTCTGGCATCGAGGTCCTCGGTATCCAAGACGGTTTCAAGTGGCTCGTCGAAGGTGACACGACCCACGTGAGGCCGCTGACCATCGACGAAACGAGTCGCGTCCACTTCCGCGGCGGCTCGATCCTCGGCACCGCGCGCACGAATCCGACGAAGAGCCCGGAGCTGCTCGCACGATGCGCGAAGACGATCGACGAACTCGGCATCAGCATGCTCATCACCATTGGCGGCGACGACACGTGTTACAGCGCGAGCGAGCTCGCCAGAACATCGCGCGGCCGTCTGCGCGTCGTCCACGTTCCGAAGACGATCGACAACGATCTCGATCTACCGCAGGACGTCTACACGTTCGGCTTTCAGACCGCGCGCCACATCGGCGTCAAGATCGTCGAGAACCTGATGGCCGACGCGAAGTCGACGTCGCGTTGGTATTTCGTCGTGGCGATGGGACGCAAAGCTGGCCACCTCGCGCTCGGCATCGGCAAGGCAGCGAGCGTCACGCTCACGCTCGTGTCCGAGGAGTTCGAGAGCCCCGTCCCGCTCGCAAAGATCGTCGACACGCTCGTTGGCGGGATCGTGAAACGCCTGGCGCGCGGACGAAGCGACGGTGTCGCCGTGCTCGCTGAAGGCCTCGTGGAGCACGTGCGCGAGAGCGACATCGAAGGAATCGAAGGTGTCGAGCGTGACGCCCACGGCCACATCCGCATCGCGGAGGTCGACTTCGGCAACATCGTCAAAACCGCAGTTCAGAAGCGCCTCAAGGAGATGGGCATCGACATCACCATCGTGTCGAAGGACGTCGGCTACGAACTGCGCTGCGCCGATCCCATTCCTTTCGACATGGAGTACACGCGCGACCTCGGTTACGGCGCCGCGCACCACGTCATCAACGGCGGCACCGATGCGCTCATCAGCATTCAGCGCGGTCACTTCGTGCCCGTACCCTTCTCGCAGATCATGGATCCTGCCACTGGTCGCATGCGCGTGCGCATGGTCGACATCGACTCCGACCGCTACAAGATCGCGTACGGCTACATGGTTCGCATCAAGCCCGAAGATTTCAGCGATCCGCAGGAGCTCGAACGCCTCGCGCACGCAGCCAACATGACGCCCGAACATTTCCGCGCCCGCTTCGAGTATCTCGTCAAATAGGATTGAGGGGCCCCATCCGCCATGGCTTCGCCTTCGGCTAGCCATGGCGGCTTCCCCCTGTCCGTGCTCGTCAGGCATGCTTCGCATGCCTTCCTGCGCGCGTCCGGGGAAGCCCTGCACCGCGCGCGAATCCGTCAGCGATAGGGCTGCTCTGGCTCAGCGAACGGGCTCGAGTAAGAGCGTGTTCTACAGGGAAACACGTCATTTCACGCGGCGAGTCGGCGGGTCATCATGTGGACAAAACTCCATCGAATCCAAGTTTCGGAACTTGATATGGACCGTTCGTAATCCTTCGAGAG
>WQYX01000077.1 GCA_009781005.1 Polyangiaceae bacterium | reverse complement strand
CCCGCGTTCGTCATCACGGATGGAGAGCCCGATGCGTAACGAAAGGCGCACGTCGGGTTCGGTGAAGGGCACCCGGAAACCTCTCGGCGTGAGCCGAGGATGGCGCCGGGTGCCTATTCAACGGTTGGGCAGATGGGACGAGGGCCACGGTGTGCTCGTCGTTTGCGCGAGATGCGGCCATTGGCACGATGCTCGCGGGCCAACCGTTGAAGCTGCGGCCCTCATATCAGCAGAATCAGACACAACACATCCCGGACGGAATGCAGCCCTACAGCGTTGACCAGCGCCTAGCAGCGGCCAAGACGCTCTACGCGAATACGCATAACAGTGTAGCGGATGAATGCGAGTCGACAGCCGAAGAAGCCGGAGGGATATTGGGCGGGGTCGTTGGCGGGCTGTTGGGTGGTCCCCTTGGAGTGGGGTACGGCTTTGTCATTGGCAACAGGGGCGGCGACGCCGCGTGCGGTTATGTGGAAAACAACATTGCCAATCAACTGGTCAATTGCTTTGCGTTCGACGCCTGCGCAGACACGAGCGACAGGTGGAAGAGTTCCGGCCCCGGCACTGGAATTGCCGTCAGTCCGGACAACATTCTGGATTGGGATGTTCCAACACAGAAGAATAGCGACGGCACGTACAACGGAACGTACGGCTACAACGAGCCCATCGCGTACTTGCCTGCCGTGTTCCGGCACAAGTACGTGTGGGCGAAGAGCACAGGCACCGGCGCGCTCACGGTCAAGGTGGAGGATGAAAACGGTAAACCCTATCCGAATACTGCGACGATTCTAATCGATTCGAACATCGTGGGCTCCACGGGGAGCACGGCGACGTTGACTCTGTCAACGCTTGCTGCGGGCAAGTACATTGTGGAAGCGCAGTACAGTCCGTGTGCGCACACGGGCACACCGCCGGAGCCACCGGCAACGCCCGACACTCCCCTGGAGCAACTTCCAACGTGTTCCAGTGCCGGGAATGTTGCGCCTGAAGGCGGATGCAGAGCTTTTGTGGGCTCTCCGCTCGTCCCGAAGGGGAAGTGTCCAGATGCTTCCTACAAGGCCAACTGCAAGGTACAGAGTATCCTCAACAACAACCCGCCCCAGAATGCCATTGGCAGTCTGGACGAGGTGTGTGGCTGCTACCCCAATCCGAAGTGCGATGCCCTTGCTCAAGGGTTCGCGAACGCGGAGGTGAAGGACGGTGACGACGACACCCATTCCGTGACCATCCGGCTGTGCAGCAATGGCGGCCATGCGTGCCGGCAATCCTGCGTGTCCGATGACAATTGCGGAGATAGCAGTTTGCAGTGCCAAGACTCGCTGTGCACCGCGCTCCCACGCGCAGCCCGCATCATCTGGGGCTTCGAACTGTATGCCTACCATAAAGGCGGTCTTTTCAGCAAAACCACGCGTACGGCGGAGTCGTACTTCATGCCTGACATGTATTGTGTTCCCACGATTGTAGGGGGTACGGGAGTAGTCGACTACGCGTACTGCGGGAAGAATACCTACGGGGATGACACGGCGCAGTTCGTGTTCCATGCGACGTGCGACCAAGACGACACGACGGGCGGGATTACGGTGCTCAACGAAGCACGGTTGGATAAGGGCTGTGGGGGAGGCGCAGAACGGCTCGACGACGATGTGATGCGTTGGACGGTGGCGCTGCTGCCGACGAGTGACAAGACGGGGGAGTATGACGTGACGTCATGCTGGCAGGCCAGCGGGGAGATGTGTTCGGAGAACGAAGTGCACGCCGAATTCGTGTTCCAGAGTGTGCCCTGGGACCCGGCTCCGTGAAGGAACGAGGAGAGAAGAGATGAAGAAGACCCTGCAAGTCGCTATGCACCTGTTGCTCGCCGCGATGACGTGCCTGGCGGCTTGCGGGACCGGTGATGCGCCGCGTGTGAACGGCACGTGGGCGATTGATTGCGTGGCGGTGGTGGGGGCGCCGGTGTCCGAGCTGACGCCCCTCTCCGCCGTCCCGTATTCTGGCGTGCCTCGCGATAAGCTTATCTCAGAGCTCACGGATGACCAGCTTCTTCGGCTTAGCGATTTCTTGCAGTGTATAACTGGTAACGGGTATCACTATGTGTGTGACCATGCGAAGGATAGCAGTCGATTGGACTCTGTGATGCGTGTTGAGTCCCCGATGGTTCTTACGAACTACGTAACATCGTGTGCTCGGACGCCAGACCACTATATGGGAAGCAACGAGGCTCCGGAGGTGCGCGAAGAAATGCCTCGCTTCTATCGGACCTATTATGGTTCATGTTTGGTAGGTATCTATGAGGATTGCAATCGTGAGGTTGCGGTTTTGTCAATCACTGACAGCAGTAACACCCCAAGCTGCACAGCATGGGAGCAGTCATGTATCTATTGAAGTCTTCTCGGCGCCGTCCCCTGCTGGTGGCTTTCGCCGCGACGCTCTTCGCTGTGAGCATGCTTCGGTGCAAATCTGACAAATCTGAGGATTGGCTCCTTCAGTTTTGGGTCGCAGGGCCTCCTCCTGCAGGATTCACCGACTGCATTAGCATCCTTCGGATCGCCGGCGAACGAGGTCTCGATGTCTCCAACGTGCATCGCTTCGGCGCGGATGATCCAACCGTGCGCTATTCGGCACGCGTCAGCGACCTTCCCCCAGACACTCTCAAAAGCTATTGCGACTGGGAAGCGTGCCTCCGGACGAATGGCTATGCGCATGCATGCTGGGTGGATGACGCGGGGCTCGAGCAGTGCCGCGTATGCGATGGCGGCGCGGGCGACACCTGCGATGGCTTCCCCATGGGCCAAGCATCATGCGTGACGCAAGCTGCTGGACGCGCAACCTGTCATGTGGGGCTTCTGCAGGATTGCTTGATTCAACGTGCAATCCGCGGGTTTCCGGATTCGCGGGTAACAGAGACGTGCCGCTTGAGCGCGCAAGCATGCGCAGGGCAGTTGCCAGGAGATCTAACCGAGCAAGCACAGGCCGCAGCGCATGAAACCGATCAAGTGACGATTGAGCGAGTCTTGTGCGATGTTTCAGCCAAGGCCGCCTTATATCCGGATACCTCCGCGGACTACAAAAGCAGTTGGCAGCAAGAAATCCTCAACGGGTGGGACGGTGGCCTGCCCGCGGATGCCCTGGACTGCGCGAAGGAGATGCTGGACGCTGGGGTGGATGCGGACTCAGGTGACGCGGATGCCTCCACGGATGCGGAAACGGACTCCGGTGACGAGCCGGATGTAGCGGACGAGTGAAATTCATCCATTCCTGGAGACTCACATGATGACTCGTTCGATTCACCCCATCGTCAGGGGTCGTTTCCGAGCGCGACTCTGCGGGAGCGCGCTCATGGCTACGCTCAGTCTCTTTTCAGGAAACGTGCACGCAGGAGAGAGCTCGAGGTCTGATGCTACGACAGACATCGCGCTGACGAGCGACAGACCCAACACGGTGCTGCTGCATGAAGTCCGGAGGTCTATCGGCGGGAAGGTCGCCGTGAGGCGGGAGCCCATTTGCTGGCTACCGTGCACGGCCAAAGTCGACACGGAGGCAGTCTATATCGTCAAAGCGCCAGGCATGTCGTCGCGAAGGTTCTACGTCCCGGACGGCAGCATGGAGCACCGACTCCACGTGACGGGGGCAAGTCAGCCACCAAAGATTTTGATGTGGATTGGAGTTGTTGTGGCTCAGGTTTGACGGCAATGGGAACCATGGGGCGATCACGGCTTCCCTGACACATTCCGAGGGCTGGCAGAATCCAGGGCTTCAAATGGCTTCCGTTGGCGCGGGGATCCTGCTCGTCAGCGTGGTGGGTCTTATCGTGTCGCCAGGTACGCATGTGGATACGGACGACGGCGTACGGCTCGACGCGAAGGCGACTCCCACACAGCATCCTTCAACGGTGCGTTGGAC
The DNA here is from genome assembly GCA_009781005.1 of Polyangiaceae bacterium. GTDB lineage: Bacteria > Myxococcota_A > Polyangia > Polyangiales > Polyangiaceae > Labilithrix. Next base: position 18,874 of record WQYX01000077.1, on the reverse strand, counting down.
GGGAACGGGCTTCACGTTTTGAGTCCAGCTTCAAGAACAAGGCAGGTGACGCACGTACGCACGTATCCACGTATCAAAGAGAATCCGCAGCTTCTGCAAAACATCACGGATCCAGCCACGATTGCGCTGCTCAATGAATTTCTGCGGTGACGCAAGATCCGAATCAATTCGATGCGCAGGAGCTTCGAGCGCTGGTGGCCGCGGGCAAGCTCTCGGCGGTGCCATCGGCTCTCGCCCTGGGACGGTGGCCTGCCCGCGGATGCCCTGGACTGCGCGAAGGAGATGCTGGACGCTGGGGTGGATGCGGACGATGCTTCCTCGGACGACGCAAGTGACGCCTCTGACGACGCCCCGGACGAATGATCGGCGGCCGCTGGCCTTCTCCTTGCTGAGCGGGTTGCATGTCCCGCAATTCCATGCCTTCGAAGACAAACCGTGTGCTTCAGAGGCACACTTTGTCTGGGAAAATTCACCTTGGCAGGCTGGCCGTGTTGCTCCTTCTCACACTCAAGGCCGCGTCACTCTCCCTTGGGTGTGGCCCGAAGGAGGGAGAATTGGGTGGCAAATGCCACCCTGCCTCAAGCTGCGGAGGAAACGACTGGTGTGATGGGTCGTACGTCTGCAACGGCGAGACCTGCCAAAATTCCCCGCCTCCGGAGTCGTGTTCGGAGGTCGTGAGCGATGAGTGCGCGCCCGATGAATTTGCACAAGTCTGCACTTCTGCAAGGGCGCAGACGGCGAGCAACTGCACTCGGCAAGCCGACATCGCCGGTGGGATTCTTTATTGCTGCCCACGGTGCTGGCGGACCGTCGTGTGCGACGCCCCGGATTCTGGTTTCACGTGCACCTCCCCGTACACCCCATCCGAGCGCGACCCCTCTCTCCATTGCGCTGTAGCTGATGAATACATAGCTCCTGGTGGCCGAGGCTCGCGTGTGGACTACTGTTGCGGGCCAAACGACGGCTGTTTTGCGCTCCAGGTGGATTGCTCCGATGGCGTCCATGTGTATGCATGCACGGAGGATGCTGGGCCGCCGGAGGATGCCGGCGTGTGCAAGCGAAGAGTTTCCGATGTTTGGGAACAATATTGCTGCGTGGCTCCTGCCTTGCCGGATGCATCCACGGACGCGAGCGACGCCTCCGACGACGCACCGGATGACGCGGCGGACGAATGAGACTCTGGCAGGCATACAACATCGGTCAGTTGACCGTAGCGGCGAGCAGCTCGTCGTGGTGTACAATGAACCCGCGCACGATGCACAACCTCATGACTCCCATGCTCGCCGTTGCCCTCTCGCTGCTGGGTACCGTTGCGGCCGCCGCCCCCGTCGAGCCGTACCAGTCGTTCCACCAGCTCGTCAGCTCCAACGGTCGCACTGCCGCCATCTACGATGACACGCTCGCGAAGCTCACGGGCTTGCGCGAGCACTGCTTTGCGGCAGTCGACGCCAGCACGCCAACCCGCGAGCTGGCCTACGATGCCTACTTCGGTCTTCGACTCAGCGGGATCGGAACCTGGCTGTCAGAGACGGGTGCCGCTCCTCTCGTTCGCTATCTTCCGGGCACCGGAGTCATCGAATCAGTCCAGCAGGTCGACACCGTCGAGGCGACCACGTACGTCTTTGCTCCGTTCGAGGTCGACGGTCCCGTCGCGGTGATGCTGCTCAGGGTTAAGAACATAGGAGCGGCCGCCCTGAGTGCCAGCGACGCCGTTTACTCGATCCACAACTTCCACGTCGGCGATGGGCCTGATCAGACTCAGAACGAGCAGATCGACTGGGACCCTATCCGCGGCCTCTTCATTGAACGCGACGGTCGGGTGCTGGTCTCCGTACCGCTTGCACCCCCCAACCACCACGGCTGCACACCCAACAACCCCTACGTGATGCTCAAGGCCGGTCAGGATTTGGCGGACGACTCCGGCTCCGGCATCACGAACGATGCGGTCAGTGGCCTCCAATGGTCCCTCTCCGGTCTTGCTCCGGGGGCCGAGGCGTGGGTCGGTGTTGCCTTCGGGTATCACCCGTTCGGCAACGACGCCGAGATCGCTGGTAAGATCGACGATTGGCTCGCCAGCCGCGACGTCACCACGCTGGTCTCGGACGAGGAGGGTCGCTGGGCCGGCTGGCACAACACCACGGTGTTGCCGGCGGGTATGTCGGCCGACGAGGCCGCTCTCTATCAGCAGCAGGTCGCGCTGCTTCGCATGGGGCAGGTGCTCGAAGCCAACCAAGAAGAGAACGATTACCATCCGTATGGCCAGGTGCTGGCTGGCCTGCCGCCGGGGAACCGGAACATCGCCTGGGTCCGCGACGGAATGGTCGCCATTCAGGCGCTCCTCAAGAGCGGCCACGTGAAGGAGGCCAGAGACGCTCTGGAGTTTTTCCTGAAAGCCGAGTCGGGGACGTACGGGGGCTACGTAGGCGCTCCTTACCAGATCAGCGTGGCGCGGTATTTCGGCAATGGCATGGAGGAGTCGGACAGCAACCAGGATGGCCCCAATATCGCGTGGGACGGCTTCGGGATGTTCCTCGACGGGCTCGATGCCTATGAGCGCGCCACCGGCGATCAGCAGCTCGCCGCGGCCAATTGGGATGCCATCACCACCAAGACCGCCGACGTGCTCATCGGACTAGCCACCGACAACGGATTGCTCCAGGCAGATTCGTCGATCTGGGAGACGCACTGGGACAACGGCGGGCGCCAGCACTGGACCTGGTCGCAGCTCTACGGCGTGCTCGGGCTCCAGGCGGCTGCCTCCATCTGCGAGCGCCACGGCCAGCAGGACCTCGCAGACACATACTCCCAGGCCGCCATGTCCCTCCGTCAGGCCATCGTAGCCAAGCTGGTGGACCCTGATGGCTTCCTACGCGGCCGCCTGGAAAGCACCCCCGTTCCGGAGGACGCCGCGGTGGTCGAGGCCTTCTTTCGCTCGGTGCTCGATCCTACGGGTACCTCCTCCCGGACGACGCTCGGGCGGCTCGAGAGCACGCTCGCGGTCGCGAGCGGCCATGGCTATCGGCGCAACCTAGGGCCGAGCGATGACGATGCCCGGGAGCGGATCTTCGTCGATCTGCGCATGGCCAGCGTGATGCGTTGGCTTGGCCAAACTGACGAGGCCGACGCCCTGCTCGCCTGGATCACGGATCAGTCGCGAAAAAACTACGACCTCATCGCGGAGAACTATGATCCGAGCACTGCCGCCTACGAGGGCGAGGTTCCGACAATCGGCTTTGGCGCGGGCGCATACGTCCTCGCGCTGTTCGCGCGCAACGAGACTCCCGGCTGCGACGGCGACCATGGCTCCTGGACGCCTCAGCAGTGCCCGTTCGCATCCGAACCGGTGTGCCTCACCTCGGGTGCCGGTGCCAACAGCTGCGTGCAGTGCACGACCGAGAATGCCTCCGCCTGCGCTTCGCCGAGCCCCGTCTGTGACTCGAACGCCAACCTCTGCGTCGCCTGCAACGTCGACGAAGATTGCCCATCGGATCGCCGGTGCGACGGGCACACCTGTGAAGTCAGGGCGCCCGACGGGGACGGCAGCTGCCAGGGAACAACCCCCTGTGTCGTACCGGCGGTGCGCGGTGGAGGCTGCTCTCAGGGTTCCGCAAGCCCCTTCGCGATGGCCCCCTTCGCGATGGCCGTGCTGACTGCCGCCGGGATGGTGCTGCGTCGTCGGCACACCTTCCGAAGACGTGCGGGGAGGTCACCTTAAGAATCGAGTCATGCGCTCGACGAGCGGCAACGTCGTCTCTCGCTCTCTCGCTGACAGGAGCACGCTGTCCGGGAATCTCTTCTGAAGGAGCGCGAGCTCGAGCGGCGCGAGCAACTCCACTTTGTTGAACACGACGATGCGCGGAATGCTCTCGAGCGCGAGCTCCTCGAGCAGGCGCGCGGTCGTCTCGATATGTAGAGCGGCCCCATCCGCGCCGCTCACTTCGTTCGCTTGCGACGCCTTCCCCTTGTCACGTGCTCGTCAGGCGCGCCAAGGCGCGCGCCTTCCTGCGCACGAACGGGGAAGGCTGGTGATTGCTGCATCGTGACAAGACGGCATTCCCAAATGGTGTTTACCAGGAGGCTGACCCAAAGTGATGGGGCTGGCACGGGGATCGCGCCAATTCAGACCTCACCGACGCAGTGAAGGCCGGAAAGGATTCGACGCAGCCAAGAAAGTCAACGCGCGCAAACACGAAGTCCCTCCCGGCCTCCTTCAGGAGGGCAAGGAAGTCTCGGAGCGCTTGGAATATATCCTGGTGGATGGTGCAAGTGACGCGGGTGGAAGGAGAAAGAGTTCACGGTGGGATGGGACCCGTGAATCAGCAGCTGTAGTCGCCGAGTGGCTCGGAAATGTATTGGACGATCTCGTCGAGGACATCCGTAGCCGAACTACCGGAACACTCCACACAAAGACCATCGAGGTCGAAGACGAGGAATGTGCCCGTGCGCGGATTCATAAGTCCAACCACATCCGTTGAAGGGGGGCTCGACCACGAGAAGGATTGGCTTCCGAATCCCCGAGCAGAACAGCGCGATACGCTTGGCGAGCACAAGCGCCTCATCAAGTTCACCGGCGCGCGCAGCGGGATCAATGGGAGACCGCCCATATTGGCGCATTGTCCTTATGTGCATCGTTCCCTGAGAGCGTGTTCTACAGCCTACTGCGCGAATCGATGCGTCGGTTGGGCGCTGCGGTGCCTGCGCACGTACGAATAGTACGCTTGCGCGGGCTCCTCGCGCTCCGCCCTAGCCTCGATTCGCTCGCGACGGCTGTCCAACACGCTCTGAGTCCAGGCAGCATTAATGATCGCTTGGTCGAGTTCCGATACCTGCTTTCCGGTCTCGACGGAGGCCGCGAAAGCACGGAAGCCGACTTCGTTCACAAGCCCCCGACGTGCTGGCTCGATCGACGAAACCATCGGTCGAGCAAAGCGATTAAGCGATCGGTTCATCGTACGGATGAAAGATTCGGACAACGGTGGCGTCGAGCACACGGCAGGACGCTGGCAGTCTCGGCACAACGGGCTCCCCTGGCGGCGCGCAGGAAGGCGGGACCACGGCGCCGAAGGCGCCGCCCGCCTGACGAGCACCAGCCCAAGGGGAGCACGCGCGGCGAGCGAAGCGAAGACGCGCGGTGGGGTCACCTCAAGAATCGAGTCATGCGCTCGACGAGCGGCAACGTCGTCTCCCGCTCCCTCGCTGACAGGAGCACGCTGTCCGGAAATCTCTTCTGAAGGAGCGCGCGCTCGAGCGGCGCGAGCTCCTCCACTTTGTTGAACACGACGATGCGCGGAATGCTCTCGAGCGCGAGCTCCTCGAGCAGGCGCGCGGTCGTCTCGATATGATCGATCTTGGCGTCGTCGGAGGCATCGACCACCTCGACGAGCAGATCCGCGTCGGACGCTTCTTCGAAGGTCGCGCGAAACGCCGCAAAGAGATCTTTCGGCAAGTTGCGGATGAAGCCCACGGTGTCGGTGATGACGACTTCGCGATCGACATAACCCGCCCAGCCAACTTGGAGGTGACGCGATCGCGTGTCGAGCGTTGCAAAGAGCTTGTCTTCGGTGAGCACGTCGGCCCCCGTGAGCGCGTTGAGGAGCGTGCTCTTGCCCGCGTTCGTGTAGCCGACGATGGCGATCGTGGGCACGCCCGCGCGCGTGCGTTTGTGGCGGCGCTGCTCTCGCTGGCGGCCAAGCTTTTTGAGCTGCGCCTCGAGGTGCGAGACGCGCTCTCGCGCGCGACGCCGGCCGATCTCGAGTTTCGTTTCGCCCGGTCCTCGCCCGCCGATGCCGCCCGTCAGACGCGAAAGGGAGTCGTCCCTCATCACAAGGCGCGGCATGTTGTATTTGAGTTGCGCAAGTTCGACTTGCACCTTGCCGTCGTTGCTCTCGGCGCGCTGCGCGAAGATGTCCAAAATGAGTTGGGTGCGATCGATGACTTTCAGATCGCTTTCTTTGGCGATGGATGACGATTGCGTGGGAGACAGCTCGCGGTCGAAGATGAGCACGTCGGCGTCGAGCTGCATGCTGCGAAGGATGACGTCATCGAGCTTGCCTTTGCCGAGCACGGTCTTCGGATCGATGCGTTCGCGCAACTGAATGATTGCGTCAACCACGTCGACGCCGGCGCTGCGCGCGAGCTCGCGAAGCTCGCGCATGCTCTGCTCGGCCTGCGCATACGCGTTGCGCACGGACTTGTCGGCCACGTGGACGAGCAGCGCTCTTCCCGCCGGCGCACGAACCGTGCGGCCGCGCGTGCGTTTGGCGAACTCGGCTTCGAGTCCCGCCATGAGATCGCCGACGTGCACGCGCTCTTGACCCATCGGCACGGGGCCGTGCTCACGATAGGGAAGCTCGCCGTCCTCGCCCGGGACGTTATATGCGTAATGCAATGATCGCACGTCGCCGTGCGGCGATAGCTGGATGGCGCAAACCAGATCGAGGCGCAGCCGAACGAGATCGACGAGATCGTCGCGCGACAGCGGCTCGCCGCGCAGATGCGTGTGCACGAGCCGCAGGCCGCGAAAGCGTCCCTCGGCGGCGCGGAGGCGGCCGATGTCCGGGAGCATGAGTTTGCCGGCGTCGCCAACGATGACGTAGTCGACTTCACCGGAGCGGTGGACGAGCGCGCCGATCTGCCGTCCCGTCTCGACGCTCGCGTCCACGAGCGAACGCGTCAGCTCGGGTGTCGCGATGTCATCGAGCGGAACACGACGCCGATAGACGCGCTCGAGCGTCTTGTTCGCCGAAGGCGAGAGCCCCGTGGTGTTTCCGTAAAGTTCGATGACGGCAGCTTACTTGTTAATGCGTTCTTGGTACTGGCCCGTGGCGGTGTCGATCTTGATCCACTCCCCTTCTTTGATGAAGAGCGGAACGTTGACAGTGGCGCCCGTGCTGATCGTCGCGGGCTTGGTCGCGCCGCTCGCCGTGTCGCCCTTGATGCCGGGCTCGCTCGAGACAATTTGCATGATGACGTTCGGCGGCATCTCGATGCCGATCGGGTTGCCGTTGAAGAGCGTGACTTCGACCTCGAGACCCTCGGACAGAAAGCGCGACTCCTCGCCGACCTTCTCCTTGTTCACGTAGATCTGATCGCCCGTGTTCGTGTCCATGAAGACGTAGTTGTCGCCCTCCTCCCACGAATACGTCATCGTCCGATCTTCGACATCCGCGAGCTCGACGGACTCGCCCGATTTCCACGTTCGCTCGACAACGTTGCCGTTGACGAGATTACGTACGCGGCAACGCGTGAACGACTGCCCCTTGCCCGGCTTGACGAACTGATGCTCCACGACGTGGTAGGGCACGCCATCGATCTGAATCTTGAGACCTTTGCGGATGTCCGTAGTAGTGGCCATGGGGGGCGCGTGCTACCACGCCGGCCACCCAAGCGGCAAGGCAGCCGCTTCTCGCCACTCGCTATCGCAAGCAGCACCCTCACGGATACTTGCGATTTCCACAAGTGTGCGCTAGACATTTTGTTATGCCGATGTCGGCGCCCGAAGCGAAAAAGCTTATTCGGCGCCTGTTGCAAGAAGGCACCTTTGTCGTGTGCCAACACGGACGCGATGAGATGAACAAGGATGGGCTCAACGACGTCGATGCCCTGAATGTGCTGCGCGCTGGAGCTGTCCAGGAAGCCGAATGGGAGAACGGCGGATGGAGGTATCGGATCTGCACGCCACGCATGACGTTTGTTGTCGCTTTCGACCCAGAGCCGGTGTCGAAAGTCGCAAACGACGTGGACCGCTACGAAACGGAGCTCGTTGTTGTGACCGCTTGGAGGTCGAAACGATGAAATCATGCCGCAAATGCCAGCAGGGGAAAATGACAATCCAGCGTGGCGTCCACCTCTACACCGAGTGTGGCCTGAACAACGTCATCCTGTATGGTGTGGAGATCCGAACATGTACGCACTGCGGCGCGAAAGAGGTTCCTCTCCCCAACGCCGTAGGGCTCCATCGTTGCATTGCAAGGGCGATCGTCTGCAAGCGGGCGCGACTATCGGGCAGCGAGGTGCGCTTCCTTAGGACCTACCTTGGTTGGTCTGGAGTTGATTTTTCTGAACACATTGGTGTCACAGCATCGACCGTGTCGAACTGGGAAAACGACAAGGAGCCCATCGGAACGAGCTCCGATCGCCTCCTGCGGATGATGGTCGTGTTCGAATCCCAGGTGCAGGACTACACGCTCGAAGATCTCAAGCGAATCGAGCCGGTCGTGCCTGCGGCATGGGAGATCAAGCTTCACCCAGGACGCAAGGGCGACTGGGGGCTTGAGGCTCAACCTACCTGAACGGCAAGGCGGCCCCGCCGCGAATTACCGCTTGCGGCGCCGAAGCGCGATCAGGCCCAGGCCCAGGAGAGAGGCGAGAGGGGCCGGCCCTCCGCCAGCCACACCACATCCACCTCCGCTGCTTCCGCCTCCACTGCTTCCGCCTCCGCTGTTCCCCCCTGACTCCGCCTCGGCAAGATAGATGTAGAGGGAGGAGCCCTGCCCGTACTTGTCCTCTGGATAGACAAAGTAGGCCGCCTCGCCCTGCAGCGGCGAGGTGTCCTCGAAGTTCGATCCGGTGCTGGTGCCGATATCGACCTCGCGATTGTCGTCGTTCAACCGGGTGATCCGAAACCCGTCGATGGTGGCCTGGTGGCTGTCCGCGCCATCCACCGTCCCGCAGGCGGGGTCCAGCTCAACACCACCTTGCCTCCACCTGCCGTGGCCGTGCCGTTGGTCGGGGCATTGAGCTTCCCAGGCACGAAGATCGATGCGGTGGAATACGGTCCCTGTGGAATGCCGCAGTTGACGGCATTCACGCGGAACTGCCACGTCGTCTCGACAGGAAATTCGCCGTTCGGGTTGATCAGCCAATTGTACGTGGTGGTGCGAAAATCCCACAGGCTGTAGGGCGCACTGTTGAACCCGGGCCAATACCCTCCACTGTCGGTTTCAGGATTGTAGTACCCCTCTTCGAGACTGCTGCATTCGGCTGGGTTGAGGTTGGGAGCGTCGCTCCACTTCATCGCCACATAGAATTCACTTCCAAAGACGGTCAAGTCACCGAGAATGGTCGGACCGCCGGGCTCGATGGACAGGCTCAGTGCGCCGCAGGAGCGGGGGTGGCGGATCCGCGGCAAGGGCAAGGTTGGGAATCAGCAGGACAGCGGGGAATACCAGCAGGCAGACGTTGCGCAGACTTCTCATCGTTCAGGCTCCTGGACGCGGGCCAAAGTGACCTCACAGTATTCCACGTTAGAGCGTGTTCTACAGCCTGCTGCGCGAATCGATTCGGCTTCGACGTCCTTCAGGATCTCCTATTCGTTCGATCCGACCTCGGCTGGAAGGCGCTTATCCGGGCTATGGGGCACCGTCGTGGCCGACCCACCAAACCGTGAGGAATACAAGCAACGCGGCGACGAGCAGAAAGAGGATCTTCGCGGACGGATCCGGTTTGATGCGCGCCTCGAGGACTTCAGCGGCTTTCTTGATGGCTTCGTCATCCGCGTCCGCGCGGAGCTTCTGGGCGCGGGCGCGAACCAGAGCATAGTTGCCATGAGCAAAGGCAACGACGAGCGCGTCGAGCTCCGGGTGCCGCGGGAAATTCTTCGCGAAGGCGGGAAAGCCCCATGACGCACGCGCCTCGTCGAACGCGTCATCGTTCAGCGCATCGCTCTCATCGCTCTCGCCGTCCCGAGGCACGGATGCGACCATAGCCGAAAAACATACTACGTTGCGCGCATGCCCAAGCGGCATACGCCAGGTTCGGGGCACCATCGCCTCGTCGCTCACATCGAGGAGATCGTTCTTGCAACGAGCGGCGCCGACGCCTTCGAGATGGTCTTCGGCCTTGCTGCCGCACGGATACTGCAAGCCCGGCGAACGCCCGGCCGCGGCAACATTCCCGCGATGCTCGCGCAGATCGCCGAGGAACATCCGGCGCTCGAGATCATCGTTCCACGGGATGCAACCGTTGAGTTGCTCGCTCGCGTCGACGCCCTGCTCGCACGCGCGCTCCCCGAAGGACCGCATCACGTTCACGTCTTGGGTGCGCTCGATGCGATCTTCGAGTCCCTCATCCCGCGCATCGCCAAAGGTGACAAGGGGCAATTTTTCACACCGCGCCACGTCGTCGACTTCATCGTTCGCGCGCTCGCTCCCCGCGCGCGCGAACGCGTCATCGATCCCGCGTGCGGCTCGGGCGCGTTTCTCTCGCACGCACACGCCCAGGCACCGGTTGCGACATTCGGATGCGACGTCGACGCGCGCGCCGTACGAGTTGCGCGTCTCTCTGCGATCGCCCAGGGGCGAAACGCGCACGACATCGCCCTTGCCGACGGACTTGCGCCGGGCATTCTTGGAGCCTTCACGAATGCTCACGTGATCGCAACGAATCCCCCCTTTGCCGGGCGCGCCTCGGCCAACGGCTTCGACGTTGCGCGCGTCGTGCGATCCCCGGAGCGCGACGTGCTCTTTCTCGAACGATCGCTGTCGCTCCTCTGCCCCGGAGGACGGCTCGGCATCATCCTGCCGTACAACAAGGCGGGCGGCGCAGCCTTCGCTGGCCTGCGGCGCTGGCTTGCGATGCGTGCGCGGCTCTACGCGGTGGTGGGGCTGCCGCGCGAAACGTTTCTGCCTCACACCTCGCAACGCACCTTCGTGCTTTTTGCGAAGAAGCGCTTTGCTGGCGAGATCATGGGTGGGCGCGAACGCACCATCTTTGTCGTCAGCAAGAAAGCCGGCAAAGACAAATCAGGCGAACCCGTCATGCGCACGATCTGCGGACAGAACGACGGAGGCGATCTAGATCACGATCTCGACGAAGTTCTCATGCATCTTACACCTTTTCTGGCAGCCGAAGGATTCTCGGCGTGAACCGCGTGAGCGGCGTGAAGGTCGCCGTACGGACGCTCGACGAGCTCGGCGAAGAGATCGTTCTTGCACCCGAGCGCCACTTGATGGCGGCGCGATCGAGCGAGGGAGTACGTCTCGACGAGCTCGTCACCGAGCGCAATCGAGCGATCGACGTCGCCCCGGGAGATCGGGTCGTCATCGTCGACACGACGCACGCAAAGGATGGGGTGCTGAATATCGCTTCGGCGGCACGCGCAGCAGGTTCTGAAACGCGTTCCGTATCGCGCCGCAAGAAGCTCGCGTTCGCTGGAGACGTCATCGTGTCGCGCCTGCGCCCCTACCTTCGACAGATCGCTCTCATTCATCCAGACACGCTTGCAAAGGGGCAGGCGCTCGCGCTCTCAACGGAGTTTTACGTGCTCGCACCGGCACGCAAAGGGGACGACATCGCGTTCCTGATTCCGTTCCTTCTCTCGAGCGACGTGCAATCCGCGCTCGCCGATGCACAAGAAGGCGGGCACCACCCGCGCGTGCCACCCGCATCACTCTTCGCGCTGCGCGTCCCGCACGCGCTCGTCGGATCACGACACCCGACGAGCGCCATCGTCCGTCGCGCACTCGCGCGTTACTACGAGGCCGCGCGCACGCTGCGATCTGCACTCGGCACCTAAGAGCATGTTTACCAGCCGTTGCGAGCGAATCGAGGCTAGGGCGGAGCGCGAGGAGCCCGCGCAAGCGTACTTGTCGTACGTGCGCAGGCACCGCAGCGCCCAACCGACGTATCGATTCGCGCAGCAGGCTGTCGAACATGCTCTAACGCGCGCACTCCTGTCGAATCCTGTCATGGAGTTCGCGAACCTCTTCGCCCTTCGGATCCATCGCAACGGCGCGGCGCACCGCCGTAAGCGCGCGGTTGCAACGACCGGCGGCCCACGCTTCGAGTGCGACTCTCTTTCGACCCTCGACGTCGAGAAAGAGAAATGGATCCGTGCGATCGCGGATGAATACGACCGCGGCGCTTGCCGCTACCAGGGCGATGCACGCTGCGATGATGGCAGACTCCGAGCGCCTCGTGAGCGCCGTGCCGTGCCACGTGGTGGCCACGATCGCCCCGCCGATGGCGCCACCGAGATGCGCGGCGTTGTCGACCTGCACGATGTCGCCGCGCAGATATTTGAAAAGACCCACGATGAGCAAGAGACCGAGCCAGCGCGCCATGCCACGTGCGAGCGGACTCTTTCTCCCTTGCGTCCGCAGCCCAATCACGATGGCAGCGCCGAGCAATCCGCACACGGCGCCCGACGCGCCAACGGACACCGACGGCGCGAAGAACCTCCCCCAGATGGCGCTCGTCGCACTGCCGACGACTCCCGCCATGAGATAGAGCGCGAGAAAGCGCGCGGGTCCCACGGCGCGCTCGACGAGCGGGCCCACCTGCCAGAGCGCAAAGAGATTGAATGCAAGATGCATGATTGAACCGTGCAAGAAGCACGAGGTCACGAGCGTCTCGAAGCGATTGTCTGCGATGGTGGAGAGCGACGCGTTCGCGCCCAGCAAGCGGAGCACGTCTTCGGGGACCGCAAGCGCGAACCTGACGTGGCCGGCGAGGATGATCTCGGCGACGAAGACGCCCACGTTGGCAAAGACGATCGCAAGAGTGACTGGCACGCCCGGCTCACGCTCACTCATCTCACCCGTTCTACGCCCGAATCATTCATGACGCGATTGCGATAGAAGACCGAGACCGCAGCGAGAAGGGCGCACGCCGCACCGCAGAGCCGAGACGTACTGTACGTACGTCGCAGGCTTGAGGAGCGCCGTACGCCCTTCGCAGCAAGAGGATCGGCTCTTCTACGCGGAGTCGTCATGAAATGATTCGGGCTAGGCACAATGCCAGTGTCAAGCAAATGACTGAAATCGTCGCTCGGTTGGCCGTCGTCACGCGCCCCTGATACGGCGACCGTGAATGGATGCCCTCGTCCGCGTGACGCTCCTCGCTCGACGCGCGGCCCGCGCGGGCTTCGGCGCCGCGCTGACGTGCGGCCTCGCCGCGTTCGTCATCTTCGGCGGCGCACAATACCCGTTCGGACCAGTGCTCGTCGCAGCATGCGCCCTCTGGTCATTGCTGCTCATCACGCGCCTTCATTCGAAATGGAAGCTCACGGGCGACGCGCCATTCCTTCTCGACTTCGAGCTCGGCGCGCTCTTGTCGGTCGGTCTCGATGCCATCCTTCTCCGGTTCGACGGCACGTTGGAAGGGCGCTTCTCTCCGGCGATCTACGTCCTCGTTGCGCTCGTTGCGTCGTTCGGACGCCCGCTGCCCGGCCTGCTCGTGGTCGCTTGGGTCGTCATCCTCGACGCGCTCGTTCGCTACCAGATGCTCGGCGCGCCGAGCTACGAAGCTCTCGCCACGCAAGCAGGTTTCGCGTGCGCATTCGCGCTGCTGAATCTCCTACTCCTGCGCGCCGAAGTGGCTCGCATCCGCGTCACGGCGCGCGCCCGTCTCGAAGACGAACTCCAACGTTTACGCGACGACGCGCGCAGCTACCGCCTGCTCGGTGCGGGCGAAGCGCGGGGTGACGGAGGGGAGAAAACCGAAGAGCGCCTCGCCCGATCGAGCGTCGAGGAGATCCACCAATCCGTGCATTATGCACTGGATCTATTGCGTCGTTGCCTCGACCTGCACACGGCGGTCCTTCTCTGGCGTACGGACTCCGGCACGCACCTTCGCATCAGCGAGCTGTCGACTGCATCGGACGAAATCCACGACGCGCCGTTTTCGATCGGCGACGGCGTCCTCGCCGCCGTACTCGCCAAAAAGGAAGCGGTGCTGCTCGAAAACCTCCGCCCCACGTACGTGATCCCGTATTACGCCGGCGGCTGCCCCGTGCGCGCGCTCGCGGCGATCCCCGTCGCGGACGACGGCATCGTGCGCGGCGTGCTCGCCCTCGATCGCGTGGACAATCGTGCCTTCACTCCGCGCGAACACGAGCTCGCCGCACAAGCCGCGCGCTACTGCCTGCGCGCCATTCAGAACGAGCGCGTCTTCGTGCAGCTCGAACGCGCGAAGGTCGAGCAGGGCAAGCTTTATCGTGCTGCGCAGGCCCTCGGAGCCGCGTTCAGCGAGAAGGACGTCTTGGAGGCAGGCGTCCGGGCTGCGCGCGAGATCGCGAGCTTCGATCTCGCTGCGGTCACCGTATGGGATGAAAAGGCGCGCATGCACGAGGTCTGCGCGGCCAAGAGCGAGGCGGGCAACGTCGAAGATCTCGTTGGCCAGCGCTTCAAGCCGAACACCGGTCTCGTCTCCATGGTCGTCACGAATCGCTTCCCGCTTCCGTACAAAGGCGAATTCGACAAGACCCATCAAGTGGTGCTCACCAGGCGCCTGCCGTGGCCCAACATTCCGTCGCTCCTGGTCTTGCCGCTCCTGCACCACGGCCGCGCGCTCGGCACGCTCATTCTCGGCGCGAAGCGGCGGCATGCATTCGGCGACACGGTTCGCCCAACGCTCGAAGTACTCGCGAGCCATCTCGCGGTCAGCCTCTCGAACGCGCGCATGGTTCAGAGGCTCGAGACCATGGCAACCACGGACGGCATGACGGGCCTTCTGAACAAGCGCTCGATGCTCGAACAGGCCACCGCGAAAGTGGCCGCTGCGTCGCGCTTCCGGCGCAAGCTCTCCGTGCTCATTGCCGACATCGACTTCTTCAAGAAGGTCAACGACACCTACGGCCATGACGTCGGCGACGTGGTCATCAAAGGTCTCGGCGACATCCTCAAGCGCCAGAAGCGCACCACCGACGTGGTCGCACGCTTCGGCGGCGAAGAGTTCGTCGTGCTGTGCGAGCAGACCAACGAGGATGGCGCGAAACTCCTGGGCGAGCGTATCCGCGAGGAGCTCGAGAAAACCACGTTCCACTCGGCGAACGGACAGCTCAAAGTGACGTGTTCCGTGGGCATCGCCACCTTCCCGGAAGCCGGCGCAACCTGGGACGACCTCTTCAAAGCAGCCGACGAGGCGCTCTATGCCTCCAAGCGCGGCGGCCGCAACCGCGTGAGCACATGGCAGCCTGCATCGGTAGCACGCATCAAAGCAGGATAACGAGACCGCTTTCGATTTGCCGCGATCTCATCGTTGGGGCCTGCGCTGCGGTCCTCAAAGCCATACAAGGCTGTTCCGGTCCGCTGCTCGGCCCCGCCTCGACCTCACGGCAACTTGAAAGCGGTCTAACTTTACATGGTGCGCGACCGTGTCCATCATCGCCCGCATGAGCGACGACAAACCAAAGCCCGGGGATGATCTCAAACGTGGCATTGGCCTCCTCTTCCGTGCGGTCAAAGGCGCGGTAGGCCAGATCTCCACCGACAAGATCGATAACGCCGTGAAGGATGGCGTCAAAGAAGTTGGTCGCGCCTTCGAGAACGTCGGCAACGAACTCGACAAGATGTTTCACAAGACCACGGGGTCGGCTCCTCAACAACCCCCCGCGCCGCCACCTGCTCCGCCGCCACCCACGGCCGAGGCGCCAACAGAAGCGAAGAAGGACGAGCACTACGACGACGCCTATGCTCCCGAGCCACCGAAAGGCCCGCGCGTCTAGCGAGTCGTGTCCCTCGACGCCAAGAACCAACAATCTGTATTCGTGCTCAGCAGATGGTCTTTGTCCGGAGCAACGATACGCCGAACGATCGTGCTGGAAGCGATGGTTTTGATCGGCTCGATAATCCTCTGGGGGAGCAAAACGTCGACGATTGTGGCGGTGATCGGGGGGATCATCATGCTCGTGAATTTTGTGCTGTTTTTTGTGCCGATGCCGTTGCCGTCGCGGATCGAAGTGGGGATCGATGGAGTCTTGGTCCGTCGCCTCTGGCGCACGCGCTTCATCCCGATCGCTCAGATCCGCTATGCGTCGCCAGACGGAAAGAACAGCATCGTCTTACAACTCACCTGCTCGGATGCCTCGGACGTCGAAAGGTTTGACATCGTCTCCTCCGGTGCGTCGCGTCGCGACGCGCTTCTTGCACAAATCAGCGAAGCACTGGTGACGAGTTATCGTTCGATCAAGACGACGACGACCAACGTTGCCACGCTCGTAGGTCGTGGAACGCAGACGAAGAGCCAATGGCTGTCAGCGCTCGCAAAGCTTCGAGACACCACCGAGGGCTATCGTGAGATGGCCGTCCGCGAGGAAGATCTCTGGCAACTCGTCGAGGATCCCTCCGCGCCCGAGGACGTGCGCGCAGGAGCCGCGATGGTGCTTCGGCGCACACTCGATGAGAACGGCAAGACACGATTGTGCGCGGCCGCGAACGCCACGGTCTCGCCAAAGCTACGCGTCGCCCTCGACGTCGCCGCCGACTCCGACGAGAAGATGACCGAAGCCCTTCGAGCGATCACCGACGATCGCTAAACACTCGGGCCCCACAGGCGAAACGTCATCAGCACGGTCCAGTCGAAGAGCATGTGCGCGAAAATCCCCGGCAAGAGCCGGCCGAACTTGCGCGCCAGGAAACCCCAGACGAGCCCGCCTCCGAGCGCTCCGACCATGACGAGCGGATTGTATCCTGCCGCCGAATCGCGCAACACGAACGCCGTGGGCGCGTGCGCAATGGCGTAAAGCGCCGCGGCCCACACCCACGCGCGGCCAGATCCGATCTTCTCTGCGAGGAGCGCCGTCACCAAACCGCGCCAGAGGATCTCCTCGGCAATCACGATCACGATGAGGACGAGGACGACGAGCGCGACGTTCTTGCGAAGGATCGAGGGATCACCGAGCTGAAGATAGATGCGCGCAAGCCAGCTCTCGCGCACCGAGCCGGCGGGCGCGACGATCCGGGTGAAACCCCACGCCGCGCCGAAGAGAATCGCGGCACCAAGGAAGCCGCGCGTGAAGTCCCCGGCGCGCACGGACATCCAATCTTTGAGCACTCCGTCGTGCTGAGCGCGCGCAGCACCGAGCGCGGCGAGCACCACGGTCGGGATCCCCATCCACAGCAGCACGGACGGCTCGCCGGCGCGCGGCAGCGCGAACGCAAAGGAAATCGCGACGGCGATGACGACGACGATGCCGGCAAGGGTGACGACGGTGCGCAAGGCGGCGCGGTTTCTAACATCGACCCATACCGATCGCGAGCATGCAACAACCGAATGCTTAATGCTGTTTGACGCGAGCCGGAACCTAAGGTAAAAACCGCGTGCGGGTTTGGGTCCGGCGCCGCGCGAATCGCGTGGCTGCGGCTGGGTACCAAGCTCGCTGCGTCGGAAACTGGGGAAGGCGTCACGGGAGGACCGGAACGCCCCCAGCGTGAAACGCAGGCACACCAAAAAAGAATAAGGCGAACATGACGTTCACGGAAGCCGCAGCCGAAGTGCTGCGCATGGTCGGCAAGCCGCTCCACTACAAAGACATCACGGAGCTTGCCATCGAGAAAAACCTACTCTCTCACGTCGGCAAGAGCCCTGAGGTCACGATGGGCGCGCGTCTCGCCGCGCTGCTCAAGAAAGACGACAAGGAGAACCCCATCGTTCGTGTGCGGCCGGGCGTCTTCGCGCTGCGCGAATGGGACAAGAAGAAGGGGCGCAAGGCTGAAAACGACGAGGAGAGCGAAGTTTTGGACGACGAGTCCTTCGAGGTCAATGCGCTCGAAGTCGAAGCTGCAACGCGCGACGTTCCGGCCGAACCGGAGACGGTGGACGAAGACGACGAGCCGCTCATCGTCTCCGGCGAAGACGCCCTGCGCGCCGATCTCGCCGCCGCCGGCGCGGAACTCTTCGACGACGAAGACGACGACGATCAACCGATCCTCGCGGCACCAGCGCCGCCCCCCAACGGCCCAAACGACGCGCAGGCGGGCGGCGAGGGCGGGCGGCGGCGGCGGCGGCGGCGGCGCCGCCGCGGTGGCCGAGGTGATGGTGAGGGCGAGCGTGCTTCAACTCCACGCATCGAGATCGTGCCGGTGGGCGGCAGCGCCATCGGAATCGAAGTCTCGGACGTGCAGGCCGACTCTGCGCGCGATCCTCTCGCGCCTGCGCCGCGCCCCATGGTCCGCGACCGGCACCAAATCATGGCGGGCGGCGCTCCCACCGGCATCGATCTGCCTGCCGGCGAAGCCGAAGACTTGTCGGGCCGCGAGCTCGCCGACGCCACGGTGATGGCGCTCAGCGGCTTCGATCGCACGCAGGGACCCGTGCTCTTGCGCGCTCTGGTCGACTCGCTCATGCGCCGCGGACGGATGAGTGGCGACGTCGTGGTCGCCACCGCGCAGCTCGGCGCGGCGCTCCGCGCCGACAACGTGCGCCGCCAGGCAAACGGACAGCGTCCGCGCTTCCGTTTCGCGCAAGGCCCGCGCATTGCGCTGACGGACTGGTCGCTCAATGCGGATCTCGTTCGTCTCGAGCAAGACGCGCTCGCCGCGGTCGAGCGTTACCGCGAAGCCGCGCGGCGTACGATGCTCCGCAAAGTTCAGGAGCTGCCGGGGCACGCGCTCCTCGAGCTCGTTCTGCTCGGCCTCGAGCGCGTCGGCATGTCGAACCTCCGCACCGTCAAACGCGCGGGTGCACCCGGTGGGGAAGCGCATTTCGCGGCCATCCACAAGACCGGCGCCGACGAGATCCGCACGGCCATCGTCGTGCGCAAAGACGGCCGCGAGATCGGCCGCGAGCGCGTCAGCGATCTGCGCGGCGCACTCCACCACTACGGCCCCGCATCAGCCGGATGGCTGGTCACCACGGGCCAGGTCCTCAGCGGCGCACGCGAAGAGGCGGGCGCCATCTCGGCCGCGCCCATTTCGCTCTTCGATGGCGTCTCGCTCTGCCGCCTGCTCGAAGAGAACGACGTTGGCGTGGTGCGAACGCGCATCTCAACGGCGATCCCGGATCTAGAGCTTTACGAAATGCTCCGCGGCTGACCGCTTTCGATTTGGCGCGATCCCTTCGTTGGGGCCTGCGGTGCGGTCCTCAAAGCCCACCAAGGCTGTTCCGGTCCGCTCCTCGGCCCCGCCTCGGCCTCGCGCCAACTTGAAAGCGGTCT
>WQYX01000076.1 GCA_009781005.1 Polyangiaceae bacterium | reverse complement strand
GCGAGAAGGGCGCACGCCGCATCGCAGGACCGAGGCGTACTGTATGTACGCCGCAGGTCCGACAAAAGCCGTACGACCTTCGCAGCAAAGGGATCGGCACGTCTGAGTGGAGTCGTCGTGAATGATCCGGGCTAGTTGCTGCGATGACCCGCTGCTGTGCACTGCCGAGTAGTCCGCTGCGTTTATGCTACCTGAGAGGGTGTATCCTCCTGGAGCATCTCTGTGCCAATCCCGACCGAATGCAGTTCGCATGCAATTGTACTCTCATATAGAGTACACGTGCAGCGTGCAGTCTTGCCACGATGCGACAGTCGCGGGCCTTCCCCGCCCGCGCCTTTAGGGGGGGAAGGCGGCGCAGCGAGCGAAGCCGTGGCGGATGGGGCCACTTAATGAGGAACCGCCCGCGCCTGCGCGTCCTCGTTCTCGTGCCGCTGGTCATCGCGGCGGTGGGGATCCTCGCGTACTTCACGGTGCGCACGACGCTTCAGATCGACACGCTTCGCCAACAATCGGTGCTCGAGGCAACGCTCGCCCTCGCCACCGAAAAAGCGAACAGCATCGATCGGCAGATCATCGATCAAGACAACGTCGTGATGGCGATTGCGGATCCGGCGAGACTCGATCAACTCACCGAGCGGTGGCTGCCCACGGCGCAGCGTGAAACGCCGAGTGTGCGCGCGATCCTCGTGCTCGACCAGAGTCGCACGGTGCTTGCTTTCGCATCGCGGGCGTCGTCGGCGTTCAGCGACGAAGAAACGTTCCGCCGTGTCCTCGTCGAACGGATGGTCGGCGACATGGATCTCGACAACCTGCCGCTCGACGAGCTTCGCCATCTGCATCGCGAATACGACTCGCAGAGCTACTTGCTCTCGTATTGGCAGCGCGTGCATGAAGGGCGTCGCTACCTTCTGGTTGCGCGACACGACATCGGCCGCATCGTCCGCGAGACGCTGCCCATGCTGCTTCATCGGCGAGAGTCTCCGCACGACGACGGCCAATCGCCGAAGTTCGTGCGTGCGAACGTTGCAAACCGCGTCAACGTGATCGACGAAGAAGGCCGGCTCATCTACGGCCCCTCGCTCAGCAACGGCGAGTTCACGGTTGCCGTGCGTTTCCCGACGACGCTCTACAACTGGCGCGTGCAAGTCTCTCCGCTCGCGAGCGAAGAGATCGCCTCGCGTGTGCAGAACCGGCGGGTTCTCGAGCTCGCCATGGTGACGATCTCGTGCATCGTCATCGTCGCGGCGGCGATCGCCATTCTGCTCGTCGCCGAGAAAGAGCGGCGCATCTCGGCGTTGAAGAGCGAGTTCGTTGCCAACGTGAGCCACGAACTCAAGACGCCACTTTCACTCGTGCGCATGTTCGCGGAGATGCTTCAGTCGGGCCGCGTCGCAACACCGGCGAAGCAGAGAGAGTATCTCGATATCATCGTGCGGGAGAGCGAGCGGCTCTCGGCGCTCATCGAAAACGTGCTCGATTTTGCGCGGCTCGAGCGCGGTCGCGAGAGCTATGAGTTCGCGGAAGGCGACGTCGGCGACGCTGTGATGCGCGCGATTGCGGCCTACCGTTACCGCACCGAACGCTTGGGTGTTCGAGTTCGGCTCGACATCGCGCCTGATCTTCCGCGAGCGCGCATCGACGAACGCGCCATCCAGCTCGCGTTGGTGAACCTCCTCGATAACGCGCTCAAGTACGCGCCCGGTAGCCCAGAGATCATCGTTCGCGTTGGCTCCATGAACGGCGACGTGCGTATCGACGTCGTCGATCGTGGACCCGGCATTGCCGCCGAAGATCGCGAGCGCATCTTCGAGCGCTTCGTTCGTTTGACGGGCGCGCGCAAGGACGACGGGCGCGCGCCCGTTCGCGGTAGCGGCATTGGCCTCGCGCTCGTCAAGCACATCGCCGAGAGCCACGGCGGCCGTGCGTGGGTCGAGGGCAACGGAAGGGAGGCTGGATCGAAGTTCAGCTTCACCGTTCCGACTCGCGTGTCGCATCGTCCCGCTGCCGAACGATCGGTCGAAATTGAGCCCGAAAGCGGCCTCACCACCCCGGCGTTCCGCCCGTCGGACGACAAAGCTTCGCAACGGGTCAGTTGACGGGGCGCTGGCACACGATATCGTGGAACGTATCGCGGAGAGTAGCCGGGCATCTTCCGCCAACTACCTGCCAAGACGTCAGCGGTGTAACCGTTGACCATCGAAACCACGTTTGGGAGGACTTTCAGGGATATCGGCATGGCGACTGGGAATGACGAAGCAAAGCTGTTCGTAGCGGGACTCCCTGAAAGCGTTTCGGAAGAAGTCCTGAAGCAAATTTTTGAGGCCATTGGCGGCAAGGTCGTGAGCGTGAGCTTGCCGAAGGATCGCATGACGGGCCGCCCGCGCGGGTTCGGGTTCGTCACTCTCTCTTCGCCCGCGGACGCACAAGCAGCGCGCGATGCGCTCGACGGTTCGATGCAAGGCGGACGCTCGATCTCGGTTCGGCCGTTCCAGAATGAACCGCCCCGCAAAGGCGACAGCGCAGCTCCGCCGCGATCGAGCCCGCCGGGGCCGCGCTCTGGCGGTGGCGGTGCGCCGCAAACTCCAGATCGCACGCTTTACGTCGGCAACCTGCCGTACGACTGCGCGCAACCTGAGCTCGAAGCGCTCGTCGACAGCGTTGTCGGCCCCGGTCAGGTCGTTCGCGTCCACTTGCCAATGGATCCCGAAGGACGAAAGCGCGGCTTTGGATTTGTCACCATGGCAAGTGCCGAGAGCGCGAAGACCGCGGCGGAGCAACTCAAGTCCGCCGATCTTCGTGGCCGCCGCCTCATCGTGAACATCGCTCACCCAAAGGGCGAGCGCCCGCCGCGCGGTGAAGGCAGCTTTGGCGGTGGCGGCTTTGGTGGCGGTGGCGGCGGATACGGCGGATCTCCGAGCTTCGGCAGCGCGCCGCCGCCGCCCGCGCGCAAAACGTTCGACAGCGATCGTCGGCGCAAACAAGGCGGCGGCGGCAGTGAGGGCGGCGGAGAGGGTGGACCGCCGCGCAGGGGTGGCCGCGGCGGAGGAGGACGTCGCGATCGCGACGACGATTGGCGTCACGGCGACTTCGACAAAGACGACGATTAGGCGTCCTGCTTGACAGAAAAATCGTGGCGAATAAGTTGGGCGGCTCTCGACTGGAGTCTTTCGAATGCGTGACATTATCAAGATGACCTGCGCGAACTGCAATCGCGCGAACTACGTGACCACGAAGAACAAGCGCACGATGACGGAGAAGTTCGAGATCAAGAAGTTCTGCTGTGCGTGCCGCGCGCACCACCCGCATAAAGAAGGCAAGATCTCGAAGGGCTAGCCCGAATCATTCATGACGCGATTGCGGTAAAAGGTCGAGACCGCAGCGAAAAGGGCGCACGCCGTATCGCAGGACCGAGGCGTACTGTACGTACGCCGCAGGTCCGAGAAACGCCGTACGCCCTTTGCAGCAAAGGGATCGGCTCTTTTAAGCGGAGTCGTATGAATGATTCGGGCTAGCCCGCTTCCGCTTTGGCGCGATCTCATCGTTGGGGCCTGCGGTGCGGTCCTCAAAGCCTTCAAGGCTATTCCGGTCCGCTCCTCGGCCCCGCCTCGACCTCGCGCCAAATCGTTTGCGGTCTCATCTCGTTGGGGTCGCGCGAAATCGAAACGGTCTGCGAACGACCCGCGAGATACTTTCGCGGGTCTTCATGTTTAAACGCACGCGGTACCTGTACTCTCGAAGGGAGTACATCGCGTCATGAATTCTCCGGGCTAACCTTTGAGATTACCGCGTGGGTGGACACAGCAGAAGCGTGTGCTATGACCGCTCGACCCCCTGACCCCGGCCCCATTGTGTCCAAGCCCCGGAGCCCCACCCCATGATCTTCGACTGGCTTCACGGCCTGTTCTCGAACGATCTGGCGATCGATCTCGGGACAGCCAACACGCTGATTTACGTCAAAGGGAAGGGCATCGTTTCGTGCGAGCCTTCGGTCGTCGCGGTCCAGCGTGACGCGCGCGGTGGCAACAAAGTTCTCGCCGTTGGTCGTGAAGCGAAAGAGATGCTCGGCCGCACGCCAGGCAACATCAGGGCGGTGCGACCGCTTCGCGACGGCGTCATTGCCGACTTCGAAATCACCGAGGCCATGCTTCGGTACTTCATCGCGCGCGCGCACAATCGCCGCACGCTCGTCAAACCGCGCATCATCATCTGTGTGCCCTTCGGCATCACCGAAGTGGAGAAGCGCGCCGTGAAGGAGAGCGCCGAAGGCGCTGGCGCGCGCGAGGTCTATCTCATCGAAGAGCCCATGGCCGCAGCCATTGGTGCCGGTCTGCCCATCACCGAACCTTCCGGCAACATGGTCGTCGACATCGGCGGCGGCACGAGCGAGGTCGCGGTCATCTCTCTCGCCGGCATCGTCTACTCGCAGTCCGTGCGTGTGGGTGGCGACAAGATGGACGACGCGATTCAGGCGTACCTCAAACGCAAATACAACCTCGCCATCGGTGAGCAGACAGCCGAGCGCATCAAGATGGAGGTCGGCAACGCGTACCCGCTCGAGCAACAACGCACGACGGAGGTGAAGGGGCGCGATCTCGTTGCCGGCATTCCGAAGACGGTCGTCGTCAACTCGGACGAGATCCGCGAAGCACTCGCCGAGCCCACGAACGCCATCGTGGAAGCCGTCTTGCTCGCTCTCGAAAAGACACCGCCCGAACTCGCCGCAGACATCGTCGACAAAGGCGTCGTGCTCACGGGTGGGGGTGCGCTGCTCGCGAATCTCGACGTTTTGCTTCGCGAAGAGACTGGCTTGCCGGTCATGGTGTGCGACGATCCGATCAGCGCAGTTGTCCTCGGCAGCGGCAAGACGCTCGATCACATGGAGCTCTTGAAGGAGGTCACGATCGGCTGAGCGCGATCGTGAGAGTGCCGTGTCGGTGTTCAAGAGGTACCGCGACTTGGGGGTCGTCATCCTCCTTCTCGCTGTCCCGTTCTTCGTCTTGCGCGTCAACATGCGTGCGCCGTCGGACCTGAACGCGCTCGATCGCGCGGTGCTTCGCGTGACGGCTCCCATCGAATTCGCCGCGTCGAGTCTCGGGCGCGGCGTGTCGAACATCTGGGAGAGTTACGTGTATCTGGTCGACGTGAAGGCGGACAACGAGCGGCTCGCGTACGACAACGCGCGCTTGCGCGAGCAGGCTCATCGCCTCGAAAAAAACGAAGTCGAAAACCGGGAATTACGGCGACTGTTGCAGCTCCGCGAATCGCTTCCGGGTGATCCGGTGAGTGCTCAAGTCATCGGCAAAGACTTCACGGAATTCTTCCGCGTCACGCGCGTCGTGCTCGACCGCGGCTCGCGAAACATTCGTCCGAACATGCCCGTCGTCTCACCCGATGGCGTCGTCGGCAAAGTTCTTCGCGTCGCAGGCGATGCCGTCGACGTGCAGCTCTCGGTCGATGCAGCGTTCGGCATCGACGTCGAGGATGAGCGTACGCAGGCGCGCGGCTTCGTGCGCGGCACCGGCAACCCGTCGCGCTATTCATGCAAAGTGGAGAACGTCGACTCGCGCGATGAGGTCGAGATCGGGGATCTTCTCGTGACGAGCGGCAAGGGCAAATGGTTCCCGAAAGGTTTGCCCGTTGCGCGCGTCACGAAAGTCGTCAAACGCGAGCCCGGTCGCGATCAAGACATCGAGGCAACGCCCACGGTCAATTTCTCGCGCCTCGATGCGGTGCTCATTCTCGTGACGCCTCCGCAAGACGAAGACGTCGCGCCTAAGCCTACGGTATCAAAGGCCGGAGGCAACCGATGAGTTGCATGCCTAAGGCGTGTCCGCAAACCGTCGCGAGCGACGCGAGGTCGAGATCGCGGCGCGCAGCAGGTTTGCGGTGAGGAACGCGGCGTTTTTTGCGGCCGGCGTCGTTCTGCTGCTCGTGCAGTCGAACCTGTTCCGCGTCGTGGACCTGGTGCTCCGGCTCATTGGCGTCATCGTCGGGGCACATCAAGACCTGGTCGTCCCCGGGCTTCTGCCGTCGCTCGTCCTTCCGCTCATTCTGTTCATGGGCGTGCACGAGTATTCGCTCGTGCGCGGCGCGGGCGTGGCTTTCGCACTCGGCTACCTCACCGATCTCGTCGGGATTGCGCCCGTCGGTCTTTACACTTCGACGTACGTGGCGATCTTCGTGCTCGCGCGCGCTGCCGGCGTTCGCCTCGCCGCGCAAACGACGTTCATGCAAGTTGGTCTCGCCGTGACCTTCACGCTGGTGCACAGCGTGATGCTCCTCGTCCTGCTCGCGATCTTCGGTCGCGATGCTTGGGTCCCGCGCGCGCTCTACCCCATGACCATTCCTCACGTGCTGGCCACCGGTGCAGTCGCGCCCCTCGTCTTTCACCTGGCAGCGCGCATCCACTCGGCCACGGTGTCGTCTGGATCGGCGAAGGAGACGGGAGCACGAGGGGGAGCGCGTGAATAACCTTCTCGTTCCTCGTTCGGACGTCAGCGAATTCCGAAAGCGCTATCGCTGGCTCGCTCTCTTGGCGTTCCTCGGTTTCGCGGGCGTCATGGTCCGCCTCTTCCAACTGCAAATCGTCAAGGGTGCAGAATACACGCAGATCGCGCACGAGAACGTCATCCTCCGTGTCACCGTTCCGACCACGCGCGGCATCATTCGCGATGCTCAGGGCAGGATCCTCGCCTCGAGCCGTCCGTCGTTCAACGCGATCATCGTGCCGGGCCGGGTCATGCCGAGCGCACGGCCGAAAGCCCGGAGTCGATCGGCGGACGAGCCTGATAGCTGGGCGCGCATCGCCGACACGTTGCGCTTGAACCCCGACGAGCGCGCGCGGCTGACGGCGCGCATCAAGGACGCGTGCGTGACGGATGAAGATCGTTCGCCGTGCTGGCGCGCCGTCCTCGTGCGCGAGGACTTGTCTCGCGACATCGTTGCCGAGATCAAACAGCACGCAACGGAGATGCCGGGCGTCGAGATCGTCAGCCAGCCGATTCGCTATTACCCCTACAAACGGCTCGGCGCACACGTCATCGGTTACACCGCCGAGATCGACGGTGACGCGCTCGCGAGGTTTCGCCCGAAGAACTGGGAGACGCTGAGCGCCGAAGAGCGCCAGAAGACGAACCCGCTCGGATACGAACCGGGCGACGTGATCGGCGCAACCGGGTTGGAGCGGACGTGGGAGAGCTACTTGCGCGGTCAGCGCGGTTGGGAAAAGCGCGTGGTCGATGCGCGCGGACGCTATCGCTCGGGCCCCGAAGCGGAGCGCCTGCTCGACGCTCCTTCGCGGCAAGAGCCGCTGCCGGGGCGCGATCTGCGCCTGACGATCGACATCGATCTCGAGCAGGCCATCGAGCGCGTGTTCCGTCCGTACGCGGCCGGCGCCGTCGTCGCCGTCGACGTTCGCACGGGACGCCTGCTCGCGATGTACTCGAAGCCCGAATTCGATCCGAACGATCTGTCCGGCGGCTCCGGCAAGGATCGCATTCGCGAGGCCTTCAACAAGCTTTATACCGACCCGCTCCGCCCCATGCTGGACATGACGATGAGCGGTGCATTCGAGCCCGGCTCGACGTTCAAGCCGTTCAGCGCGCTCGCCGCGCTCGAAGACAAGCTCGTCGATCCCAGCGTGCGCGAGCGATGCGACGGCTACCTGTATTTCGGCCGTCGCGCGTTCCACTGCACCCACGTGCACGGCAGGGTCAACATGCACGAAGCCATCGCGCAGTCATGCAACATCTATTTCTTCAAGCTCGCGGAGGCCGTCGGCATCGACCGCATTGCGCGTGTCGCGAGCGAGTTCGGTCTGGGGCAGAAGACCGGCATCGGTGTCAATCCGGAATCCTCCGGACGCATCCCCACGCGCTCGTGGTACGCGCTCAGGTACAAGGGTCAGTTTCGTATCGGTTTCACGCTCAACACGGCGATTGGCCAGGGGGCCACCACCGTCACGCCGTTGCAGCTCGCGCTCGCATATGCAGCGATTGCAAATGGCGGCACCCTGTATTCGCCCCAACTCGTTCGCGCGGTCGAGACGAGTGACGGCGCCGTCGTGCAAGATTTCCCGCCCCGCGTGCGTCAAAAGGCGAATGTTGCTCCGGAGAGCCTCGCACGCGTGAACGCGGCTCTCTTTGGGGTCGTCAACGAAGAGAAGGGCACGGCGTTTCCCGTGCGCGACCCAACCCTCGACGTTGCTGGGAAAACCGGCACCGCGCAGACCGGTTACGTCAACACGAGCGGCGACGATGCGAAGAAGGCCTGGTACTTGTCGCGTGACCATGCGTGGTTTGCCTCGTATTTTCCCGCGAAGTCGCCGGAGATCGCGGTGGTCGTCCTCGTCGAACACGGCGGGTCGGGTCCAACCATTGCCGCGCCTCTCGCCATGCAAATCCTCAGAGAGTATCGGCGCCTCGGGCAGCAGCGCGCGGGGAAGGGTGCGGCCCCAAAGGACGCGCGCACCAAGGACGGTGGCACCCCCACGGCGAAGGCATCCCCTCCAAGGACCGTGCGTTCGGGTGCCAGGGATGCTCCGGATCCCATCCCTGGTCCCCTCCCTGCCGCGCTGCCTGATCCCATGACCGCGCCCGATCTCATCGTACCCCCTGATCCTGCACCTCTCCCCGAGGACGAAGGGCACCCGTGAGAAACTCCCATGACCATGCGCGCTTCTTCGGACTGCCGCGCGACAACTTCGACTGGGCGCTCTTTCTCACGGCAAGTGCGCTTGCCGTGATCGGTGTCGTCAATCTCTACTCGGCAACCAGCGTGTCACGCGCGGGGCTCTCGGATATCTATATTCAGCAGGTCTATTGGCTCGTACTCGGAGGCATCCTCGGCGCCGTCGTTGCGGTGATCGACTATCGGCATTACGAGCGTCTCGGCTACGTGCTTTACGGCATCGGCATCGTCCTGCTCGTGCTCGTTTTCATTCTTGGCAAGGACATTCGCGGCAGCTCGCGCTGGATTCAAATTGGTAGTTTTAGTTTCCAGCCAAGCGAGTTCATGAAGCTATTTATGATCATTGCGCTTGCCAAGTATCTGCACGACGATCCCAAGACGGACGAACGGAGCCTCAAAGATCTGCTCATCCCCGCCCTGCTCGCGGCGATCCCAACGCTGCTCATCCTCAAGCAGCCGGATCTCGGCACCGCGCTCATCCTCGCGCTCATCTTCGGTACCATTTGCATGCTCACGAAGATTCGCTGGCAGAGCCTCGTCACGCTCGTCATCGCTGTCGGCATCGCTGTGCCGCTGCTCTGGACGTACGTCTTTCACGACTACCAAAAGCAGCGCATCTTGGTCTTCTTGAACCCCGAAGCAAACCTCCTTGGCTCGGGATGGCATGCCCATCACGCGCGCGTTGCCATTGGTGCGGGTGGCTTTTCTGGAGAGGGCTTCATGCGCGGGACGCAGAACCAATTCCTTTTTTTGCCCGACCAGCACTCCGACTTCCCTTTCGCCGTTTTCGCGCAAGATTGGGGGTTTTTGGGGTGCTTCCTCCTTGTTGCACTCTACACATTCCTCGTGCTCTGGGCTGTGCGCATTGCAGCAACGGCGAAGGATCGCTTTGGCGCCGTGCTGGCCGTTGGCGTCGGCGCGCTGATCTTTTGGCATGCGTTCTTCAATCTTGGCATGGTCACGGGCATCCTCCCCGTGGTCGGCGTCACGCTTCCTCTCTTCTCTGCAGGGGGATCGAGCGTGCTCACCATCATGCTCGGCATGGGTCTCTTGATGAACGTGTCCATGCGACGATTCTATGTCTCGCCGTCGCGCAGCACGGGGTTGCTCTCGAACCTATAGGTTCTTCCCGGCAACGCCGAGGTCGACGAATGCGTGATCGACCATCACCACGAAGGGTCGCTCGTCGAAGGAGAGGCCGCCCTTTCCATCGTGGTCAATGATTTGGAGCTTGCCCATGCCATAGCCCATGGGTCCGCGTGAGTAGTAGTGCGCTTGCAGCTTGTAAGGGTAGGCGCGCGTTCCCTTCGGTCCACGGATGGTAAAGCACTCGGGGCCATAGCCCGTGGTCACGTCGGCGTAGAGTTGACCGCCCGACGGCAAGACGGGATCTCCGTAAGATGCATGCCCGCCTTTCGCGTCGTAGATGTGGAAGTCGACGTCATTTGCATCGGTCTCCCAGACGAGGACGAAGCGGACCGACGGACCGCTCTCTTCGGTGCCGCCCGCGCTCCGGAGCTTTTGCATAATCTCGGCGCGGCGAGCCGGCTCGGCCTTGGCCCACGCCGCGGCGATGAGCCCGAGATCTTCCTTGAGGATGCGAGTGGCGCCCCGGAAACGACCCTCGGGATACGAGCGCATCGCACCCTTCTTCATCGCCTCGAACGCGTGCTCGTAGTCGCTGCTCTTCAGCAGCGCGTACGCGTAGAGACGGTGGCTCGCGGGGTGATCCGGCCTCTGCTCGGCGGCTTTGCCGTAACTGTCGATCGCAAGGTGAAGTGCTGCTGAGTCGCGGAGCCGCTCGAGCCGCTCGCCCGCGAACCTGCGGGAGTCCGCGCGCTGCGAGAAGAGCTCGAGGATCGATCCGTATGCGCGCGCCGCAGTTTTCGTGTCGCCACGCGCCTCGGAAGCTTCGCCGAGCGCGACGAGCGCGATCACATCGCCAGGCTGGCTGTTCTGCCATTCCGAGGCTTCGGCGAGTGCGTCTTCCTTGTTACCGGCGGCGATCTTGTCCATCACGATGCGGAAGCGTCCTTCATAGGGACGAGCCTCGTGAACTTGGGCGATCGATCCGTTTTCGGCGAGCCGCCGCATTGCTCGCGGAGCCGCGGTTCCTCCTGCGCCGAACGCGTCGCCGACGGTGTCGCCCCACATGTTGCCACGCGCGCTGAGCGGGGCGTTACCGAGCGATTCTTCACGCTCCCACGACGCCGTGGGGGCATTCAGATCGCCATCGCCGTCCGTGCTGAGCGAGCCGATCATGCCGAAATCCGTCGCTTCCCTCAGCGCAGCCCGACGCGCAAGATGCGGATCCCTCGCGCGCGTACCCGTCTGCTCGGTCGCCTTCTCTTCCTGTTTGCGCGCTGTGCGCCTTTCCTCCCAGGTGCGCGGTGCGTGCGTGACCGCAACGCGACCGGAGTCGACCGTGAGGATGTCGACCATCGCGTTGCGATCGATTCCGAAACGACTGTAGTCTGCATCCGTTTCGAGCACGAGCATGGCCGTATATGGGCTGAGCACGCGGTGGCGCGTCGAGAGATCGATGATGGCCTGCTTGGTGGCGTTCGTGCTGTCGTTCGGTGCTTCGACAAGGCTCTGGATCTTCGCCTGTGCCCACGCCCGCTCGACGAGAGGCCGCTCGATGGTGAGCAGATCGGGTGCAACCAATTGGTTGCCAACGGTGATGGACATCGGTTTCGATGCGTCGAGCTCGGCGTAAACCAAGACTTCATCGCCAGCTTGAAGGCCATCGAGCTTTTCGGGCCACGACCAGCGCGCGCCCGCAACGTTGACCGGCACGCCGGACGTGGTCGTTTCCTGAAGGCGTCTCGCAACGGCTTTCGCGCCAAGTTTGCTGTCGAGCACGATGCCGTCATGATGGAGCACGCCACGCACGATCGTTCGGAGGAACGCGTCGTCGCGGATGCCACCCATCGCGACCGCATCCATGCGCTCGACACCGGCGTCGCGAAGTTTTTCGATGCGGTCGCGAAGCCTCTGCCCATCCGTCTCGCCCGCGGTCGCGACGCCATCACCAACGAGGACGACGCGCTTGGCCGTCGTCTTCTTCGCCGTCTCCGTTGCCCAGCCGATGGCCCCCTCGAAGTCGGTGGCGCTGAGCGCTTTGCGCCCAACGATCGCCGAGGTCTCCTTGATACCGTAGTCCGCCGCCTTGCCTTCGTAGATGGGGGCAATCTCTTGATCGAAGCAAGCGACGGTGACGACCGCATCCGACGGCAGCTTCGCGATGGTGCTTTCGACGAGCTTGGCCTCTTCGGAGAGACCGAGCGCGCGTGACGCACTCGTGTCGACGAGGATGACAGCAGAGTGGATGGGGTCGGGGCGCGATTCAGCAAAGGGAGTGACGCGTGCAAGGACGAACTCGCCGCTACGGAGGCCCGCGCTGCGCGGGATCTGCCGGCCCGGCACGACGAAGTCTTGCCCCGGCGTGAAACTTTTCTGATGAAGCGAAAAGGATGTCGTGCTGCGTCCACCCTCGAGGGCGTTGCGTGAACCGTTGGCGTGCACATCCACGTCGAGGTTCCCGAGCATGGGCAGGCCTTGGAGCGGAAGCACGTAAGGTGCACTCTTCTCGATGGATTCGGAATAAGTCACGATAATATCTTTTTTGCCGCGCGCTGGAATTGGAAATACGCGCGCCGAGAATTCATTGCCTGCGCCTTGTTCCATGAGGGCGGGATCTTGGCGGCGATGCAAAAAATCTTCGTAGGCGCGTCGTGCAGCCTGCTTTTCCACGACCTCGCCCTCCTGCCACTCGTTGCCGACTTTCATGGCGAAACGGCTGAGCGATGCACCCTGCGGAAGTGTGATTCGGAAGGTGCCTTCGAGGATGCGATCATTTGGATTCTCGAAGACAAGGTGCAGCTCGGTCAGCGCGAGCGGATCTTCGATGACGGCTTTCGCGTCCAAGGATGAAAGTGTGAGCCCCGTGCCGTCCGATGCCGTAAGGCGAATGGGCACCTCGGCGCGCGCGAGCGCTGGCGGATCATCATCGACGATGGAAATGGGGACGGGGGTGATCTCGGCATGCGTGTCGCCAGGCGGTTGTGCGATCGCATGCGGACGCGTGATGGCGTAGAGCGCAGCCATGCTTGTGGCGACGAGAGCCCCGTAAAGCAGCGTCTTTTCCTTCATGAGCGGGCAGTACGCAGAGGATGACGAATCGATCTACGCGCACACCCCGTGATCACGCGGGCAGAAGCTCGTCGGCGCGGCGCTTTCGCTTCGTGAAGCGATCGAGCGCCAAGTAAATGACCGGCGTCGTAAACAGCGTGAGCGCTTGCGAGAACAGAAGCCCGCCGATGATGGCAATACCAAGCGGGCGCCGCAATTCGGAGCCGACTTCGGTGCTTATCGTGAGCGGCACCGCGCCGAAGAGCGCCGCGAGCGTCGTCATCATGATGGGCCGGAAACGAAGCAGCGCCGCTTTTGTAATCGCTTCTTCGGACAACAGGCCTTCGTCGCGCTCGGCCTCGATCGCAAAGTCGATCATCATGATCGCATTCTTCTTCACAATGCCAATAAGAAGAATAATGCCAATGAGCGCGATGACGCTGAGTTCGGTTTTCGTCACGAGCAGCGCAACGAGTGCACCAACGCCGGCTGACGGCAGTGTGGACAAGATGGTGATCGGATGCACGTAGCTTTCGTAGAGCACGCCGAGCACGATGTAGACCGTGATGAGCGCGGCGAGGATGAGCCACGGCTCGGTCTTGAGTGAGTCCGTGAATGCCTGCGCGGTCCCGGAGAACTCCGCACTCATGGATGCGGGCATGCCAATGTCTGCTTCGGCACGGTGAATGGCCGTGATGGCGTCGCTCAGAGATGCGCCTTGAGCGAGGTTGAACGAGATCGTGGTCGCGGGAAATTGCCCTTGATGGCTGATCGACAGCGCCGTGCTGTTCGTACGCGGCTTGGTGATCGCACTCATGGGGACGGGACCGCCCGCTCCTGGTGCATACACGTCGCTCACGGACTCGGGACGCGCCGCAAAGGCTGGCCTGGCCTCGAGCACGACGCGGTATTGGTTCATCGTTGCGAACGTCGTCGCGATCTGCCGCTGACCGTACGCATCGTAGAGCGTGTCGTCGATCTGCTGCATGGAGATGCCGAGGCGCGCGGCGGTATCGCGGTCGACGTCGAAACCGAGCTCGAGACCAGCGACTTGGAGATCCGTGTTGACGTCCTTGAGTTGGGGAAGCTTGCGCAGTCGATCGAGTACGCGCGGACTCCACGCGCGAAGCTCGGCGAGGTCTGCGTCCTGGATCGTGTATTGGTACTGCGTGCGCGCAAGCCGGCCGCCCACGCGCACGTCTTGTGCGGCCTGCAAGTAGATCGTGATGCCTTCGAGCCGTGCAAGCTTCGGCCTCAGACGGTTGATGATGGCATCGGCATTCGCGCGTTTGCCCGGTTTGAGTTCGATGAACACGCTGCCCGTGTTGCCCGTGCCGCCTCCAGGACCACCGCCCAGGAACGCCACGACATGGTTGATGTCCGGATCCGACATCAAGACCTTTACCGCGGCCTCTTCGCGCTTTGCCATGGACGGGAAGGAGACGTCCTGTGGCGCTTCGGCGAAGCCCATGATCTGCCCGACGTCTTGCTGCGGGAAGAGCCCCTTCGGGATAAATATGTAGAGTGCACACGTTGTCGCGATGGTCACGATCGTGAGGACGCCGACGAGCTTGTGGCGCCGGATGGCCCACGCGAGCGAACGCCCGTAGATGCGGGCGAAGAAGTCGAAGGCGCGCTCGCTCGCCGTGTAGAGCCTGCCGTGCCCGCCCGTGTCATGCCTCAGAAGTCGCGAGCACATCATCGGCGTCAACGTGAGCGATACGACGGCCGACATGGCGATGGCGATGCTGAGCGTGACGGCGAACTCGCGAAAGAGCCGCCCGACGATGCCGCCCATGAGCAAGATGGGCAGGAAGACGGCGAGGAGCGAGACCGTGATCGACACGATGGTAAAGCCGATTTGCTTCGACCCCTCGAGCGCAGCTTGCAACGGTGGCTTGCCTAGTTCGATGTGGCGCGTGACGTTTTCCGTCACGACGATGGCGTCGTCGACGACGAACCCCGTTGCGATGGTGAGCGCCATCAACGAAAGGTTGTCGAGGCTGTAGCCGAGCAAGTACATGACGCCGAACGTTCCCACGATGGAGAGCGGCACGGCGACGCTTGGAATGGCTGTCGCTCGCAGCGAACGCAAGAATGCGAAAACGACGAAAATGACGAGTCCGAGGCTGATGAGGAGCGTGCGCTCGACGTCTCTGACCGAGGCACGCACGCTCTGCGTTCGATCGACGGCCACTTCGAGCTTGATGGCGGGTGAGATGGAACTCGCGAGGTTCGGTAAGACGGCCTTGATGCGTTCGTTCGTCTTGACGATGTTCGCGCCCGGCTGGCGACGAACCACGAGGAGCACCGAGCGCACGCCGTTGGTCCAAGCGGCAAGGCGTTCGTTCTCGACCGAGTCGTCGACGGTGGCGACGTCGCGGACGCGCACGGCATTCTCGTTTTGCCCGGCGATGACGAGATTGCGGTAAGCCGCCGCGCCGAAGAGTTGATCATTGGCGCCAACGATGCGCGCACGCACGTCGCCCGCGAGCACGCCCTTCGGCGAGTCGACGGTACTCACCATGAGCCGCGTGCGAACGTCCTCCATCGTGAGGCCGATCCCTGCAAGCGCGACGGGATCGGCGCGTACGCGGACCGCGGGCTGCGTCGAACCTCCTACGAACACCTGGCCCACGCCCTCGATCTGCGAGATGCGTTGCGCGAGGATCGTCGTGGCCGCGTCGGCAACCTGGTCGATCGGGATCGTCTCGCTCGTGGCCGAGATGATCATGGTCGGCGCGTCAGCCGGGTTGATCTTGCGGTACGACGGGAGCGACGGCAGGTTCGGTGGCAGCTCGCCGCCCGCGGCGTTGATCGCTGCCTGAACGTCGCGCGCCGCGCTGTCGATGTCGCGGTCGAGATCGAACTGGATGGTGACGCTCGTCGATCCGAGCGCGCTCGACGACGTCATCTCCGTGACGCCAGCGATGCGTCCGAAGCGCCGCTCGAGCGGTGTAGCAACCGAGGACGCCATGGTCTCGGGACTCGCGCCAGGTAGAGCGCCGCTGACCAAGATGGTTGGAAAATCGACGCGAGGCAGTGGCGCGACGGGCAATAGATCGTACGCGAGAAAACCCGCGAGCAAGATCGCCGCCGAGAGCAGCGCGGTCGCAATGGGTCGGTGGACGAACGGCGCCGAGACGTTCATGAGAGTGCCGCGTCACTGTCAGGTCGGATGCCCTGCTTCGTGCGCCAACGCGCGAGCCAGCGGCCGACCCTATCCATGGCGAGGTAGATCACGGGTGTCGTGTAGAGCGTCAACACCTGCGAGACGATGAGGCCGCCGACGATGGTGATGCCGAGCGGCCGGCGAAGCTCGGCGCCCGTGCCAGTGCCGATCGCGAGCGGGACGCCACCGAGCAATGCGGCCATCGTGGTCATCATGATCGGGCGGAAGCGGAGCAAGCACGCTTGATGGATGGCCTCGCGCGGCGGCATCCCCTGCTCGCGCTCTGCCTCGAGTGCGAAGTCGATCATCATGATGGCGTTCTTCTTGACGATGCCGATGAGGAGCACGATCCCGATGAGCGCGATGATTGTAAAATGCAAGCGAGTCAGGATCAGCGCGAGGAGGGCGCCGACGCCTGCAGAGGGCAACGTGGAGAGAATGGTGACCGGGTGGATGGTGCTTTCGTAAAGGACACCGAGGACGATGTAGACGGTGATGAGCGCGGCGAGCACGAGCGCCGGTTCGCTTGCGAGCGATTCGCTGAAAGCCTTCGCGGTGCCTTGAAATGCGCCGTGAAGGCCTGGCGGAAGGCCCAGATCCGCCACGGCCCTCTCGATGGACGTGACGGCAGCGCCGAGGGATGCCTCGGGCGCGGTGTCGAACGAGATGGTGACGGAGGTGAACTGCCCTTGCCGGTTGATGGCGAGCGGTGCGGTGCCCTGGTGAACGGTCACGAACGTCGTGAGCGGCACTTGCGCTCCACTGGATGAGCGGACGAAGAGTTGCGAGAGCGCTTGCTCGTCTTTGCGCAGATCCGGGCGCATCTCCATGACGACGCGATAGAGATTGAGCTGCGTGAAGATGGTCAGGATCTGCCGCTGGCCGAACGCGTTGTAGAGCACGTCGGCGATGGCTTGCGTGGACACGCCGAGGCGCAAGGCCGTGTCGCGATCGATATCGAGCTGCGTGCTCAAGCCGCGTGCGCCGAGATCGCTGGTGACCGAGCGGACTTCGGGTAGATGCGTGATGGCATCGATGACGCGCGGTGCGAAGGCGGCGAGCTCCACGGGATCGGCATCTTCGATGGTGTACTGATAGGGCGTGCGGCTCGGGCGCGTGTCGATCTGCAGATCCTGCACCGCCTGGATGAACGTGCTCACGCCGGCGAGCCCGGCGAGCTTCGGCTGGAGGCGCGCGATGATGTCGCTTGCATCGGCCTTGCGTTCCTCGCGCGGCTTGAGCGTGATCGAGAGACGTCCCACGTTCGAGGTGGGGTTCGTCCCGTCCGAGCCGATGAAGGAGGCGACCGAGACGACGTCGGGATCTTTCAGGACGACGTCCGCGACCGAGGTCTGAAAATCCATCATGCGCGAGAACGACGTGTCGGGCGGCGCTTCCGTGACGGCGACGAGCAATCCCGTGTCTTCGAGCGGGAAGAAGCCTTTGGGAATGAACCAAGCGAGCAGGCCCGTGAGAACGACCGTCAGCAACGTGGCGATGAGCGTCGTGCGCGTGTGATCGAGGACCCAGCGAAGGCCGCGATCATAAAAATGGATCATGGCCTCGAAGCCGCGTTCCGAGAGCCGATAGAGCCGCCCGCGCTCCTCGGGTTTTGGTTCGGGCCGCAAGAGGTGCCCGCACATCATGGCCGTCAGCGTCAGAGACAGCACCGCGCTCACGACGATGGACGCGGCGAGCGTGACCGCGAACTCGCGGAAGAGGCGTCCGATGAGCCCCGTCATGAAGAGAAGCGGGATCAAGACCGCGACGAGGGACACGGTGAGCGAGACGATCGTAAAACCGATTTGCTTCGCACCTTTGAGCGCCGCAACCATCGGCGCTTCGCCCTCCTCGATGTACCGCGCGATGTTTTCGATCATCACGATGGCGTCGTCGACGACGAATCCGGTCGCGATGGTCAGCGCCATGAGCGACAGGTTGTTCAGGCTGTAGCCGACGAGGTACATGATGCCGAAGGTGCCGACGAGCGACAGCGGCACGGCGATGCTCGGGATGATCGTCGCGCGCAGGTTTCGCAAGAAGGCGAACATCACGAGGACCACGAGGCCGATCGTGATGACGAGCGTGATCTCCACGTCCTTGACGGAAGCGCGAACCGTCTCGGTGCGGTCGCTGAGGACTCGGATGTCGATGCCCTGCGGGAGCGACACCTTGAGTTTGGGCAAAAGCGCTTTGACCCTGTCGGCGACCTGGATGACGTTCGCGCCGGGTTGGCGCTGCACGTTCAGGATGATGGCGCGCTGGTCGTTTGCCCACGCCGCGAGCTCGGAGTTCTCGACGCCATCGATCACTTGGGCGATGTCGTCGAGACGAACGGGGCCGCCATTCGCGTACCCGACGATGATCGGTCGAAACGCGGCGGCGTTCGGGAGCTGATCGTTCGTTGCGAGCGTGTAGTCCTGGCGAGGCCCGTCGATGTTGCCCTTGGCTTGGTTGACGCTCGCGGCGACGAGCGTGGTGCGCACGTCGTCGAGCGACAGCCCCGTGCCTGCGAGCGCCAGCGGATCGACTTGCACGCGCACGGCGGGTTTTTGCGCACCGCCGAGGGTCACGAGTCCGACGCCCGAGACCTGCGAGATCTTTTGCGCGAGCACGGAGTCCGCGACGTCATTCACCTGCGCGAGCGGCAACGACTTGGACGAGATGCCGAGCGTGAGAATGGGTGCGTCGGCGGGGTTGCTCTTGCTGTAGGTGGGCGGCGTGGGCAACGTGCGAGGCAGGAGCGTTGCAGCGGCGTTGATCGCGGCTTGCACGTCCTGCTGGGCGGCGTCGATGTTGCGATCGAGGACGAAGACGAGGGTGATCTGCGAGTTGCCGAAGCTCGACGTGCTCGTCATCTGCGCGAGCGACGGCATCTGCCCGAATTGACGCTCGAGCGGTGTTGTCACCGACTCCGCCATGGTCTGCGCGCTCGCGCCGGGCAGGAACGTGGAGACGACGATGGTGGGGTAGTCGACCTGCGGGAGCGCCGCGACCGGCAGCTCGCGGAACGCGATCACGCCCGAGAGAAACAGGCCGATCATCAGGAGCGTCGTCGCGACGGGGCGACGGATGAACGGCTCGGAGATGCTGCTCACGGTGTTGCTTTCGGCGCCGCCGGGTTCGCTGCATGAGCAGACACGCGGCTTCCGGGGCGGAGTTGGTTCTGCCCGTCGGTGACGACGATCTCACCCTCGTTGAGGCCCGAGCTGACGATGGCAACGTCGCCCTGGACCGAATCTACGACGACGGGCTTGGGGTTCGCGATTTGATCGGCGGAAACGACGTACGCGAAGGCACCGTTCGGACCTCGCTGCACGGCCGAACCCGGAACGACGAGCGCACCCGCGATGGTTGCAACGCGCACGCGTGCCTTCACGAACGCGTTCGGCCAGAGCGCGCGGTGCGGGTTCGCCATGATGGCCCGCAGGCGGATGGTCGCCGTTGCCGCGTTGACCTGGTTGTCGACGACGAGGAGCTCTCCCTCGCCGAGCTTCTGCACGCCGTCGCGGGCGTACGCCGTCACCTCGGGCTTGCCGTTTGCGAGCGCCGCCTGCACGGCCGGCAAGTCGTCCTGCGGCAGCGTGAAGATCACGGTGATGGGATCGAGCTTCGTGACGATCACGATGCCCGTCGTGTCCACGGCATGAACGATGTTGCCTTGATCGACGAGGCGCACGCCCGTGACGCCGTCGACGGGGGAGCGGATGTGGGCGTAGTCGAGTTGCAGTTTCGCGTTGTCGATCTGCGCGCGATCGCCGCGCGTGGTGCCCTCGAGCTGACCCACCAGGGCGCGCTGATCATCGAGCTGCTGCTGAGGAATGAGATTGCCTTTGCGAAGCGTCTCGTAGCGTTCGAGGTTGAGACGCGCGTCGTTCAACTGTGCCTCGTCGCGTTGAAGGGCTGCCTCCGCGGTGTGCTGCTGGATGACGAACGGACGCGTGTCGACGACCGCGAGCAGATCGCCTTTTTTTACGTCTTGACCTTCCTTGTAGAGAACGTCTGTGAGCGTTCCGTCCACGAGCGTTCGCACGGTGATCGTGGCAAGCGAGGTGACGGTGCCGAGCCCTTCGTGGATGACGGGGACGTCGCGTTTGACGACCGTGGCCGTTGCAACGGGCACGGCGCGATCGGTACCCGGGGCACTGCCAGGGGCAGCGGGCGCACTGCGCGCGGCGGCCGGGGCCGATCCATCCGCCACGTTGACCGCAATGGTGGTGCTGCCCACGGGTGGAGGACTCATGGGTTGTGCACCGCTTGCACCGCGGCTCGTGCTGTAGAGCAGCACATAGGTGCCCGCGAGCACGAGCGAACCAACAAGCAGCATTACGATGCGAGCTTTCGCAGTCATTGGCGCCCCAAAGCAACAAGGAGGTTTACGCGCGCGGAAGAGAGCTGAAACTTGGCTTGCACGACCTGCGCGCCGGCGTTGGTAAAAGTAATCTGAGCGTCGCCTAGTTCGATGATGGTCCCGACCCCTGCAGTGTAACGGCCCTCGGCAAGACGGAGCTGTGCGCGTGCGTTCCTGAGCGTTTCTTCCGCCGCATCTTTTACGATCTTGGCGGCGCGGAGCGACAATTGCGCTTGCTCGACATCGAAGCGCACTTGGAGCTTCTCGGTGTCGATGGATGCTCTTGCTGCGTCCTCGTTCGCTTCGGCCTCGCGAACCTGGCCCTTGGTGAGACCGCCTTGGAAGAAAGGCCATGAGAGCGTGGCACCGATGCTCCACGCGGGGTTGAGACTGTCGAGCGAGGTGCCTGCGTACGCGCCGGATGCCGATGCCGACAGCGACGGCCAGTAATTGTCGCTCAAGGATTTGGTTGTAAGATGCAATGACTGGCGCTGTCGCTCGAGCGCAAGGATTTCCGGGCGCGCCTCGAGCGCGCGCGCGACGAGCTGCTCGGTGGGCAGCTC
Source organism: Polyangiaceae bacterium (assembly GCA_009781005.1). Taxonomy (GTDB): domain Bacteria; phylum Myxococcota_A; class Polyangia; order Polyangiales; family Polyangiaceae; genus Labilithrix. The sequence goes on along the minus strand of WQYX01000076.1, from coordinate 2,260 downwards.
TTCACCGTCGACGGGCGGGATCTCGTCGTTCGCGACATCGAAATTCGTCGCGGCCCCTCCGCCGATCGCTTGGATGAGCTGCGCGCGCGCGACGTCATATGCGTTCTGCGCGTTGATGAGCGTGACGCGTGCATTCGCCACGTCGGTCAGCGTCTGCGCGAGATCGATCTCCGTGCGCGTCCCCGCCGCGACGAAGCCCTGGATCTGAATGAGGTGGCGCTGCTGATTTTCGAGCGCGTCGCGCGCCACGTCCACGAGATCTTTTTGTGCGCGTGCCGAGAAATAGGCGCGTCGCACGTTCGCAACGACGGTGAGCTCGCTCGTCTTCTCGCTCGCCTCGTACGACGACTCGGCTTCGTTGGCAGCGCGGTAACGATTGTATGTCTGACCGAAGTCCCAAATGAGCTGCGATGCGGTGCCGCCGAGACTGAAGTAGCCGATGGTGGACGACGTCCCTGTTGGGGTTGGGGTGGTCCCGCCGGTCCCCGTTGCCCCGCCTCGCGCGTACGTCGAGCTCGTGTTGTAAAGAAGCTGGTACGACGCGACCCCTGTAAGCTGGGGGAAGAAGGCCGATCGCACTTGCACGGTCCGGCCGCTTGCGGCAACGGTCTGCGCGCGCGCTTGACGGAGCGCTGGTTGGTTGCTGAGGGCGAGAGAAACCGCGTCAGCGAGGTGAAGGACGTGGGTGTCCGCGCCGCTCTGCGCGGGAGGAGAATTGGCGGGCAGCGGCGCCAACGATTCGGTGTTCGTGGTCGTTGGTGTTGCCACGGGCGACGTTGCCACGGGCGCGGCCTGCAACCACGTCGGGATTGTGACGAGCGCAGCGAAGGGAAGATGCATGGATCTGGTGCGTGGCTCCCGCCTCTTTCTGTATGCTTTTTAATACAATTGGGAGCCGCGGCGAGTTGGATGGCTACGCCGGTCCGTGCGTTGCGTCAACGTTCGCGACGCGTGCAGTTCATCACGATGCGGCTGAAGGATCGCCGCGGCGTTTCGTTCATTTATTTGAACATTGCACGCAAATCGAAGCGTGCAGAGTGCACGCAACGAGTCCGTTTCATCCGCCGTCGCGAGCGCGTTACTCGACGACGAGATCCCCGTTGCCCCCCGTGACGATGACGCTGCCGCTGCCCGCGTCGCTCGGTGCACCGGTGTTGCCCGTTCCGTTGGCGCCGAGACCCGCACCGCCGGAGATGCCGCCGCCGGTTCCGTCGCCCGTGCCGACGTTGGTGCCGGCATCGGTGGACGCGTCTGCTCCGCTGTCCGGGTTGGACGGCTGGTTGGTGTTGCCCGTTCCGTTGGCGCCGAGACCCGCGCCGCCGGAGATGCCGCCGCCGGTTCCATCGCCCGTACCGATGTTGGTGCCGCCCCCCGTCGAGGTGCCGCCCGCCCCGGCACCCGCCCCGGCATCCGCCGAGGAACCTGGCGCGGTAGGCGACGCATTTGCGGTTGGACTGGCTCCCGCTGCGCCGCCGCTCGCGGGTAACGAGCCGACGTTCGATGCAACTGGCGGGTGACCGTCCTCCGCCGCTCCGCAGGCGGCGAGCATGGATCCGGCGCCGAGGCCGACGGTGATCGCGAACGAGATGATGTAGGCTCGCTTGTCCATGACGCACGCTCCTTCCGGCAACGGCTACATGCCGGTGTCGTCTGCAGACGCGGGTTCGAAGCTCGTGGGGTGAGCGCCCGTGCTCGTTGCAGGAGCAGGACTGCCAGATACGTTCCCAGAGCCGGTACCGCCGCCGCTCCCCGCACTTCCGCCTGTCTGGGAGCTGCCGGCGGATGCGTTTGGTGTGGCGCCCGACACGCCGCTGCCAGAGCTGCCGCTTGGTGTGGGGGAGCCCTGACTTCCAGGCACGTACGCGCCTGGGTTGTGGGTTGAACCTCCAAATGGATTTCCGGGAGCCGGCGAATAGACAGGATCCGTGGTGATCGGAAAATCACCGCACGCGCCGGTGAGCGCGAGAATCGCAACGGCACACGAGGTTCCAAGTACGCTCCGGCCCATGACGATCCCTCCTACCTGCACGGCTGCTACCCGCACGGCTGCAGTTGCCGTGCCGCGACCGCTTTCGATTTGCCGCGATCTCATCGTTGGGGTCTGCGCTGCGGTCAGTTGATGCCCCATCCGCGCCATCTCACTTCGTTCGCTGCGCTGCCTTGTATGAACCGTCTGGTGGAAGCGAAGGGAATTGGTGGTCGAAGCGAGGAGGGGGCGCAGGGGAAGAGACGAAAAAGTTGTAAGCCTTGTGCAGAGGAG
>WQYX01000075.1 GCA_009781005.1 Polyangiaceae bacterium | reverse complement strand
TCATGACGCGATTTCTGCAGACGACCGAGACCGCAGCGAGAAGGGCGCACGCCGCATCGCAGGACCGAGGCGTACTGTACGTACGCCGCAGGTCCGAGAAGCGCCGTACGTCCTTCGCAGCAAGTGGATCGGCTCGTCTGAGTGGAGTCGTCGTGAATTATCCGGGCTAGGGCGGAGCGCGAGGAGCCCGCGAAAGCGTACTCTTCGTACGTGCGCAGGCACCGCAGCGCCCAACCGACGCATCGATTTCGCGCAGCAGGCTGTCGAACTCGCTCTCAGGTAGACTCTTCCGTGCGGCGAGCCTCGCGGTGAGGTCCGCATTTAAAGAGGGTGGGGGCCGCTAAAAGTTATTAACTAAAAGGTATTCATACGCTGTTTGTGAGCAACGCGAGGTCAAAGCCGGCATCGTAGCGTCGCAGCAGGTTATCAAATGTGGCTCTTCTTTCTTGGTTGAACTCGGTCGGTCGCAAAGACGAGAGCCCTTGAAAAAGCGGTAAATACGCCCACTGCGCCATAACCTCTGTGCTAGTAAGGACATTGTGATGTTTGACCAATTCGGTATCAACGCGGGTTTCGTCGAAGACTTGTACGCGCAATATCGTCGAAGCCCTCAATCGGTCGATGAGCAATGGCGCCGCTTCTTCGACGGGAGCGATCTTCGGGGCCCTGCCGCCGTCGCGTTGCGATCGCCCGTCTTCACACCAGCCGCGCCCCACGGCGCAAACGGCAACGGCGAGGGTGGCGTTGCGTACGAGCTCCGCGGCAACGGCGTGCACGGCCCCGCGATCGCACCCGCCGTCGCGTTCGAGCCCGCCATTTCGCGGATGCCTGCTGTCCTCACGCGCGACGAACATCTGCTCGCTGCCGCAGAGATCCACGGCCGTGTCCATCAGCTCGTCAATGCGTACCGCGTGCGAGGCCATCTCTTCGCAAAGATCGATCCGCTCGGCAGACCGCGTGAGGCCGCACCCGAATTGGAGCTCGCGAACTTCGGCCTCACCGAAGCCGATCTCGACGCAACCTTCCCAACGGCAGGCGTCGCAGGATTGCCCGCGCACGCAACGCTCCGGCAGATCCTCGTGCATCTGGAAGAGACGTACTGCAGCTCCATCGGCGTCGAGTTCACGCACATCGAAGAACCCGAAGCGCGCATGTGGTTGCAGAATACAATGGAGTCGGCGCGCAACCGCGTCTCGCTCGATCGGGCGGAGACCCTCCGCGTGCTCACGCGCCTGACGGACGCGGAGATCTTCGAGCAGTTCATCCACAAAAACTTCGTCGGTGCCAAGCGCTTCTCCGGCGAGGGCGCCGAGAGCATGATCCCCACGCTGGATCTCCTCGTCGACTACGCCGCTAGCCACGGCGTCGACGAGGTGGTGATTGGCATGGCGCACCGCGGGCGGCTCAACGTGCTCGTGAACATCATGAACAAGGATCCGCGCGAGATCTTCGCCGCGTTCCGCGACAACAATCCCGAACGCTATCTCGGTCGCGGCGACGTGAAGTATCACCTCGGTGCTTCAACGGATCGCGTGACTTCGACGGGCCGCAAGATCCATCTGTCGCTCGCTTTCAACCCGAGCCATCTCGAGTTCGTCAACCCGGTGGTCGAGGGCCGCGTTCGCGCCAAGCAAGACCGCAAGGAGCGCAACGGCGTCATCGCGCTTCTCATTCACGGGGACGCGGCGTTCATTGGTCAGGGGGTCGTGGCCGAAACGCTGAACATGGCGTATCTCGATGGCTATTGCACGGGCGGCACCGTCCATCTGGTGGTCAATAACCAAATCGGCTTCACCACGCTGCCCGAAGACTCGCGCTCCACGCGCTACTGCACGGACATCACGCGCATGCTGCAGGTCCCCGTGTTCCACGTGAACGGCGAGGATCCGGAAGCCGTGATTCAGGTCACGCGCCTCGCCATGGAGTTCCGCCAGCGCTTTGGCAAAGACGTCGTCATCGACATGCTTTGCTATCGCAAGTACGGCCACAACGAGGGAGATGAGCCGCGCTTCACGCAGCCGGTCATGTACCAACTCATCGACAAGAAGCCGACGGTGCGCGAAGTCTACGTCCGAAAGCTCATCGAGAGTGGACAGATCACTCGCGAAGTGGCCGACCAAACGAAGGCAGAACGGCAGGCTGCTCTTGCCCGGGCTCTCGAAGAGGCAAAGCAGGGCGACTTTCTCAAGGCACCGAGCACCATGGAGGGTGTCTGGCTGCCTTATTACGGCGGCCCGGACGCGCGCATCGAAGAAGTCGACACCACCGTTCCCCGCGAGGTGCTCGTCGATCTCGCAACGCGTCTGTCGACACTTCCGGCCGACTTCAGTGCAAACCCCAAAGTCAAAACAATCCTGGACACGCGGCGCGAGCGCGTCTCGTCGGGCAAGCCGTTCGACTGGGGCACCGGTGAGCACCTCGCATTCGCATCCTTGCTCGCCGAGGGTCGCGGCATTCGCTTGAGCGGCCAGGACGCGCGGCGCGGCACCTTCAGCCATCGCCACGCAACGCTCTTCGACACGAAGACGAGCGCTCGGTACACGCCGCTCCAGCATCTCGGCAGCGGCGCGTTCGACGTCCACGACAGCCCGCTGTCGGAGCAAGGCGTGCTCGGCTTCGAATACGGTTTCAGCCTCGACGCGCCAGAGCGCCTCGTCATCTGGGAAGCTCAGTTCGGCGATTTCGCCAACTGCGCGCAGGTCATCATCGACCAGTTCATCACGTCCGCAGAAGAAAAGTGGCGGCGTCTCTCGGGGCTCACGCTTCTTCTGCCGCACGGCTACGAAGGCGGCGGCGCCGAACACTCGAGCGCGCGCATCGAGCGCTTCGTTCAATTGGCGGCTTGCGACAACATCCAGGTTTGCAACCTCACGACGCCGGCGCAATTGTTCCACGCGCTTCGTCGGCAGGTGCTCCGTCCGTGGCGCAAGCCGCTCATCATCTTCACGCCGAAGAGTCTGCTTCGGCATAAAGAAGCGGTCTCCACGGTCGAAGATCTCTCGAAGGGCTCGTTTCAGCGCGTCATCGCGGACGCCGAAACGAATCCGAGCGAGGTCAAACGCGTGCTTTTGTGCAGCGGCAAAGTTTACTACGACCTTTACGACGCGCGCCGCAAGTTCGGTCGCAAAGACGTAGCGATTGTCCGTCTCGAGCAGCTCTATCCAATCAACGACACTCTCTCGAAGGCACTCGCTGTTTACGGCGACGGCACCAAGCTCGTGTGGGTTCAGGAAGAGCCGCAAAACATGGGGCCCTGGTATTTCATCAAGGCAACCCTCCAAAACTACATCGGCGATCGCCTCCCGCTGTCGGTCGCCTCGCGTCCGGCCGAAGCAAGTCCCGCCACGGGCAGCCATTCGAGCCACGAATTCGAGCAGCACCGTCTCGTCGACGAAGCCCTTGGTTAGTTAAGTGGACCCCTCCGCGCGGCTCGCTCTGCTCACCGCGCGTGCTCCCCTTGGCCTCGTGCTCGTCGGGCGCGCAACGCGCCCTCCTGCGCGCGGGCAGGGGAGCAGGTCTTGCCGAGACTGCCAGCGTCCTTCCATATGCTGGGCAGTGGGTTGTGCGAGATTGCCGACGTTATGTCATGCATTGGGCCCGCGGGTATGAAAAGTATGAACGGGCTGCGAGCCTTCCGTTGGTTGGTTGCCGTCAACGAAGTACATGCGTGCACCATGCACTCCTCATGTTGGAGTCTTGCGACGATGCGACAGCGGAGAGCCTTCCCCGCCCGCGCGCACAAGGACCGGCCGCTTCGGCCGGGCCGCGGAGCACGAGGCCGGGGGAAGGCGGCGCAAGCGAGCGCAGCGAGCGGCGCGGTTGGGGCCACTTAAATGAATTCGGAGCTCCTCTGGGCGCTTGGTCTGTTCGCGGGCGTGATCGTCACGGCGGCCCTCGTCAACCGCTTCGCGGTGGCGCATCGCTCGCGCGTGCGGCGAATCGTGATCCTGTACGTCGCGTACGTGGTCGCACTCGGCGCGTCGTTCGTGCTCCGCGCACTCGGCATGCACGCAACAGCCGATTACGTCTTCGCCGTTACGGAGATCTTGCAAGTATTTTCCGTGGTGAACATCGGGGCGACGGCGATCTTCTCGCTGCTTTTGCCGGCCGCGGGCATCGCGGTACCGATGATTGCAAACGATCTGCTCATTGGCATTGGCTACCTCTTCGCGATCGCCGGAGTGCTCTCGCATCACGGGCTCGATCCGCGCAGCATCCTCGGTGCGAGCGCCGTCGTCAGCGCCGTCCTCGCGCTATCTCTGCAAACGACGCTCGGCAACATCCTTGGGGGGATTGCCTTGCAGCTCGATGGTTCCATTCACGAAGGGGATTGGATTCAGCTTGAGAATGGCAAACAAGGGCGCGTCAAATCGGTACGTTGGCGTCATACCGTCGTCGAAACGCGCGATTGGTCGACGATCCTCGTCCCGAATGCGCTCTTGCTCGGGAACAACATCACCATCCTGGGAAAGCGTGACGGCAGGAACGTCCCGCAGCGTATGTGGGTTTGGTTCAACGTCGATTTTCGTTACCCGCCGTCGAAGGTCATCGAAGTCGTCACGAGTGCATTCACGGATGTGGAAATGCCTGGCGTTGCCCCGGATCCGCCGCCCAACGTCGTGTGCATGGACTTCATGAAAGACGCGCGCGAGAGCTATGCCACGTATGCCGTTCGCTATTGGCTAACCGATCTCGCCTCCGACGATCCAACGAATTCGCATATCCGCTCACGCGTCTTCACCGCGCTACGCCGCGCCAGCATTCCGCTCGCCATCCCGGCGCAGCGTGCCTTCATCACGGTCGAGAGCGAAGAACGTAAATCATTGAAGTCCGTGCGGCACGAGCGAGAGCGCCTCGATGCATTGCGCACGGTGCACCTCTTTCGGTCACTGACGGAGGCCGAGCTCCGAACGCTTGCAGGAGGCCTGAGCCACGTCATCTACACGAACGGCGAGACGATCACGCGCCAAGGAGCCGTTGCGCACTGGCTCTACGTCATGACGAAGGGAAGCACCGAGGTCCGTGTCGCGCAAGACGGCAGTGGCGAAGGCGCCTCAAAGATCGTCGCCACCTTGAAGGCGCCGGATTTCTTCGGCGAGATGGGCCTCATGACGGGCGAACCGCGGTCGGCCGACGTCATCGCAACGAGCGACGTCGACTGCTTCCGACTCGGCAAAGAAACCTTTCAGCGCGTACTTTCCAATCGACCCGAAATGGCCAATGAATTGTCGGAAATCCTTGCAACGCGCAGGATCGAACTACTTTCCGTGCGCGACGGCCTAGATGCTTCCGCAAGGTCAGCGCGCCATGCAAGCGAGCGCGCGCGCATCCTCGGCGGCATCAAGGAGTTTTTCGGGTTGTGAGGGAAACTTAGGTGCAGTCGTCGCAGAGGGCGGTGATTTGGATTGAGATGTCTTTTGTGCCGAGTGACTTTGGTGCGCGACCTTTGCGCACGATGCGCACGCGCACATTCGGCAGGCGGCTCACCTTCCCGCATGCACGGCAAACGAAGTGCGGACAGATGCCGTGACCAGGGTGCCCCTCTCGCATCGCTTCGAAGCGCCAAATGTGATCGCCGAGATCGATCCGCGTGACGAGGCCCGCACCTGCGAGGTCTTTGAGGTTTCGGTAGATCGTTGCGCGATCGAGACCCGCACGACCAAGCACTTCGCAGAGATCGGCATGGCTTGCCGGCGTCTCCTGTGCCAGCAGACTTCGCAGCACTAAAATGCGTGGATTCGTTGCCTTGAGTCCCGAAGTGCGGATACGCGCCTTGAGATCGGCATCGGAGGCGATCGTTGGCTTCTTCACGGGCGGACACTCCTCATAGCAATGCGCTTGACGCTCACGTGTGATTCGCATACCCAGCGCATTGCAACTTAGTCTCATTATTGCATCACTTCGTCATTCGATGAAGCGATTCCACCGCACCGCAGCGTTTCATGAACGTTCGTCGTCCACACCATCGCGTTGCCGTATCGCTCGTCGTGATGGCGTTCGGTGCGTCCGCCGCCACGCTGCCCGCGAGGCTCGCACGTGCGCAAGGGGGGACGCCCGCCCAAGTCACACCGCCGTCGGTCGTCACGCACGTCGACGCCGAGTATCCACGCTCGGCTCTTGCCACGCGCCGGCACGCGGACGTCGTCCTCGCGCTCACGGTCGATGTCGATGGACACGTGTCGAAGATCGATGTCATCGAGTCAGGCAGCAAAGAGCTCGACGAAGCTGCCATCGTTGCCGCTCGTCAGTGGACGTTCGTTCCCGCGATGCGCGCGGGAAAACCCGTCGCAAGCCGCATCCGCGTGCCGTTTCATTTCGCGCCGCCCGCTCCGCCGCCCGAACTCGTTGCGCCTGCGCCAACGTCGGAGCCCGAAGTGCCTCCGCACGCTGCCACCGGGCCGCGAGAGCCTGCGCCGTCGCGGCCACCCGCAGGCGGACCTGACGAAGTCGAGATCACGGGCAAACCGAATCCGCCGAGCCGCGGACCTTCGGATTTCCGTCTCGCGCAGGAGACGCTCGCGGCCGCGCCGCACGCGACGGCGGCGGATCTGCTCGCCACGGCCCCGGGGATCTTCATCGCGCATCCCGAGGGTGAGGCCATCGCGCAGCGCATCTTCCTCCGCGGCTTCGATGCCGAGCACGGGCAGGACGTCGAGTTCAAAGTTTCCGGCATCCCCATGAATCAGCCTTCGCACATTCATGGACAGGGCTACGCCGATCTGAACCTCGTCATCCCCGAGACCGTGCGATCCATCCGCGTGGTCGAGGGCGTCTACGATCCGCGCCAGGGCGACTTCGCCGTTGCAGGCAGCGTTGATTATGACCTCGGCGTCGAGGAGCGGCGCTCGCGCGTGAAGGTAACGTATGGATCGTTCAACACGCAACGCGTCTTGGGCATCTGGGCACCGGAGGGACAAGCGCAAGAGACCTTCGGCGCCGCCGTCCTGCGTCGAACGAACGGTTTCGGCGACGGCACGCGCGGCGCAACGTCCGGTGGGGTACTTGGACAATACAAGCTTTCGCTTCCGTCGGACATCACGGCGCTCATCCACATCGGCGCATATGCAGCGCGCGCGAACATCGCGGGTGTGCTCCGTCGTGACGACGTCGATGCGGGGCGCGTAGGCTTCTACGATAGCTACTCGGATCCGTCGGCACGCGCGCAATCAGCGGGCACGTCGCGCACGCAGATCGGCATCACCTTCGAGAAGAAGATGGATGATGGCGCGCGCTTCGAGGCCGGCACTTGGCTGTACTTTGCAAGCTTTCGAGCGCGCACGAACTTCACGGGGTACACGGAGCGCTCGCGCGTCGAACCCACGTGGGTCGGCCGCGGAGATCTCGTCGAGCAGTCGAACGACGATCTCGGGATCGGCGGGCAAATCAGCTACCGGAGCCAGCATTTTCATCCGCTCCACGACGTCAGCTTGCAATACGAACTCGGCGCCAGCGTTCAGACGCACAACATCTCGCAAGCGCAGAACTTGCTCATGATGCCGCAGAACCAGACGTGGGATCAGCGTGACGACGCCGACGTGAAACAGAGCGACATCGGGACGTACGCCGACCTCGACATCGCAGCAACGCGTTACGTTCGGTTGCGCGGCGGCGCGCGCGCGGATCTGCTCTTTTTCGATGTCGACGACAAGCTCGGAAACTTCATCCCCGCTTTCTCGCAGAAGACGTACATCCAAGGCTTTCGGCGTACGGCGAGCGGCATCGCGGCGGGACCTCGCGCAACGATCGAGGGACTGCCATTTTCGTGGCTCAAGATCTCGGCGTCGTACGGCGAGGGTTACCGCTCACCCCAGGCGCGCACCCTTGAAGAGGGCGAGCAAGCGCCCTTCGCGAAGGTAAAGAGCTACGAAGCAGGTATGACGATCAAAGACGGTGATCGCATGTCGCTGACCGCTGCCCTGTACGAAACCGATTTGTCGTACGATCTTGCGTTCGATCCTACGACGGCGCGCCTCGAGCGCATTGGTCCCACGACGAGACGCGGATTCGTTGGCTACTTCGTTGCGAAGCCGGCGCCGTTCATGAACGTGGCGCTGAGCGCAACGTACGTGCACGCAACGCTCGATTCGCCACCGGTACCCACGCCGGACAATCCAACACCCGCGTTCGTATCGGGGCAGGCTTTGCCGTACGTCCCGCCGCTCTTGTTGCGCGCAGATGTTGGATTCGCAAAAAAATGGGGCGTTGTCATGGGCAAGGAGCTCGCGTGGCGCGCAGGTTACGCGTTGACGTTTCTCTCGGCGCGGCCGTTGCCGTACAGCCAGAGTTCGCCGGCCGTGTTTCTTATCGATGGGACGGCGTCGGTGCGACGTGACTTCCTCGAGCTCTCGCTCGACATATTGAATCTTCTCAACGCGGAGTACGCGGATACCGAATACGCATTCGTGTCAAACTGGCAGACAACGCCAATCCCGTCGCGCGTTCCTGCACGGCACATCACGGCCGGCGCGCCACGCACCATCCTCGCAAGCCTCACGGTGTGGCTCTGATGGCGCGCGCGAGAGCTGTCGAACGCGCTCTGATCGCGCGCGCACTCCTCCTCATGGTTGCCATGGTGTCGTTTCTTGCATCATGCATTGAATCGCCCCAATCCCCTGTCGATTACGATGCCGTCGTTGTCCCGCAAGGCAACGGCTCCGCTGCCATCCGTGGTTGGAACGTGACGCTCACGCACGCGGACGTGGCGCTCGGACCCTTCTATTTCTGCGCGTCGGCTTCGGGCTCCTCCACGCTGTGCGACGCCGCCGTGGCCGAAATCACGAGCGTTGCGCTCGTTGACGGACTTGCCTTGGGGCAGGCTCCGCTCGGCCGCGTGCACGGTCTCTCCGGAAGCGTGCAGAGTGCAGCTTATGATTTCGGCATCTCGTGGTTCGACACGCAGACATCGCCAACCCCATCGCCCGTCACGCCAGGCCCCGGACACTCCATGCAACTCGAAGGGCAGGCAACGAACGGCGCAACCGGGTTTTCGTTCACGGCCAACGTCGATGTCGTGCCGCAATACCAGGGCCAGAACGCGTTTCCCACGGCACCCGCCATGGCGAATGTCACGAGCAGCGCCTTCCGGCTGGAGGTGAGGTTCAACCCGGCGGATTGGCTGAAACAACTCGACTTCGACGACATCGCCAACCAGATGGCGACGAGCGGTAGCAGCGTATTCGATATCGAGCCGGGCTCGAAAGAGCACGCAGCCATCCTTGTTGGCATCAAGAACCTTGCGCCCATTGATTTCGTTTGGGTGCCACTCTCCACTCCGTAGGTAGCTATGAAGCGAAATGGACTCTTCGCGGTTGCCTTCTTGGCATTGCCTCTCTCGCTCGCCCTCGCGTGCAGCAAGGAAGACAAGGGCGATCTGCAGATCTTCGTCGTCCCCGAAGACACGATTACGCAAGGCTTACAGCCCGGCACGGACATGGAGAATGTGCAGGATGGATGGACCATCACCTACGATCGCTTCCTTGTCGCCATTGGCAATTTCCGTGCGACCCGCACGGACACGGGCGCGTCCATCGGCGACAGCACGGTCCACATCCTTGATTTGAGGAATGCCCCGACAAGCGGCTACGTCACCAATACATTCTCCAATATCGATGCGGTGCGCTGGGACAAGTTCGGTTTCGACATGCCGAATGCAAAACCTGGCGATACGGGTCTATCCCCCACGCGCCAAGAAGATGTCGACTTCATGGTGCAAAATGGCTTTTCCGTTTACTTCGAGGGCGCGGGGCAGAAGGACGGCAAAACAATCCGCTTCAAGTGGGGTTTCTCCGCCGGCACGTCGTTCTCCGATTGCGCGAGCCCCGATGGTCTCGCGGGCTTCGCAGTCCCCGCCTCCGGCACCATTCAGATCAAGCCAACCATTCACGGCGACCACTGGTTCTTTGACAACGTCACCCAGGGTGTCGAGATCACCACGCGCCTCGCGCAGTGGCTCGAGATCTGCGACGCGGATCAGAACGGCGATTTGACCATCGCCGAGCTCAAAGCTTGCGACGTCACGGATGCGCTGCCGCAGCCTCCCTACGATCTCACGTCCGTTCGCGATCAAGATGGCGACGGTTTCATCAGCGTGTTCGACTACGTCGACAGCCAGGTGAGGACCATTGGCGAATTCCAAGGTGACGGCGAGTGTCCCACACGATCGCCTGTCCCATAAAAGGAGATCCTCCGCTACCCTCTTGCCGTCATGGCTTCATCCTTTCATCGCTCCGCCGCTCTCTCGTTCTTCGCTCTTGGCTCCGCGCTCGTCGTCGCGTGCAGCGAACCCGGCGCGAAGTCCCCGCGCAAGGAAGATGTCGTTGCGGTGAACTCGGCGTACGAGGGATCTTCGAACAGCGGCAGCGACGAGACACGAAAGAACGAAGCAACGGATCCCGCGCAGCCGTACACCGTGCCGGTTCGGCCCGAATCGAGTGCGGGCGGCCCGAAAGCAGCGGGCCCTGGCAACGGCGGCTCCACGAAGGCAACGGGCAACGTCTCGAAGGCCGAGTGCAACAAACTGTTTGATAAATACATGGATTTGGCGTTCACCTCGGATGAACGCTTGGAGGGGGTACCGCCCGAGATGATCGCGGCGGTTAAGGCTCAAGCGCGCGCCCAAGCATCAGCCCAGAAAGGCGATCCGTGCAGTACGCAAGAAGTTCCGCGAGCCAAGTACAACTGCGCGATGGCCGCGCGGACGACTCATGAATGGGAAGAGTGCATGCAATAAAACATTGCATCCGCTTGCGGCGCACAGCAGGACCGTAATCAACGCGGCGTTTAAGTTGCACGAGCGGGGGCATGCTCGACGTAACCAACCGCGATAGCGAGAGTCCTTCGCTGGCTCGTCCAGTCGACCGGCGCGCGCTCTTCGAGAGCTTCTTTCTTGGCGGATTCGAATGCTCCTGCCACCTGGTTAGCAAGGGCGGAAAGAGGCTCGACCTGCAAGCAAGCACGCGCCACCTCGAGTTCGTCGATGCGGACTACCAGCGACTTGCGTCCATCGGCGCCGCGGCATGTCGCGACGGCGTGTCGTGGATACGCGCCGCGCGCCCGAACCAGAGCTTCGACTTCTCGTTCGTGGCACCCATGGTGCGCGCGGCACAACGCCATGGTCTGGACGTCATCTGGGACATCATGCACTTCGGCTGGCCGGATGACATCGATCCGTTCGCGGCCTCGTTCCCGTCGCGCTTCGCGCGCTATGCACGCGCGTTCGCGCTCTGGTTGACGTCCGAAACCGATCGCACGCCGTTCTTGTCGCCCATCAACGAGATCTCGTTTCTCGCGTGGGCCGGCGGCGATGTTCGTTACATGAATCCATTCGAGGCGGGTCGCGGCGTCGAACTCAAGACGCAGCTCGTTCGCGCGACGATCGAGGCCATCGAAGCGGTCCGCGCCGTCGCACCCAATGCACGATTTCTCGCGGCCGATCCGATCATCTACGCGGTGCCTAAGTCCGAGGATCCGGCGGCACGCGCAGCGGCAGCGGACCTTAGCCGCTCGCAATACCAAGCATGGGACATGCTCACCGGTCGCGCGTGGCCGTCGCTCGGCGGGGATCCTCGCTATCTCGACATCATCGGCGTCAACTTCTATCCGCACAACCAATTCACCGTCGATCGCAAGACTGTATTCCGCGGCGAACCTGGCTACCGCTCGCTGTCGTCGATGCTGCTCGAAGTTTGGGAGCGGTACCGGCGTCCGATGATCGTTTCGGAGACCGGCACCGAAGACGACGCGCGCGCTCCGTGGCTCGCGTACGTCGCGGACGAGTGCGCGCAAGCGATGGACAAAGGCTGCGAACTACACGGAGTCACGCTCTACCCCATCGTCAATCATCCAGGATGGCTCGACGATCGGCACTGCCACAACGGACTTTGGGACTACGCCGATGAGCGGGGTCATCGCGAGATCCACGCGCCGCTCAAGAGCGAGATCGAACGGCAGCGCGGACGGCTCGAGACGGCGAGAGCACACATGCTCCACGGGATCTGGCACGCGCAGGCGGCAGCGTCGTGAGGGGGCCCACGTGGTTCGTCCACTCTTACAGCTTCTGCGGTATGTCCGGCCGCACGCGAAATACGCGGCGCTGACTATCTCCTTCGGCATCGCGGGATTCTTGTTGTCGTTCGCGTACCCGTGGCTCATTGGCTCGGTGGTCGACACACTCGCGGCGCCCGACGATTCCCTATCGCTCGAGATGCGCCGCGGTAAACTCACGTTCTTCACCGAGCTCGCGGCGCTTGCGGCCATCGCTCATGCGGGCGTCGTCTATGGTCGCGGCCATTTCAACGTGCACCTCGGTCATGGCGTCGTGGTCGACATTCGCCGTGCGCTGTTCGAGCATCTTCAGAAAATGAGCCTGCTCTTCTTCACGAAGGAGCGCACGGGTTCCATTCTCTCGCGCTTTTTGCACGACGTGAACGAAGCAACCCAACTCGTCTACACGGGGCTCATCGTCGTCGGACTCGACGTCGTTCAACTCGCGATCGCCGTCGTTCTTCTCGCATCGATCAGTCCGAAGCTCACGATTGCGTGCCTCAGTCTCTTTCCGATTTACGCTGCCGTTTTCGCGGTGATGAACCCGCGTGTGCAGCGGGCGAGCGAACGGATGAACGGCAAGCTCACGCGCATCTCCGGCAACGTCGCGGAGCGCCTCGCCGGTCAGGCGCTCATCAAGACGTACACCGCCGAGCGCCGGGAAGCCGAGCTGCTCGGCCGTGACGTGACCGATCACCACGGGCTCGTGCTCGCACAGAGTCGCGAAGGTCACCTCGTTGCTGCTGCGGGTGAGGTGCTCGTGAACATCGGTCAGACGATCGTGATTGGTTACGGCAGTTACCTCGCACTGACGCGCGCGATCAGTATCGGTCAGCTCACGCGCTTTCTCGGCTACGTGCTCATCATGTTCGGGCCGGTGCGAAGGTTTGCCGAGCTCAACATCGTCTACCAGACGAGCGTGAGCGCCATGCGCCGCGTCTTCCGATTGCTCGGAATCCAGCCTACGGTGATCGATCCGCCGAATCCCTGTCGGATCACGCCGAGCCGCGGCGAAGTTCTCTTCGAGAACGTGCGCTTTCGTTATTCGGACGACAGCGCGGAGGCGCGCGCGCGTCTCGACGACGACAGTCCCGACGCTGTCGATGATCTTCCTAAGATCGTGCAGCCGTGGGTGCTCGACGGTGTCACGTTTTTGGCGAAGCCAGGGCAGCGCGTCGCGATCGTAGGCGCTTCGGGCGCTGGCAAGAGCACGTTGCTCTCGCTCCTGCCGAGACTCTTCGACGTCACGGACGGACGCATCGTGGTCGACGGCGTCGACGTCAGAGGCTACGCGCTCGAGACTCTTCGCTCCTCGATCGCGATCGTCCAGCAGGACGCGTTCGTCTTCACCGGCACCATTCGCGACAACATCGCGTACGGAAAACCGAACGCCTCCGACGAAGACGTGCTCCACGCCTCCATCGCGGCGCATGCACATGAATTCATTTCGAAACTCGAAGGCGGCTACGAAAGCCGTATCGGTGAGCGCGGCATCAACCTTTCCGGAGGGCAACGCCAGCGCATCTCCATCGCGCGGGCCCTCTTGAAAGATCCACGCATCCTCATTCTGGACGAGGCGACGAGCTCGCTCGACGTCGAGAGCGAAGCGATTGTGCAGCGCGCTCTCGATGAACTGATGCAGTCTCGCACGTGTTTCATCATCGCGCACCGTCTCAGCACGGTGCGCCGTGCCGACTGCATCCATGTCCTCGGCAACGGCTGCGTCCTCGAAAGCGGCACCCACGATGAACTGCTCGCACGCCAAGGTGCCTACGCACGCCTGGTGCAAATCCAAACCGTCGCCTGACCGCACCTCCACTTTCTGTCATGCAACAAAAATGTTGCATGATGCCGCAGGCAACGATGAGATCACGTCAAATCGAAAGCGGTCAAGTGCGAACTTCGGTGTCGGTGTCGGCCGCACTGCTGCAATGACTTATTCAAATTGCCGTGCGAAGTCATGACCAATTGAAATGACGTGAGCTTCACCGTAGGTTCCTGAAATACGCGCAGGAGCTTCAGCATGGGAAAGCCATGCTCATTTTCGACGCGAATAGCCACTGCGTCTCAACGACTCGAAAAGAATCATCCGTGCGGAACCATGCGTCTTCGTCGGTGATCGTTTTCTCTTTTATCAGGAGATCCAGCCATCATGATCAAGGTTTTAGAAAGGACTCCGCGACTCGGGAGATCGATTCGGCACGAAGCGAGTCGCGTGAGACGCTTCTGGGTTGCGGGGCTCGCCTGCGGCGCAGTCATGGTTCCCAGTGCCGCTTTCGCTCAAGCCAACCTTGTCATCGACAACAACACCACGTTGACCGATCTCCCTGGCGCAGTGACGCATGGCTTCACCGTTGTTGGAGATACCAGCGGAACTGTCGGCGGAGTTCCGGGCGGAACCTATATCGTGCCCATTGGTTCGGATGTTACGCTGACCACCGCTGTTGCGCTGGCTGATCTCACGGTCGCACGCGGTGCCAACAGTAGCGGCTTGGTAGATGTTGGTGGAACGATCCTGCTGGCAAATATCGTTGTTGCGAATGGTGTCGGCAGTGTTGGCACTCTCGATGTGAATGGCGGTGCGATTACAACGACCTATTCGCAGTCGCAGTATTACATCGGCGCCTTTGGCCAAGGAACGATGGCTGTCAGCAACGGCGGTGCGGTTACCAGCCTATCTCAGACCTACCTTGGCTACAGGCCGGGTAGCAGTGGCGTACTCACCGTCGAGGGTCCGGAGTCGACCTATTCGAATGGGGGCTTCTTCGTTGTTGGCAACGAAGGTCAGGGGCAACTGAACATTCTTGATGGAGGCGTTGTCGCTACTTCCCTCGACGGTGTGAATAGCATGGTCGTTGGCGGGGACAGCACCGGCTCGGTACTTGTCTCCGGAGCCGGAAGCCAGCTCTCCGGCGGAGCTTTCCTCACCGTTGGTGTCAACCCCGCCAGTGTTGGCGTTCTGACGATCACTGACGAGGGTGCGGTGGACGTCACCAAGGGGTTGTACATTGCCTACAGCGCCGGCTCCACGGGCACATTCAACGTCGGCGCCGCGGCTGGCGATCTCGCGGCTGTGCCAGGCACCCTCACCACCCCCTCGGTGACGTTTGGAGATGGCGCCGGTCACATCGTATTCAATCCTACGGACACGAGCGGCAGTTATGTCTTCGCTCCGCCCATCACGGGCGGCGGCGCCACGAACAGCTTCGTGGATGTCTATAGCGGCGTCACGGTGATGACGGGTGCCAGCGACTACTTCGGCGTCACCACGATCCACGCGGGTCCTGCCGTCACACCACTCGCGGATGAAGGTGTCAACGTCACGAGCACGCTCAAGGCCGGAGCCCCCAACGTTTTCAGTCCCAATTCCGACTATATCGTACAAGCCGGTGGCACGCTGGATCTGGTGGGTCATGATCAGACCGTGCTGAGCCTCACCAATGCAGGCCTGGTGCGGATGGCTGTGCCTGGTGGCACGCCCGGCACCGTGCTGACCACCGGAAATTATATCGGTCAGGGCGGCACCATCATCATGGACACATTCCTGGGCACCGATGGCTCACCCTCGGACGTGCTGGTGATCGACGGCGGGACGGCGACCGGAACCACGCTGCTTCATATCTTGAACATTGGGGGTCCCGGTGCGCTGACGGTCGCCCGAGGCATTCAAGTGGTGCGAGAGATCAACGGTGCGACGATTACGCCGGGATCCTTTGCGCTCGATCTCCCGGAGTTCGCTGGAGGATTTGGTTACACGCTGGTGCAGGAAGACGATGGCAACTGGTATCTTCGCTCGACGGCGCGCGGCGAAAGGACCTGCACGGAGGACAGGACTTACTGGCAGACGCACTCGTCGCAAGGTCCGGGACCATTCGATCCGGCCTGGTCACCGTACGAGAATGAGCAGTTCTTCCTGAGCGGCCAGACGTTCTTCGACGTGATTTCCACCAATAGCGGCAATCCGTATGACATGCTCGCCACGCAATACATGACGGCCCTCTTGAACAGCTTTGCAGGGACCGATTTGACGACGGTGGAGCCTTCGCTCATGCAGGCAGCAGCCCTCTTCGTGCAATACACTCCCGCCGAGATAGATGCCTTGCCGCTGGATTCGCCGGTTCGCAACGACTTCATGCAGGCCATGCAAACCCTTGCGCTCTACAATGAAGGGGCGCTTGGTCCAGTGTCATGCCAGTCCAACTGTTGCTGCGACGCAGGGCAGTGCGACGCTGGGTGTGATGCGGGCACGGACAGCGGTACCGATGGCGGCTCCGACGGGGGCACCACGATGGGTGATCCTGGGACGGGCTCCAACGGGTCATCGGGCGCGGGCGGTGGCGGTTTCTCGGATAGCGGTGGATGCAGCGCGAGCAGCGCGGCAAGTCACGGCGCGGCGTTCCCGCTCGGACTCGGCAGCATGCTAGCGCTATTCCTTGCTGCACGCGCGCGTCGGTCTCGACACGCAGAACGCGCCTGAGAGCATGTTTACCAGCCGTCGCGAGCGAATCGAGGCTAGGGCGGAGCGCGAGGTGCGTGTGCAAGTAGCACACGCACACGCCGTCGCACGGCTCCGTCAGGAGCCCGCGTAAGCGTACTCTTCGTACGTGCGCAGGCACCGCAGCGCCCAACCGACGAATCGATTCGCGCAGCAGGCTGGTAAACATGCTCTGAGCCGCTTTCGATTTGACGCGATCTCATCGTTGGGCGGGCGAGCTTCCCTGTCACATGCAGGGCGAGCACGCCCGTCTTGGCGTTGTGCCGCGTGCTTCGTCAGATTCAGCGCAATCGGGTTACACGGAGCGGTTTTTCGTCCTTTTTTTCTTCTTTTTCTTGCTCGACGCGTCCCCCGCCACGATCTGCAAAGACTCCGGCGGAACGTGAACCGAGGAGCCGCCCGTAAGCCATACGCGATGAAACATGATCTTCGTGCCGTCCTTGACGAAGGCGTCGGTCGCAATGCGGACGGCGTTGACGCGCGCAAGCGCACCAAGAACACGTTCGAGACCATTCCGATCGAGTGAGCTATTGCCAAACACGTCGCGGTGAAGTTGACCGATGGCACGGCCGTCGCGCGTGCGCAGAGCCTCGAGGACATGCTTTGCCGCGGCTTGTTCGACTCTGTTCGGCGCGCGAAACTTCTCCGCGATGCACGTTGACGGCGCGCATATGTCGCAGATCCCGCACGGCTCGCCGGTGTCGTTTTGATCGCCAAAATGCGCGATGAGACCGAGCATCCGGCACGTCGCGGTCTCGGCGTAGCGACGCATCTTGTCGAGTTGCTCGCTCTTGTGAGCGCGCTGACGTTCGTAAGCTTCGCGCCAGTCGGGAGAACCGACGCGTACCACGCTGCCGTCGATCACGACGCCGCCGTGCACGACGAGTTTGTCGAGCGCCCGTTCGAAGATCTCGGGAGAGAGATTGCAGTGCGACGCGAGATCCTCCAAGGGCGTGCCCCCGCGCGAGATCCGCTCCGCGATGTTCTCGAGGATCTCGGGCTCGGGGTAATCGCGCTCGAGAAAAAACACGTGGGTCTTCGTGTCGATGAACGAATGAAGAAGCAGCGCTCTCGACAGCTTTCCGTCGCGGCCCGCGCGGCCGATCTCCTGGTAGTAGCCTTCGACGGTCGCCGGCAACGCCGTGTGGATCACGGTGCGGATGTTGGCCTTGTCGATCCCCATACCAAACGCGATGGTGGCGACGATGACGTCGATCTTTCCCTCGATGAATGCAGACTGCACGGAGTCCCTCACGTCCGCAGTCAAGCCCGCATGGTAGGCCGCAACGGGGATGGACCGCGAGAGCTCCTTCGCGAGATCTTCGGCGTCACTCCGCGTTGGCGCATACACGATGGCGGGGCGTCGCTCGGGGTCGCGAAGCGTCTGGCTCACCACGTGGGCGCGTTCGCTCGGCCTCCGCATCACGATCTCGACGCCAATGTTCGTTCGTCGAAAGCCGTGGATGAAACGCAAAGGGGAGGAGAGCGCGAGCTCGGTGACGATGTCATCCTGCACTGCCGGTGTTGCGGTTGCAGTGAGAGCCATGACGGGTGCGGGACGGAGCAGCGGCAATCTTGCGCCGAGCATGCGGTAGTCGGGCCGGAAGTCGTGGCCCCATTGCGAGATGCAGTGCGCTTCGTCAACGGCGATGAGCGTGGGCTTGCGTCGCGCGAGCATCTCCGGAAAACCCGGCACGCGGAGCCGTTCGGGCGCGATGAACAGAAAATCGAGCGCACCATCGAGGTAACGCCTGCATACTGCACGCGAATCGAGCCGGGGACGCCCCGAGTGAATGCGCTCGGCCGCGAAACCGCGCGCCGCGAGCTGTTGAACCTGGTCTTCCATGAGCGCAATGAGCGGACTGACGACGAGCGTGGTGCCGCCACGCGCGATCCCGGGAAGCTGATAACAGAGCGACTTGCCGGCTCCGGTGGGCATGACGAGCAGGATGTCTTTGCCCGCTGCCGCCGCACGGCAGACATCCTCTTGGTACGGGCGAAACGACGAGAAACCAAAACATGATTTCAGCAATGCATGCAGGTCGCGCGGACGCTCGGGCCGAGAGTGAGTCGGTAATGGCGATGAAGATGCCGGCGAGGAGGGGGAGGGAAGGGATAGGGATGAGGATGGGGATGGATGGGATGGGGATGGATGGGATGGAGATCGTACTGCCACGTCCGAGACAACCTCGCTGACGTAGCCTTCGATCTCGCGCATGAAGGCGTCGAGTTTCTCCTCTCCGCGTTCGATGCGCAGAAGCTTTGCTTCCCACTCGCCGGTCATCTGCGGGCTCTTGACGTGCGCATGCACCCGCGCAGTGAGCGCAATCCCCTTGTCCGTGGCAACGAGCAGCTTTCCATCGCGCACGACATATTCGCGCCGCAGGAGCGTCTCGAGGATGGCTGCCCGTGTCGCAGGCGTACCAAGACCACGATCTCGCATCGCGCGCGAGAGCTCCTTCTCTTCCAGCGTCCGTCCCGCTGTCTCCATCGCGGTAAGCAACGTGCCGTCGGTCAACCGGGGTGGGGGACGCGTCTTTTTCGCGACCGACTTTGCACCGAGAACACGGCGCGTCATGCCTTGCGCGAGCCCTCCCGGCAACGCGGGGCAGGCACGGGGGCCTGCCCCTGCAGCCGGCCGTGCAACTGGTACGTCGAGCACCTTCCATCCCTCGACTTCGACGCTCGTGCCGGAGCTCGCATAGCGATCGATGGCGTCTCCGTCGGTGATCGTCGTGACGACGTTCGTGACCGCAAAAACATGGTCGCTGTGCCACGCCGAGAGCAGCCGTCGGCAAACGAGATCGTAGATCTTCTGCTCGTCGAGCGAGAGTCGTAGTGACGCAGGCGCCCCCGTTGGGATGATCGCGTGGTGATCCGAAACGCATGCATCATCCACATATCTAGGACCAAGGGGGCGGACGCCCGTTCCTTCGGCGAGGTGCAATCGATACGGCTGCGAAATCGCCGAGACGATCTCGGGCAGCGTAACCGCGACGGCGCTCGATAGATGGCGACTATCTGTGCGTGGGTAGCTGAGAAGCTTGTGTTCTTCGTAGAGACTCTGCGCGATCTTGAGCGTGCGCTCGGCCGACAAGCCGTAGAGACGGTTCGCATGCCGCTGAAGGTCCGTCAGATCGTAGAGCTCGGGTGGCGGCTGCCTGCGCGTCTGGCGATCCACAGAAAGAATGTGCGCCTGCCCGCGAAGCGCGCGGGCGATGAGGACTTCTGCATCTTTTCCATCCGCTGGAAGGCGCCTCGCCTCAGGCTCTCGCACCCCATTTTTCACGTACGTGCCTTCGTACGCCGGCCCTTCTCCATCGGACGGGCCGAAAGTGGCAACGACTTCGAGGTAGTCCTCGGGAACGAACGCGCGGATCTCGAGCTCGCGCGCAACGAGCATGGCGAGCGTTGGCGTCTGCACGCGACCAACCGACAAAAGATCGTCGTGCGCGATGCTGTAAAACCGCGACAGATTCATGCCCACGAGCCAGTCGGCGCGGCTGCGAGCGCGCGCGGCATCAGCTAGCCGATCGAAATCTTTGCTCTCGCGAAGCGCGCGGAAGCCACCAGCTATCGCTTCGGGCGTGAGCGACGAGATCCAGAGGCGTTTGACGGGTTTGTTACATCGCGCCTTCTCGTAGATGTAACGGAAGATGAGCTCGCCCTCGCGTCCCGCGTCTGTTGCGCACACGATCTCGCGTACTTCGCTGTTTCGAAGAAGCGTCTCGACCACGCGAAACTGATCGCGTGTCGACTCGGCTACGACCAGCGGCCACGTCTCGGGGATGAGCGGCAGATCCTCGAGCCGCCAACGCTTCCACTCTGCTCTCATCTCGTGTGGCTGTGCGAGGGTCACGAGGTGGCCAACTGCCCAGCTAACTACGAACCCGTTACCGCGAAAGTGGCCTTCGCCTCGCGCATGCGCGCCAAGTACGCTCGCGATGTCGCGAGCGACACTCGGCTTCTCGGCAACAACTAGAACGGCCATGCGCGCCTGCGCTTGTAGCGCAGACCTGTCAAAGCCACACGCTTCTCACACTACCGCCACAGTTCCATCACACGTCCCTTCTCAAGTGGGGGGTAGGTAACACCCATTCATGGATTCATTGATTGGAGTATATATTGATGAGATCATCAAATTTATTCAGGTTCGAGATCATGATTCTTGGAGGCATCACACTTGCTGCGTGTGGTGACACAACCAATCCATCACCGGTCCAAGACAACTCCAATACGGCACAGGAGGACGCCTCCTCGAACGATGCATCTTCGGAGAATGCATCTTCGGAGGACGCCTCATCGAATGATGCGTCATCTCCGGACGGTAGCACCGAAGATGGTGGCGCCGACGCCTCTAAGCCCCCGGTTCCCGCAAGCCTCACGTGGTCGCTCGACAAGGGTGTCGTGGCGGAACAGGCACAAATCAATGTGGGAACAGCCATTGGCGCAGGGGCAGGCGGCACGCCCTTCACCTTGACGTATCTCGCGCAAGATCCGAACAACAAGGAAACCATCCTCTCCAACGTCAACCCGTTCAATTCCACGGCCAATGTGCCCGACACGGCCTATGGCCTTTGCGACTATTCGGGTGCCTCGCCAACGCGCATCGATTACTCGACGACTTCCAAGTTCGTGTCGCCACCTTCGGACCCTATGGTCCCCATGGCGCCCTTCTATTTCCCGCTCGTTTATACGAGCCTCAATACGCCGAGTTCCAATACCGGTACGGGCACGGCAACGCCGATCATTGGCCTATTCGACTGGCGTCCCAAGGATATCGACGAGGCACTGGTGGCCGCCGAGTCCGACGACAACGGAAAAACCTGGTACTTCATGCAGACCGTATTCGATCTCTATCCCGGCGACAGCGTGTGCCCGTCGACCGTCACGGGCACCAACTCGGGCAAGAGCGCTGACAACGGCTGGGGCCATGCGGCGATCATCCAATTGCCTGGAACCAGCGCCGCGGACGGCCAGATGCTGTACATGCTCAACCGCGCGGACGGCCATATCGATTCCGATCCTTTGTACGTGATTTCGCTGCCCTACTCCTCGAACAAGTTCCCGATCTGGAATACGAACAAAACGCCGACGAATATCGATTCGATCAACGACGCGCGGACGGGTGCCGCGACCTCGCCGAATCCTCTTACGGTTCAGCAAACGACCGGCCTACTGCACCCGGACGGCATCATGGCTGTCGTTCCGAATACCGATCCATTGAAGCCAACCACCATCCTGTACGTGGAGAAAATCCTGAACGGCGACAACACGGGTACGACGGCCATGCCAGCGGCCCATCAGTGCAAGGCTGCGCCCTTCAGCGGCAAGACCAATCACGACATCTCGAATGTGCGGCTTGCGACGACCACCGACGGCATCCACTTCACCGACCAAGGCATCGTGACCGGCCTCAACGATCCGACGGCGGTGGACTACAACGCCACCCGCTGGATCAGCCCGCGCGGCACGCTGATCGATGTCAACGGCGACGGCAGCCTGTGGGGGCTCTTGTTCGCGGGTGGAAACTGCCTGGACGGCGATTCCGATGCCTTCCACTACATCGGTTATGCAGAGTCCACCGATCTAAAAAACTGGACAGTTTATAACGATATCAATAGTCCCATTGCCTCCATCAACTCCATCACGACGAAGAATCAGTTGGATGGAAGCAGCGTGACGATTCCGGCCAACAAGCCGTTGATTCCCACTCAGGATTGGTTTGGGCAACGCCTGTATGCGCCCACAGCGGTCCAGATCGATCCCACGCACCTGAGCGTGACCTTCGCGGGCTACGCGGTTCAGACTCCGAACAACAACCTGCTAGCCTACAGGCAAATTGGAAATATCGTACTGACAGCCAGCAAGGCACTGCCGAAGGCACCCAACAACGTCAACATGCAGTGATTTTAGCGCTACTGCCGGAAGTATTCCGGCAGTAGCGCTAGGTGCTCCCACCCGCGCGGCGTTTGCCGCGCGTCCTCCCCCTCTTGAAGGTGCGGTGCGGGCGGGGAAGGCTCGCACACAGCTGGACAAAGAAGCACGGCAAGAGTTATTTTGGCTACAAGTTCTCGGCCCATGTCGACAGAGAGTACAAGCTCATCCGCCACGACAGCCAGTACTTTGAGGCCGTCTTCGATCCGGGTAGTACAAGCGGGGACGTGTACGCCGACCGTGGCCTCACTTGAGAGCGAGTTCGCCAGCCTGCTGCGCGAATCGATACGTCGGTTGGGCGCTGCGGTGCCTGCGCACGTACGAAAAGTACGCTTACGCGGGCTCCTCGCGCTCCGCCCTAGCCTCGATTCGCTCGCAACGGCTGCCCTCCACGCTCTGAGCAACTGCGCCGATACGCCTTCGAAAGAGCGCACGCGCCCCGGCTTCGCCAATACGGTTCTCGAAGACCCAGACCGTCGTCCAGTCGGGGATGGTCACCGCGTCGATCAGGCCACAGAGCATGTTTACCAGGAATTTGGCCCAGAAAGGGTCTTTTTGGTAGCTGGCGGTCGTATGTCGCGTAAACCCTACGATTCCGACTTGAATGAGGAGCAGTGGGGACAACTTCGAGAATTCATTTCCGAACCAAAAGAAGGGCCGCAAGAGCCAAAGTACGAGAGACGAGAGATTGTGAATGCCCTACTCTATCAAAAGCGAACAGGATGTCAGTGGCGG
>WQYX01000074.1 GCA_009781005.1 Polyangiaceae bacterium | reverse complement strand
CGCGAAATCGATTCGTCGGTTGGGCGCTGCGCTCCGTGCTCAAAGGCCTCAAAGCCTGTTCCGCCCGGTGCTCGCGCTCCGCCCTAGCCTCGATTCGCTCGCGACGGCTGTCGAACTCGCTCTGGGCGGCGTGCGCGACGAGGCGCGCGGGCGATCGTTCAGCAGCCAAGCCGCTTTCAAGTTGACGCGAGGTCGAGGCGGGGCCGAGCAGCGGACCGGAACAGCCTGCTGGCTTTGAGGACCGCAGCGCAGGCCCCAACGATGAGATCGCGGCAAATCGAAAGCGGCCTAGAAAGAGATGCATCGGGCGCGGGTACGGCCGAAAAAAAAAGGGCGCAACAGAGCTGCCCTCAGTAGCCGAGGTTCGCGTCGTAGGTCAATCGCGGTCCGGCGTGAAGGGCGAAAGCGCGCCCCCGGTTTCACTCCAGTGTTGACAGCTACGCAGGAGCACAATTGTACTCTTGATGGGAGTACACAGCGACGAGGCCATGATGCAACAGGTGCGGGCATCGTGCCCGCAGCCAAAAAGCAAAACGGCGACCCTCTTTCGGAGAGTCGCCGCTTCGCCTTTCGGTTCACGAGACTGGAAGGCGGCTACTCCTCGCCCTTGTCGTCGTCCTTCTTCACCAGCTTGTCACCGAGCTTCTGCTTGATGAGTTCGCCGATGGACGTTGCGCGCGGGGCCTCCTCGCCCTTCTTCGGTGCAACCGACACCCGCTGCTTCTCTGCTTTCGCCGCGATGGCCACGCCCTCGCCAATTCGCATCGACAGCGTCAGTCGGCGATCTTGCGAGTCGACATTGGCGATCTCCGCGCGAATCTCGTCGCCGATTTCGTACGGCTTCACCGCGTCCGTCTCGTCCTTGCGTTCGACGAGTTCGTTCGTGGGGATGAGACCTTCGACGCCCTCACGAATGCGAACGAAGACGCCGTAGTCGACGAGGGAAACGACCTTCGTGTCCACCACCTTGCCGGGCGGCAGCTCATTGAAGATATTCGGCCAGGGATCATCCCAGAGCTGCTTGATACCGAGTGAGACCTTCTTCTCGTCGTGATTGATGGAGAGAATGATCGCCTCGACGTCATCGCCCTTATGGTGGAGATCGGCGGGGTTATTGACCTTCGCCGTCCACGACAAGTCGCTCTTGTGAACCATGCCGTCGACACCTTCTTCGATGCCGATGAAGACGCCGTAGTCCGTAATGCTGCGGACCTTGCCGCCGATTTTATCGCCGGGCGAGTACTTCTCCGTGAAGATCGTCCAGGGATCGGGCTCGAGCTGCTTGAGACCGAGCGAGATGCGCTTGGACTTCGCGTCGACTTCGAGAACCTGGCAGTCGAGTTCCTGACCGACTTCGAGCAGCTTCGACGGATGCTTGACCTTCTTGGTCCAGCTCATCTCGCTGACGTGAATGAGGCCTTCGACACCCGGCTCGAGCTCGACGAACGCGCCGTAGTCGGTAATCGACATGACCTTGCCGTGGACCTTCTTGCCCGGCGGGAATGCCTCTTCGGCATGGCTCCAGGGATCTTCCTGAGTCTGCTTGAGGCCGAGGCTGACGCGCTCGGTTTCGGGGTTGTACTTGAGCACCTTGACGGTGACTTCGTCGCCCACCTTGAAGAGTTCTTCGGGGTGGTTGACGCGGCCCCACGACATATCCGTAATATGAAGTAGGCCGTCGATACCGCCGAGATCGACGAACGCGCCGTACTCGGTAATGTTCTTGATGACGCCGTGAACGACCTTGCCCTCCTCGAGAGTTTCGAGGGTCTTGGTCTTCTGCTCGTCGCGCTCTTTTTCGAGCAGAACGCGGCGCGAAAGAACGATATTGCCACGTTTCTTATTAAACTTGATGACCTTGAATTGATAAGTTTGCCCAATCAATTTGTCCAAATTGCGAATTGGGCGGAGGTCCACCTGCGACCCGGGAAGGAATGCCTTGACGCCACCTTTGATGGTGACCGACAAGCCACCCTTGACGCGCTGGCTGATGGTGCCCTCGATGAGCTCGTCGCGTTCGCACGCGCCCGAGATCTCATCCCACACCTTCATCTTGTCCGCCTTCTCTTTCGAGAGCGTGACGAGGCCGTCGTCGTTCTCGCGGCTCTCGATATAGACGTCGATCCGATCGCCCGCTTTCACGGTCACGGTGCCGTCTGCACTCGTAAACTCGGCGAGGCCAATCATGCCCTCGCTCTTGCCGCCGATGTCGATGATGACGTTGTCGCGCTGGACGGCGACGACTGTGCCTTGGACGATTTCGCCCTCTTTGCCGAACTCGCCGCCGGAGACCGACGCTTCGAAAAGAGCAGCGAAGGAATCCATTCCTCCTTGCTCGGACTTGACGGTTTCAGTGGTCATTGGTCGTGGGTTAGCCTCGTGTCACCCTTTGCTCATGAAGAGCTGAAGGGGCCTTTCTCCCGTGCGCTCGTGCCTTGGCCGCGTAGTCGCACCAAGGCAAAAACTTGGGGACGCGCCCATTACCTCACGGAGTCTCATATGTCAAAGCGAACGCCTTTGCTAACCTGATGCGCTGCGCGATGC
Source organism: Polyangiaceae bacterium (assembly GCA_009781005.1). Taxonomy (GTDB): domain Bacteria; phylum Myxococcota_A; class Polyangia; order Polyangiales; family Polyangiaceae; genus Labilithrix. The sequence continues at coordinate 20,952 of WQYX01000074.1, read as the reverse complement.
CTGCGGTAGCTGCGCACGTAGAGTAGCCCCATCCGCTCGCTGCGCTGCCTTGTCATGTGCTCGTCGGCGCGCAAGGCACGCCTCCTGCGAGGCTCACGCGGCAGGCGCCGTTCCCTGTGGACCCCACACAACGTCGTCATCTGCATCGAGGGCGACGAGCGGGGTGTCTTTCGGGCACTTGAAATCCAATGCGACACCTACGCCATTTGCTGCGGCCATGCTCGGCTCGAAAGCATCGACGGTGGCTCTGTCGATCTGGATGCTCTGGATGCGCCCCCATCGCGCGCCGGTAGTAACGACGAGCACGAAGACGGGCTGGCCGACGAAGATTCCCTGCGCCGGCTTCTCGACTACCACAATCGTCCCGTTCTTATGGGGGCCGTCACCGTGGCGTTGCGTGAGTTGGACACTCTTGGCAGATGCCGCGTGATGGTTCTGGAGATAGCGACTGATGGTGTGCGCGAAGACGGATCTCGAAAACGCCTCAATGAAGCCGAGCGCGTCGTTCATCCCGTCCACTCCAGGCAGGTCATCAGGGTTTCCCCCACGATGCGCAATTTGGTTCCGACGTTCGACGATGTCGTTGATGCGTTCCTCTACTGTCGTTGCTGGTACGCCGTCCCGCGGGTCAATGTCCAACTCCTTCGCCTGGCAATACCACTCGAGAAGCGCGTCTGATTGGCGAACGCGTTTGCAGATGTGCTCGATGCCGACTGCCGCAAAGAGCTTATTGATTTCGTCGACGCGCAAGTTCAAGTCGTGCGCAACTACCGCGTTCTTGTTCAGCGTGTACGGTCTGATGCCGTTCAGGCATTCGAACAGGTTTTTCACGATATCGAGCTCGGTCAGACCGACGTAGCGCCCTTCTCCGATATGTCCGCGTGACAGCATCTCCGCCGTCTTAGAGAGATGCTTTTTCACGAGTTTTTCTGGAAGCTCGGTGTACTGAAGGCGACCGGACTCGATGACTGCGAATGCGGCGACCAAGTTCTCGATGAATTTCTCGAACGATGTGTACAAGGCGACAGCGAATGCGGCGTAGTCAAATCGACGTCTGACCGATACGTACTGGCGCACCAGGGAGTTTTGGTGTCCTTCGAGCGCCAAGTTCACGGGATCGATCGACTCCACCAGTGCCTTCAGATCAGCCAACTCTTTCGTGAACTCATCCAACGTGGAACGCACCGGCAGACTCCGTCGCGATCAGAGCTTCTTTGTCTTTGCGATCGCGGCAGCAAAGGTCTCACTCACGCAACGGTTGCGGTCCTGGGAGTCCTTGAAGTTCGTGCGACGACCGGAGAAAAGCGCATGGTTCCTCGCGTACATCGCCTTCAGCTCTTCGCGGAGCACGGCCTTCTTTGTTACGAGCTTGGCGTGGTGAGGCACCACGTTCGGGCTGTTTGCGGCGAACATGAGCGGGTCGTAGACGATTTTTGTCGGTCGTCGCTTCGAAGGATCGAGCACGGTGAACGCTTCGTCCTCAAGCACGTCCCAGAGGAAGTCGACGGCCGCCTCGAACATTCTGCGGTACGTCGCCAGGCCATCCTCCGGGAACTTGTTTCCGGCCAAGATGAATTGGTCGAGGAACTCCGAAATCTTGTTCAGCCCCGCCTTGAACTCGCCGATCTTCCGGTAGGCGAAGAATCTCAGCACGAGCTCCACGTCTCCCATCTTCTCGAACATATGTGAACCGGCCGTCGTCGACTCGTCGATGATCTCGTCCGCCTCTTCGTCGGCGTCCTTCTCCTCTGGCTTGGGGTCGAGAGGGATACCCCACATACGTCGGAACTTCTCGTTCTCCGAGAGCTCGAGGCACAGCCTGTTCAACGGGCCGTTGTAGACTGCGTTGCGCGTCTCCTGTTTAGCGAGCTTCACGCCGCCCGAGTTTAGGCGCTCGAAGACCATCTTTTTGAGCATCGCGGCTTGCTCTTCGCTGGCCGCCGTCTCCTTGAGGAGAATGATCGACGAGATGTACCGGCGATCGATGCCCTCGCGGACCTTCGACGGGAGCTGCGAGTACTTTCGGCCATCGAGATCCGACCAGTACTGCAGCTTGGTGAGTTCGAACTTGTCGGCATAGAAGTCGCTCAACGTGGTCAGACGCTGGCGTCCGTCCATCACTTCGAAGCGAGCGAAGTCGCGCTCGTACAGGAAGACTGGTGGCACCGGCACGTTGATCAAGAACGACTCGATGAGTCTCGACTTCCTCTCGACGCTCCACCGATGTCGACGTTGATACTCGGGATCGAGCTTGTATCGGAGCTCTTTCTTGCCTTCCTCGCTCTCAATTGTCTCCTGCAACATCGCGAGGATGCCGGCGAGCGGGTACCGAGCCTGCTCCGTAACGATGCGGATCTCGCCCTTCGCATAGCGGCTGTTTAGCTCTTCGTCCGTAGCCTTGGGCCTGTTCACTTCGTCATCGAACGAGACCTTCTCGAACTCGAGGAGATGGCTCGCCGCTGCCTGCTGCGTCTTGGCACTCGCCGCCGGTCGCTTCTGATGTCCCTTCGGCACTGAAACGCTCCTCGTCATGCTCGGTGGCAGTAGACATCGTACTCGGTGACGCCTTTCTTCGGAGTCGTCTGAAACTGGCGCACCTGGCGACGACCTCTCTCCGAATCCGGCACGGCCTTCGCGGTCACCACCCTCCACCCGGAATTGATCAGCGATGACTTCAGCACGTCCATCGGCTTCGCGTCGCGGTCGTGGATGCCTCCGTAGCGGATGATGAGGCGCGCGTTCCTCGTCGTATGTGCGGCAACGTTCTTCCAGACGCGCCTCATCTCGGAGGCAAAGTGCTCTATGCCTGTGTGTTCGAGCTGCTGCGCTGATTGGCGATACTCGACGTAGTCGGGGCCGCCTAGGAACCAGAGGCGAAGCCACTGATCCGGCAGGTAGGTTCGCATGCCGTAGTACGGCGGCGACGTCACCACGAGACACGCCTTGGGTACGTGATTGAAAGTATTCGCGTCACGGCTATCTGCGAGTTGCACCATGCCCGCGACGTCCGGCGGTGGCTCGGCGAGATAGCGCTCGGCCCGCGCCTTGATAATGGCAACGACATCGACGTTATTGGGACGCATTTGCCGCTCGGTCCAGAACTTAACCGCGTAGTTTGGTTTAGGGGCAAACGTTCTTGGAGACTGATTCGAGAAATACGATGGCGTCCCCTTCGGTCGTGGGCCGTGCAGAGCTCCAAGAATGATTGCCCGCAGCAGGATGCGCGTGGGCGATGAGCACTCGGCTAGCAGCGCCTTCCGCAGTTGGCAGAGTTGGAGGAGAGTCTCCTCGTGAAAGGCGAGCTTCCAGAACTTGCCCTTGGGCACCTCGGTAGGCTCCTTCGCCATCGTGAGGATGGATCGCGCGCTTGCGACGATACGATCGGGTTCCGCTGACGCGAGTTTGGCCTGCGCGAGAGCGGCCGCAACTGGGCTGCTGTCCACACCCACCGAGGGCATTTCGAGCAAACGCGCCGCGAAGTTCGTCGTCCCGCGCCCGCAGAACGGATCGATCACCCACTTGCCAGCCTTGCCGTACTGCTTCAGCACTCGCAGCGGGAAGTCAAGCGGGTACATCGTGTAGTACGGGCAGACGGCGTTGAGAGCGATTGATTCCACAAGCGTCCGTGCAAAGATCGCACGGTAGGGCACCCGTGTCTCGCAGGAAGTGAAGCGATGCCGCGCGGAGGGGTTCCCTCTTCAAAATGTGAAATCGCTGGGCTTCGCGTTCGGTAACTCTTCGAGCAATCGAAGCGGAACGGCGATGCGCATGCGCACCACGTTCGACTCGCGCGTGATCGGCGTGTCCTTGAGCCATGCCCACCGCCCCGGCGCGTTGCTCTTGCCCTTTTCGCTGGGCTGCGCTTCGCCTCGTACGGCTTCACTCTGCGCGAGCTCGCGGACGAGACGCTTGGCGTGCAGTTCAGCCAACGCGCTTGCGTCCTCGTCTCGGTAAGCGAGCGTCGCCACGACGCCGCCTTTGCCCGGCGACAGCGCGATGGACATGCTGTTCAAATGCCGAACGAGCGGTCCGAACGCGGCGCTCTCCGTGAGCCGAGGGCTACGGCGGAACGTGCTCGCGTCGAGGCGCAGAGCGGCGAGCGCACCCGGATCGATCTTCGGAACGGGGCGCCCCAGCGGCGACACGAACGCGAGGCGCGCGCGATCGCGCGCACGTCCGATGGCGATGACCCACGTGCGATCGGCCAGCACGAAAATCGATGCATTCTGCACGCCACGCTGCGCGAGGAGCTCCTGCACGTTTGCGCGCTCGGCGACGAGCCGGAAGAGCGGACGCCCCGATGGATCGAGCATCTTCTCTGGATCGAGGTTCGCTGGCACGTGGCGGAGCACGATGGCGGCGTCTTGTTCCGCGGCGGCGTCGATGTCGCTCGGACGAATCCCGATGAGGATCTCCTCCGAACCCTCGGCGGCTTCGAGCGCCGTCACGCCCGTCATCTCGCTCTCGGCTTGCGCGACGCGCAGCACGGACTTGAAGAGCGCACCATAAACGGCGTCGCGCTTCATCGCCTGCGGGCGAATGATCGCGAAGAGCTCCGGCGTCCCATCGAAGACGTCTTGCCACTGTGCTTCGAGTGCGCGTGGCGACGATGCCGGAGCCGATGGATGCACACTGCACGCAGCGACCAGCGCAAACAACGCAACGATCAGGACGCGAATCACCGCTTTCAAGTTGGCGCGCTCACTGCCTTCACGTGCGCGACCATCTGCCGGACGACTTCGTCGATCGACATATTCGTCGAGTCGACGAGGATGGCAGTCTCTGCCTTCTTGAGGGGCGCCACTTCCCTCCTCTCGTCTTGAGCGTCGCGACGCCTCACGTCGGCGAGCGTCTGCGCGAACGTGACGATCTCTCCCTTTGCAACAAGTTCGTCGTAGCGGCGGCGCGCGCGCGTCTCCGGACTTGCAGTGAGGAAAAACTTCGCCTCCGCATCTGGGAAGACCACGGTTCCGATGTCGCGCCCTTCGAGCACCACGCCGCCGTCACGACCGGCTTGCCGTTGCAAATCGAGGAGGGCGGCGCGCACCGCAGCATGCGCCGACACGAGGCTCGAGCCCTGCGCGATCTCGGGCGTGCGAATCGCGTCGGACACGTCCTCGCCCGAGAGCGTGACACGAATTCCTAAAATCGTGTTACGCTCGAGTGACAGCGCGCGGCGCTCGACCAGATCGCGTGCGAGCAGCCCCACGCGAGCACCGTCGCTCCAGGAGAGACCGGCGCGCAGAGCCGCGAGCGCGACGACCCGATACATGGCGCCCGTCTCGACGAGAACGTATCCGAGCGCGTCGGCGATACGGCGTGCGATGGTGCTCTTGCCTGCGCCGGCCGGACCGTCGATGGCAACGATGGGACGCGCGCGCACGCTCACGGCACGTTTCGTTATCACGAGACGTCGACGCGCGCACCGAGAGCGCGGAGCGTTCCAACGAAGCGCGGAAAGCTCGTGGCGATGCAGTCGCAATCCATGATGGTCGAAGGACTTTTACCGGCGAGCGCGAGCACCGCGGCGGTCATGGCGATGCGATGATCGCCGCGGCTGTCGATCGTTGCGGGCTTGAGCGGTGCCTGCGTGCCTTCGATGACGAGGCCGTCTGCAAGCTCCTCGCACGTGACGCCGAATGCGCGGAGCACGCTCGCCATCGTGGCAAGACGATCGCTCTCTTTGACGCGCAACTCCTCCGCATCGCGGATCGTGGTCGTGCCGTGCGCGCGAGCCGCGAGCGCGCACGCGATCGGGATCTCGTCGATGGCGCGCGGCACGAGCTCACCGCCAATGACGATGCCGCGAAGCGCGGACGACCACGACGTGATCTCCGAGATCGGCTCACCGGCCTGCTCGCCGTGCGGGACCATCTCGATCCCGCCGCCCATGTGGCGCACGATCTCGTAGAGACCCGTGCGCGTCGGGTTCGTGCCGACGCCGCGCACGGTGACGCGCGAGCCCGGAACGATCTGCGCCGCCGCCACGATGAATGCGGCCGCCGATGCATCGCCCGGGATCTCGATCTCGAACCCCGACATCACGCCATCCCAGTTTGCCGGCTCGAGCTGCACGACCGTGCCGACCGCACGAAGAGGCACGCCGAGCGCGTGCATCATCCGCTCGGTGTGATCGCGCGAGAGCATGGGCTCACGGAGATGCGTTGGGCCGTGAGCGTAGAGGCCCGAGAGCAAGAGCGCGCTCTTGATCTGTGCGCTCGCGACGGGGCTCTCGTACTCGAGCGCCGAGAGGAACGCCCCCTCGGGCAGCGCATGGACGCGAAGCGGAGGCAACACGTCGCCCGCCTTCGTTGGGTGCGGCTCACCGTCGATGCGTGCGCCGCGTGAACGCAGCGGGCCGATGACACGCAGCATGGGCCGCCGCGAGAGCGATGCATCGCCGATGAGCATGGACGCGAAGCGCTGCGCCGAGAGGATGCCGGTGAGCAGGCGCATGGTCGTTCCAGAGTTGCCGCAATCGATGGAAGCGTTCGGTGCACGAAGATCAAACAAGCCCTTGCCCGTGACGCGCAACTCGCCCGCGGTGCCCGTGCGCGCCTGCGAAGAGCTGACGTCGTCGATGACGACACCCATCGCGCGCATGGCATTCGCCGTTGCGACGTTGTCTTCACCGTACGAAAAGCCTTTGATGCTCGATGTTCCCTCGCACAAAGAGGCAAAGAGCAGCGCGCGGTGTCCGATGCTCTTGTCCGAAGGCACGGGCACGCTTCCGTGGAGAGATCCTTGTTGGGGATGAACGACGATCGTGGTCATAAGGAAACGCCTTCTACCTTATTGGCCTAGCCAGAGGGGCGCCGATGCAAGTAGCTGACGCAGCGACTGATCGTCGACACGGAGCATGATCTGCACGTCGGAGGCGTCCACTTTCACGTCGGACGCGAGGATCTTGATGCCGAAGATCGAAAACAACTTCGACATCGCGAGTGTTTTGCTCACCGACTGCGATGCGCTCTCGGCGGAAGCTCCGTCCGGATACGTCATGCTGCCAGCGAGCTGCACGGCCTGATCTTTGAACGTGCCGACGACTCGCGCGGCTCTGAGATTCTGCATGAACGGGATCGGGATCTGCCGCATCACGTCCGGCGGAAGCGGGTTCGTGGTGAAGTCGCCGGCAACCGCGAATGCAGCCCCCGGCGTCTCGACGGTCTGAATCATCCACGGCGCGACATCGCGCTTGACGCGCCTGTCTTGAATGCGCTCGAGCACGCGACGAATACCGCTCTCCGTTCCGGCGATCGCCATCGTGTCCGACAGCAGCGTGAAGCCAGCGTTGTTTGTAGTGAAGATGTCGTGCCCGGCGTACTGCGATGCAACGAACCCCGTCTTCGTTGCCGTGGGATTCGTCGCGGCTTGTTTGATCTTCGCCTCGTCGAAGCGTCCGACGACGATCGCGGCAACGTCGACACCTTGGTACGAGTAGCTGCCGAAGGTGACGCGGTCGACGTCACGCGATGCCTGAAAGCCCGACTCCGGACCGATGGGCATGTACTTCTCGACGAGCTTCGCGAGATCCGCACCAAAGGTCTGGCTGCCGAAAAACGCACGCGCGTCGACCGTGCCGAGTCCGATGGCATTGCCGGGCAAGAGTGCGAGCGCGTCGCTCTCGGCCGCGGGCACCTTGGCTCCCTCGCCTTCCTTGCCGCCGCAAGCAACGAGGCAGAGCGAGATCACGAGCAGAATGATCCAGCGCAGCCCACAATCGATTTGGCGCGAGGTCGAGGCGGGGCCGAGCAGCGGACCGGAACAGCCTTTTGGCTTTGAGGACCGCAGCGCAGGCCCCAACGATGAGATCGCGTCAAAGCGGAAGTGGGCTTTCATTGGCGCGCAGCCTAACACGCAGGGATTGCTCGACTACCGGGAACGGTTTTCGGTAAGCATGCCGGTTCGATCAAAGGGAGTTCACCATGAGTAGCGAAGATGCGGCGTCCCTGCGGCGGCCTGACTGGAATCTGATGATGCCGGTGGTGGTGCTTGTGCTGGCGCTGGTCTTGAAGGGCGGAACTTCGGTTCTGGCGGGAGTTTTCCTCGGGGCGGCTTTGCTGGGCAGCGTCCTGACCGCCGTGCATCACGCGGAAGTGATCGCGGCGCGGGTTGGCGAGCCGTTCGGCGCAGTCATCCTTGCGCTGGCGGTGACGGTGATCGAGCTCGGGTTGATCGTTTCCATCATGCTTGGCGAGCATCCGGAACCGACGCTGGTGCGGGATACCATCCATGCCGTCGTGGTGCTGGTGCTGCATGGATTGGCCGGCCTCTGCATCGTGGTGGGTGCGATCAAGCATCACGAACAGGAATTCCACACCCAGGGTGCGCAAGCATACCTGACCGTGCTGCTGCCCATGGTCTCCATCACCCTGATTTTGCCCAACTACACGGTGGCTTCGCGTGGTCCGTATTACTCGGGGCCGCAACTTGCCTTTGTCAGTGTTTGCTGTCTGGTGCTCTGGGTTGCGTTCACCTTCGTGCAGACCATCCGCCACCGCGACTATTTCAAGCCCGCGCAGAAACAGGAAGAAGAGGAGGCACCGCTGATGTCGCGCCCGACATCGCGCGCGGCGCGCATTTCCCTGATCATGCTCTTGGTGGCTCTGGTGGCGGTCGTGCTGCTTGCCAAGGGCGTATCGCCCTTCATTCAGGCGGGCGTGGCAGCGATGGGTGCGCCGCCAGCGCTGGTCGGCGTGATCGTCGCCGCCATCGTGCTCATGCCGGAAGCGACGACAGCGGTGCGTGCGGCGCTGGCAGATCGTCTGCAAACATCCATCAATCTCGCGCTCGGCTCGGCGGTCGCCAGCATCGGCCTGACCGTACCTATCGTGGCGCTGATCTCCTGGTGGACGGGAAACCCGCTCGAACTAGGTATTTCCGCGAGCGGATCGACCTTGCTCGCCCTGTCTTTCCTGATGGCAATGATCACTTACGGCATAGGCCGCGCCAGCCTGCTCTCGGGCGTGGTGCACCTGATACTGCTGTCCATGTGGCTGGTGTTTTTGATTTCGCCTTGAGTGGGGGACGAAGAGTGCAACTGATTGGTTGCGAGGATGGGGCTCAAACGGAATAGGAACCGAGCACCTTGAAATACCGCGCGTGCCGGCGAAGCTCAGTTGGAGACCCCTCCGCGCGTCTCGCTGCGCTCACCGCGCGCGCTCCCCTTGGCCTCGTGCTCGTCAGGCGGGCGAAGCGCCCGCCTTCCGGCGCGCGGGCAGGGGAGCCACGATGGGAGGCACCATGGCAAGACGCCAGACCGCGGAGCGAGGTGGTCAAGACCGTCACGCCCGTCTTCGAGAACGTGGGCAACGCGTTCGCGGTTCACAACGTGCGCGCACAGCAAACGTGGTGGGCGTTCGAGGAGAAGATGCGGGCGGGGCTCAAACGGAATACGAGCCGAGCACCTTGAAATACCGCGCGTGCCGGCGAAGCTCTTCGAGCGCGCCGACGATGGGCCGATCGGTGGCGTGCCCCTGCACCTCGATGAAGAAGAGATACTGCCATGTCGCGCCCTGCGTCGGCCGCGACTGAATCTTCGTCAGGTTGATGCCGCGTTCCGCGAACTGACGAAGCACGTCGTGGAGCGCGCCGGGCGAGTCGTTGACCGCGAAGACGATCGCCGTGAGATCGTTGCCTGAACGAGTGGACGGGCGCGTGCCGATGACCGCATAGCGAACGCGCTCTTCGCCGTCGTCGCGCACGTTGCGATCGAGCACGTGGAGACCTTGTTCGACCGCGATGGATTCATGCGCGAGTGCCGCCGCGCGAGGATCGGCGGCTGCAAGCTGGCAGGCCAGCATGGGCGTTGCCACGTCCAAGAGCTGCGCGGAAGAAAGGGCCTTGGCGAGATACCGCGCCGAGTGCGCCCGATCTTTCGCCATGGCGTAGACCTTGTCGATCTCCGCCATCGAGTCCGCCTTGCTCGCGAGCTGGAGGTTCTCCACGGTTTCGAAAGAGAGCACGATCTTCAGATCGCTCGACGCAAGCGCCATGATCGTCGCTTGCGAGAGACCGTCGGTGCGCGTCTCGAACGGAACGACGGCATAACCTGCGCGATCGCGCGCGACCTCCTCGAGCGTTGCTGCGATGGTTTCGCATGACGTGTATTCTGCAAGGACTCCGAATCTGCTCCGTGCGGCAGCATGCACGAAGCAACCCTCGGCACCAGAAAACGCGACGACCACGGGCCGCTCGAGCGACAAACACGTCGCCAGGATCTCGCGGAAGATCTCGCGCATGGCGGCCGCAGGCATGTCGCCCGTGGCACCCTCCATCCATCGATCCATCTCTGCGCCGGAGGGCAGCGCAATCCCCGCAGTTTTTCCGAGCTCACCGATCTTTCGTGAGAGCCGCGCGCGGCGCTCGAGCGTCGTGCGGAGCGTTACGTCGAGCTTGCCGATCTCTTGGCGCAGCTCCTCCACTTCGCGACGTTTGTCGACCATGGTGTCTCTCTATAAGCATTGCGCGCGAGTCGCTTTCTCGTGCGATCTCGCTGCTGCTCTATGAGCCACTGCTACTGCTCGACGACGATGAACTCGACGAGCTCGCGGAGCTCGAAGCGCTGCTCGTTGAGCTCGCGGTGGTGCTCGCGGAGTTGTCCGCGCTGCCGTTCGTTGAGCTCGCGCCGCTTGGCGCTGCCGACTCTTGAGGCTTGTCCGACGGCTTCTTGTTGGCCGATGACGAATAAAGATCGGCGTACCAACCGCCACCCTTCAAGATGAAGTTGCCGCCGCTGATCTGGCGCTGGGCAGTGTGCTTCTGGCACTTCGGGCAAACTTCAACGGGGGATTCGGTGATCTTTTGGATCTCCTCCCAGTGATTCGAACAATCGGTACAGACGTATTCGTAAGTCGGCATGGGCTGGACGCGGCAGGAGGTATGCGTCACGGCTTCGCGCTGTCAAGGCTGTAAATTAGGCTTGCTTGCGCGGACGTTCAGGCGTAGCCACTGAACACTGACGGTATGTGAAGTGACGTTACGTCCGACGTAGGGCCGGCGCGAGTTCGCTTGTCCTGTGTGGCGCTCCGGAGAATCATGAGAATTAAGCGCATCGAGCTCAGCGGTTTCAAGTCGTTCGTTGACAGAACCGTAGTGACCTTCGACCACGCGATCATGGGCATCGTCGGCCCGAATGGCTGCGGCAAGTCGAACATCGTCGACGCCATTCGCTGGTGTATGGGCGAACAGAGCGCGAAGCACCTCCGCGGCAAGAGCATGGAGGACGTGATCTTCAACGGCTCGGAGTCGCGCACGTCCGCCGACTTCGCCGAGGTCACGCTCACCTTCGAGAACGACGATCCCGTCGACGTCCCGCTCGAATACAAAGACTACCCGGAGATCGCCGTCACGCGCCGCCTCTATCGCAACGGCGACAGCGAGTACTTGATCAACAAGACCACCGTCCGCCTGAAGGACGTCACCGATCTGTTTCTCGGCACGGGCGTCGGCACCAAGGCGTATTCGATCGTCGAGCAAGGAAAGATCGGCCTCATCGTCAGCGCGAAACCCGAAGATCGTCGCTTGCTCATCGAAGAGGCGGCCGGCATCACGAAGTACAAGAGCCGGAAAAAGCAGGCGGAACGCAAGATGGAGCTCACGCAGCAAAACTTGCTTCGCGTCGGCGACATCATCCGGGAGATCGATCGAAACTTGGGATCGCTCAAGCGCCAAGCCGCGAAAGCAGAGCGCTATCTCGCGTATCGCAAGGAGCTCGAAGATCTCCAGCTTCACGACGCATCCCACAAGTTCCTCGAACTCCGCGGCTGGATCACGCTCGAGGGCGGCGAAGTCGAGCGACTCGCGCTCGAGTCCGACGAAGCAAAGAACAGTCTCATCGCGCGCGAAGCCGAACTCGAAGACGTGCACCAGCAAGTGCTCGCCGCAGAGGATCGGGTCGAGCACGCCAACACCGCGTCCTTCGCAGCCGACAACGATGTCCGCGCAGAGGAGGCCGCGATCGATCGCGCGAACGACCGGCTCGAGAGCCTGCGCCGTCGCGAGCAGCAGGCCGACGCGGAGCTCACGGAAGTCAAAAGTCAGGTGGCTTCGATCGCGAGCGAGCGCGTGGCGGTCGAGAGCGATGTCGCGGTTCTCGAAGAGAGTGAGAATGGCGAGGCGAGCGTCGTCGCAAGCCACGAAGGCCGGCTCGCCGAACTCCGCGCCGAAGAAGAGAGCGCGGAGCGTCACGTCGCCCTGCTGCAACGAACCGCGAGCCAAGCGCACGCGGAAATCGCGGGCTCGGAGGCAAAGCTCGAAGGGCTGGAACGCCGCAAACACGACGTACTCGCGCGACAGGAGCGCCTGACGTCCGAGCGCGGCGAGCGCAAAGGCAGCGTCCTCGAACTTCGCGCGCGTGCGAGCGAGCTCGCACTCATCATCGACGATCTGCGCAGCGGCAAGATCACGACGGCCGAAGAGAAGAGCGACCTGGAAGATCGCCTCGCGGGTTTGAGGCAAGCCATTGCCGAGAGCGAGCGCGCTCTCGACGAAGCAAAGACGACGGCATCGAAGAAGCACTCGCGCCTCTACGCGCTCACCGAAATGCACGCTCGGCACGAGGGCATCGGTGCTGGTCCGAAAGCGCTCGTCGAGACCAATCACGAGGCGATCCTCGGCTTGCTCGCCGATCGCATCGAAGCCCCCGCCGATCTGACCGGGGCTCTCGCGGCGCTGCTCGGCAACCACCTCGAAGACGTCGTCGTCGACGACCTCGGCCGCGGCATCTCGCTCTTGTCTGCCCTGGCGGACGGCCAAAAAGGGCGCGCGACCATCGTGCCTCGTCATCCACGCCACGTCGCCGGCCGCGTTGGCGGATTTGCGTGCAGTGACGGCGTCGTCGGACGCCTCGCCGACATGTTGCATTACGCGCCGGAGGACGAGGCGCTCGTGCGCGCCGTCATCGGCGACGCCGTGGTGGTCGACGACGTCGACACTGCGTTGCGCGTGCGCCTCGAGCTCGACGCGCCCATCATCACGCGCGACGGCACGGTATTTCACACGGACGGGCGCGTCTCCGGTGGAACGGGCGAGGAAGCCGCCGCACACATGCTCGAACTCTCGCGCGAGATGCGCGAGCTATCGAGCGAGGTCGTGCGCCTGGACGCTCTCGTCAGCGAGCGCCTCGCGCATCATCAGTCGCTGCGCACGCAAATTGGCGAAACGCAGGGGACGCTCGAGCGCGCACGCCAGGACGCTCACGAGAGCGAACTTTCGCTCGTGCACGCCGAGAAGGATCGCGCGGCGGCCGAGGGCGAAGCGGACGCGCATGCCAAGCGGATCGAAGCCATCGACGCCGAGCTCGAGGATCTGAGGCTCGCCGCCGTCACCGCCGACGCCGAGCGCGCGACGACCACCGAGGTGCTCGAGACCGCACGCGCCGAGCTCGCATCCGTGAGCGAGCAGATCGCGCAGGCCGAAACGAATGCCGCCGATTGGCGCAACCAAGTAGTTGCGCAACAGGCGCTCGTCATGGATCGCAAAGTGGCGCTCGCCGGTGCACGCGAGAAACTTTCGGCGGCACGCGGCACGCTCTCACGCCTTACGCGCAGCGAGGCGGAACTCGGTGAGCGTGAAGCCCGCCTTGCATCCGAGCTCGCCGACGGTGCGCACGCGATGAGCGAGACCGCTGCCGCGCTCGCCGTTCATCGCGAGCGTCTCGGTGAAGCGGCTGCATCAGCAAAGGTCGCACACGACGTGCTCGCAGAGGAGCGTTCCGCGTTCGAGGCACTCCGAGTTGGCTTGCAGGATCGCGAAACCGCCTTGAAGGATCTACGCGTCCGCGCCGACGGCGTAAGGGGATCTCTTGCCCAGCACGAGATGGCCTTGCGCGAGCGAGAGCTCGCCATGACGCATCTGCTCGAAGGCATCCGCGAAAAATTCCGCGGACTCGAGCTCGGTCGCGTCGTTGGTGATTATCACCTGAGGCCGCCGCCCGACGCCGAGTCACGCACGCGCGTCGCCGAACTCACCGACCTCATCGATCGCATGGGTGCGGTAAACCTCGACGCCACGCGCGAATACGAAGAAGCCGAAAAGCGATTTGCATTCTACACGGAGCAGAAGACCGACCTCGACAAGGCCATGGCCGATCTGGAGCAGGCCATTGGCCAGATGAACCGCGAGAGCAAAAAGCTTTTCGAGGAGACATTCATCGCCGTCAATGCGCGCTTGCAGGAGATCTTCCCGAAGATGTTCCGCGGCGGCCGCGCGGAGCTTCGCCTGACGAACCCGGACGACATGCTCGAAACCGGTATTGAGATTATCGCCCAGCCGCCAGGCAAAAAACTTTCGAGCATTGAGCTCATGAGCGGCGGCGAGAAAGCCCTCACCGCGGTGTCCCTCATCTTCGCCATCTTCCAAATCAAGCCTTCCCCATTCTGCGTCTTGGACGAAGTGGATGCTCCCTTGGACGATGCGAACGTGGGCCGTTATTGCGAATTGATTCGCGAGATGACGGACAAATCCCAATTTATTCTCATCACGCATATCAAGAAGACGATGCAGCTCGTGGATGTTCTGCATGGGGTGACCATGGGAGAGCCGGGGGTCTCGCGCCTCGTGAGTGTCAAAGTCAGCGAGGCGATTGCCAATCAGAAATTGCCTGTCAAGACTGCGAGGACGACCGCCGCCGCCGTCGCTTGATATGGGGATAGGGCGCAGCCACGGGGGATCGCTCGGCCGAGAGTTGGCACTGGGCATGCTAACCGTGCTTGTGCGTCGAGACGACAACAACCCGCCTGGGAATTTGAAGCTCGCAGACGTGCCGGGGCGTCGGGTCCTTAACATGTAAAGTTATAATATTGAGCTAAAGGGGAAAGCGATGGGGGCATTTGACGACTACGAACAGGGCTCATTGATCGGTACAGGTGGTTTCGCAGACGTCTATCGTGCGACCCATATCCCTTCGAGAAATACCGTCGCTCTGAAGATCAGCCGGCAGGGGAATGAGGCGCTGGGGCGAATCCGTCGAGAGATCGATGTCCAGCGTAAGCTCTCACACGCCAATATCATGCGTCTATTGGATTGGGATCGCGAGTCGTTCACGTGGTTTGCAACCGAGGTGGCAGAGGGAAACCTCGGTGAAGTTCACGAGCGAACGAAACTCTCGGAACATGACGTCGCGCGCTTCCTCGAAGAGGTGCTCGCTGGACTCGGCGCTGCCCATCGACGGGGTTACGTGCATCGCGATCTCTCGCCGGGAAACATCCTGCGAACACGCGGGCAGTGGGTCGTGGCCGATTGGGGCTACGTCACGGATCCTGATGCCTCGAAGATTGGTCGATTGACGCGAACAGGGACGAGCGGCGGGACGTTCACTTGGGCTTCGCCCGAGATGCTTCAGGATGCACATTGTGCGGATGCTCGGTCCGATCTCTATTCGCTGGGAAAACTCGCTGCGTGGCTTCTTACGGGGACTGCGCCAGGGATCGGCTCTGGTCCCGAACTACCCAAGAGAGAAGAATGGCGAACCTATCTCGGTCGCCTTACGGAGAAGGACCTCGATGAGCGCTTTCAATCGGCAGAAGAAGCTCTCACAGGTTTGGCAGAAGTCGTTCGTGCTCTTCCTTCCCCTGACACCATCGACGAGGGAAACGGTTTGCTATTGGGCAATCAGGCCGCCGATCCCGTGACTGCATCGGTTGGAGCATTGAAGCGATACCTGACTTCCCCAGAGCACCGAATAAGATTGTCCGATCTGATCACGAAGGTGACCAAGGAAACCATCGCTCAGATCACGGCCGACCGCTTCAATCCGAAACGACTCGATCAGGGAGACGCTTATCTTGATCGCTTGCAAGCCTATTTCGAGTGCTGTCGTCCCTTGATGCACTTGCTTTTCACAGGTTGTTATTATGGTGACGTAGCGCAGGAAAAGCTGTGGACCACAAGCGTTGAACGCGTCGCCAACAACTACGTGAGAAGCGGCTACGGCCACAAGGAGATGATCCAGCTACAGCAAGTGCCCGGGATGCTTGTCATGAATGCAGCAGCGTTTGGGGCAATCCTGGGGAATCACTATGGCAACCTCGCGGCCGTTACGGTTCGTCCCGTTTTCAGGGGTGACTCCCAAGAGAATATCCCATTTATCCGTCGGTTTGGAATCAACTCCGTGATGGATCTCAACATGCTCCGCAACACGAAGCGCTTCGAGGACAGCAAGCTGCCAAGGAGCGAGCTGATGTTTGAATTCCTCCGTGAGCTGGGTCGAGATGATCGCGTATCGGATACTGAGTACGAAGGAAATTTTGACCGATTCGAGATCATCCTCGCTCTCATAACGTTCGACTCAGGACAACGGACAACCGGATCCTTCGCGTTGCGGAATCGGGGAATGGGAAGCAATGGCGAATATGGGCCTATTGCTGATCTTCGGAAAGAGTTTGAGAAAGAGGGCAAAGCGTGGGGGCCAATCGCTGCTGGACTGTTTGATCGTGATGTGGACCGGGTGCGCACGGCGTTCAAAAGTGTGACAGAGATTGCGGACCAAATCGCGGAGCAGTGGCACTGACTTCCGATGTCATGCTCGCACCAGGCGCTCCCGAAGATGTCAGGTTGACGAGTGTGCCAGAGGCGAGGGCCTTCCCCGTCCGTGCGCAGGAAGGCGGACCGCTTCGGTCCGCCTGACGAGCACGTGACAAGGGGAAGGCGGCGCAAGCGAGCGCAGCGAGCGGCGCGGATGGGGCCGCTTAAGATGTTCCGCGGCGGCCGCGCGGAGCTTCGCCTGACGAACCCGGACGACATGCTCGAAACCGGTATTGAGATTATCGCGCAGCCGCCAGGCAAAAAACTTTCGAGCATTGAGCTTATGAGCGGCGGCGAGAAAGCCCTCACCGCGGTGTCCCTCATCTTCGCCATCTTCCAAATCAAGCCTTCCCCATTCTGCGTCTTGGACGAAGTGGATGCTCCGTTGGACGACGCGAACGTGGGTCGTTATTGCGAATTGATTCGCGAAATGACGGACAAATCCCAATTTATTCTCATCACGCATATCAAGAAGACGATGCAGCTCGTGGATGTACTGCATGGGGTGACCATGGGAGAGCCGGGGGTCTCGCGCCTCGTGAGTGTCAAAGTCAGCGAGGCGATTGCCAATCAGAAATTGCCTGTCAAGACGGCGAGGACTGCTTCGGCTGCTGTGGCTTGATCCGAATCGCAACCGTCTTTATTAAAACCCTTCTTGTCGTTCTTGGATCCTTTACCTTTGTAGTTATTGGATCATGGATGTGATCGCATCGATGATATAATATTTGGTCTATGCACCGACCCAACAGCCCGGTGCTTTTTCATGGCGTCGGTTTTGTTTCAGCTGTATTTTTGGGGCATGTGGAAGGAAACGGCCACGCTGGAGAAGACCTCCGTGGCTTCTAACGGGGATGAGCTCGCGCGGCGTGTCGATGAGGCACGCGTGCGCGTTCGTGCTTCAGTCCCAGATATGGACGAGCAAACGTTGGTGACAATCCTTACGAGTCTGCTTCGCCCGTTCGGCACGGGCAAGCGTTTCCTCTTGAAGCGGCGAGACGGCGGTGGGTTCGTCTTCTGACGAGGACTTCGTCGAAAGCGTCGCACGCGCCCTCGAAGCATCGAAGCTCGACGCAATCGTTGTTGGGGCCACGGCCGCCGTGCTCCAGGGTGCACCTCTGACGACTCAAGACGTCGACTTGCTCGTTCGTCCGGTGGGGTCCACTTAGTTTTGCACGGAGTGACCATGGCGAACCGGGTGTCTCGCGTCTCGTCAGTGTCAAAGTCAGCGAGGCGATTGCCAATCAGAAATTGCCTGTCAAGACGGCGAGGACTGCAGCGGCCGCTGTGGCGTGATATGGAGGGGAGCGGCCCCACCCATAAGCAACAAAAAGGTTGCACTACTCAGTGCCGCCCGACGCCGCTGGCGAGCCCCTTCACATCCGTCGGTTCGTGTCGTTCGTCCGTGGTTCCATCGCCGAGTGCGCCGTGGCCGTTCGAACCCCAGCACTTGACGCCGCCCGCACTCGTCAGCGCGCAGGTGTGATAGCCACCCGCCGCCGAGATCGCCGTGACGCCTCTGGCAAGCCCCTGGACATCCGTCGGTTCGTGTCGTTCGTCCGTGGTTCCATCGCCGAGCTCGCCTTCGTAGTTCCAGCCCCAGCACTTGACGCCGCCCGCACTCGTCAGCGCGCAGGTGTGATTGCCACCCGCCGAGATGGCCGCGATGCCACGGGCAAGCCCCTGGACATCCGTCGGCTCGAGCCGTGTGTCCGTGGTGCCGTCGCCGAGCTGGCCGTTTTGGTTCCTGCCCCAGCATTTGACACCGCCCGCACTCGTCAGCGCGCAGGTGTGATTGCCACCCGCCGAGATGGCCGCGATGCCACGGGCAAGCCCCTGGACATCCGTCGGTTCGTGTCGTTCGTCCGTGGTGCCATCGCCGAGCTGGCCATCTTCGTTCCTGCCCCAGCACTTGACACCGCCCGCACTCGTCAGCGCGCAGGTGTGATCAAAGCCCGTTGCAATCGCCGCGATGCCACGGCCGAGCCCCTGGACATCCGTCGGTTCGTGCCGTGCGTCCGTGGTGCCGTCGCCGAGTGCGCCGTGGCCGTTCGAACCCCAGCACTTGACACCACCCGCACTCGTCAGCGCGCAGGTGTGCATGAAACCCGCCGCGATCGCCGCGACGCCACGGGTACGCCCCTGGACATCGGTCGGCTCGTGCCGTGTATCCGTGGTGCCGTCGCCGAGTTGGCCGGCGCGGTTATCTCCCCAGCACTTGACACCACCCGCACTCGTCAGCGCGCAGGTGTGTAGGAAACCCGCCGCGATCGCCGCAAAGCCATCGGCAAGCCCCTCCGTGGTGCCGTCGCCGAGCTCGCCTAACCTGTTCGAACCCCAGCACTTGACGCTGCCCGCAGTCGTCAACGCGCAGGTGTGGAGGGTACCCGCGATCGCCGCGACGCCACTGGCAAGCCCCTGGACATCCGTCGGCTCGAGCCGTGTGTCCTTGGTGCCGTCGCCGAGCTGGCCGGAGCTGTTATAACCCCAGCATTTGACGCCGCCCGCGGCCGTCAGCGCGCAGGTGCGGAAGTCTCCCGCCGCGATCGCCGCAATGGCGGCTCCTTCGCTCTTCGGGACACCCTGTTTATCGAGCTTGTCCGGTACGCCCACATTTGCCACGTGTATGTCCAACACGGGCACCGGTTTGGCCGTGGGGGCCTTGACGCATGCTGCAGCAAGCAAGGTGAAGAGACCCGTTCCAAAAAGATGGCGTCGCATGTGAACCGCTTTCTACCCCTACTCTCGATTCGCTCGCAACGGTTGGCAAACACGCCTTTCGCCACGATGTAGCGGAGGTATGGGCCTTCCCTGCCCCGCGCGCAGGAAGGCGCGCTGCGCGCCTGACGAGCACGAGGCCAAGGGAAGGCAGCCATGGCAAGCCGCAGGCGTAGCCATGGCGGATGGGTCCACTTATGTTTTGCATGGCGTGACCATGGGCGAACCGGGGGCTCGCGTCTCGTGAGTGTCAAAGTCAGCGAGGCGATTGCCAATCAGAAATTGCCTGTCAAGACTGCGAGGACTGCTTCGGCGGCGGTTGCGTAAGCAGGGCCCCCTCCGCGCGTCTCGCTGCGCCCAGCCGACACGTCGATCTGCGCAGCAGGCTGTCTCACTGCGCCGGAGCAATCTTGCGGATTTTGTGGTTGTAAGTGTCGGCAACGTAGACAATGCCGTTGCTGTCCACGGCTACCCCCTGGGGGTTATTGAAGGTGGCTTGGGTGGCTGGGCCATCCATGGCCCCCTGCGCACCGCTACCAGCAAGCGTGGTGACTTCGCCATCCGGCGAGATTTTGCGCACCATGTTGTTGGCGCTGTCCGCCACAAAGACGTTGCCATTCGTGTCAACCGCCAGATCCATCGGCGAATTGAAGGCGCCAGGCAATGTGCTCACGGTGCCGCCGGCGATTGTGCGGACATCCTTGTTGCCAATCTCCGCCACATACAGAGTACCTGCCGTATCCACGGCAATGCCTTCCGGCTGGTTGAACGTCGCAATGGATGCCGCACCGTCAGCGTGACCTGCAGTGCCAGCGATGCCTGCAACGAGGGTAAAGTCACCACCAGGCGCTACCTTCCAAATCGTGCCGTTGCCATTGTTGACAAGGTACACGGTGCCGGAGGCATCCACGGTCAGCCCATCCAACCCATCAAACGCGGTGCCCGTCGACGCACCCGCCAACGTGCTGACCTGACAATCCGTCGTAATCTTGCGGACTTCGGCATTCCCAACGTCGGCCACGTAAACCTTGCCGGCCGCGTCCACAGCGATGCTTGCAGGATGGTTGAAGATTGCAGCCGCACAAGAACCATTGTTCAGGCCTGGCTTCCCCGTACCTGCATACGTGATGACCGAACCGTCGACGGCGACCTTGCGAATCTTATGGTTACCGTAATCAGCAACGTAAAGGCTGCCATCCGGCAGGACCGCAACTCCGGTTGGGGAACTGAAGGTCGCGGCCGTACCATCGGCAGCGCCGGAGACACCCGTGCCGGCCACCGTTGAGACGACGTAGCCCGTGGCTGCGTCGCCTGCATCTTGCTGATAGCCCGTGGCTGCGTCGCCTGCATCTTGTTGTTCCTCCGTGGGCAGGTCGAACCCGGTACACCCCGCAGCGAGCAACGCGAAAAGAACGATCCCACGGACAAGCATTCGAACCTCCAATCAGAATTCCCTTTAGCACTGTGCGGATTGGTAAGGTTCTGCCTACCATACGCCACTCGATCACACAATTTGGGGTGGTTCCGACTCAGCTGCGCCGTCCTCCTGCTCGCGCGCAGAAAGGCGCGCTCTGACGCGCCTGACGAGATGCGGCAAGGGGAAGCAGGTGTGATTGGAGTCAAGGCCATTTTGTTCACGCGTGGGTGGGAAGGAGAGTGGGAGTCCAGGGGCGACCATCGCGCTGGATGGCGTTGACGAGGGTCAGCAGCTTG
>WQYX01000073.1 GCA_009781005.1 Polyangiaceae bacterium | reverse complement strand
GCTGTTCACTCCGCTTCGCTCCGTCGCTCTCACTGTACTCCGTCCACTTCGTGGACTCCGTACAGTTCGAGTCCGGTCGCATCCCATGCCCCGCCTCGACCTCGCGTCAACTTGAAAGCGGTCTCAGAAGAATTCGAGGGCAGCGAAGAGCAATATCAAATAGACAATGCTCACGCCGAAGAGCGAGCGTGCCCAGCGAACGCCGCTGGTCTCGCGAAGTCCGTAACAGCCCCACGTGAAGAACACCGCACCGAGCACACTCGCGACAACGAGATAGCCGTGGTGGGCAACGCCGAGCGGAACGAGAAATAGGCTCGTTGCGACGCAGGCGAAAATCCAACGAACGATGGTGTGGCGGCACGCGAGCTCCCCTTTGACGTTCGGCAAAATCACGAGCCCGGCCTGCGCGTAATCGTCCTTTCGGAAAAGGGCAATGGCGACGAAGTGCGGGATTTGCCAGAGGAGGAGCACGCCGAAGAGGACCAGGCCGGCGGCGTCGATGCGCCCCGTGGCTGCCGTCCAACCAAGCAGCGGCGGCATGGCTCCCGGGATCGCACCGACATAAAGGGCGAGAGCCGAATGCTGTTTGAGCGGAGTATACGCAAGCACGTAAAGCAGATTGGCAATGAGTGCGAGCAACGCCGTGAGTGGATTTGCGAAAATCGCGAGAATAGGGATCGCAACGGCCGATGCGACGACACCAAACCAGAGAGCAAAACGCGGAGCCAGGCGCCCCGCCGGGAGCGGGCGGTTCCTCGTGCGCTGCATGTGTCGGTCGACATCACGCTCGATGTACATGTTGAGCGCGTTCGCACCCGCCACGATGAGCGCCACGCCAAGCAACGTGGCCCAGATGGTAGAGAACGTGAGCGACGCCGCGTCCGGCAAGCGCTGCGAGAGAAACAGCCCTCCCGCTGCGGTGACGACGACCGTGAACGTAATGCGCGGCTTGGCAAGCGCGATCACGTCGCGTAGCGAAACCTGCGCAGGTTTCGCACGCACAATCGCGTCCGCGAGCGGCTCATGCATGACGGTGCGGCGTCATAGAGAGCGCGCCGTGACACGTCAAGACCGCTTTCGATTTGGCGTGACGCGATTGAAGCACGGCCGTGTCGCGCGCTGCTGCACGTTTCCGTCGCGATCGAAGCGCATGCACGGCAGGACTCACGGACCGGGAGAATCCCGCACGACAAGACTCACGGACCAAAAGAATTTGGATACGCTGCAGATCGCACTCTGGTTTCGTGTCGTTTGTCCGGCCGCCGTTCGTGCTCGCGCAGTTCACCATGCATTCGTCGCCACCACATCATCCATCACGCCCAGGGATCCTTTCATTCGATGCTCCGCTCAAAGATGAGGAGGAGGTGCTTTACGCTCTCCTCCTCGCCCTCGCGGACGACGAGGTCGACGCCTCGGTGTGGAACGATCTCCGTACCGCCGCTATCCGCAACAACCGGATCTCGCAGCTAGCCGCCGCATACGAGTCCGTGGCAACGGGGAAGAAGCTTCGAGCGCTGCCGCCCTTCGTGCAGGGGGAGCTCTTTTTCCAAGCTGCAACGTTCGTTGGCGACGTACTCGGTGACGAGCTCGGAGCGGCAACGTACTTGGAGAACGCCCTGCGCGCCATGCCCACGCATGCTGGCGCATTCCATCGCATCGACGAGTTTCTCACGCAGGCCGAAGATCCTAAAAGGCTTGCCGATCTCTGCGTCCACATTGCAACACACAGCCCAGAGACCGAACAAGTCATCCTTCTGAAACGAGCCGCCAATCTCTATGGGCAGGCGGGGCTCGACGACAGGGAGATCGAAACCTACCAGCAGCTCGTTCGCGTCGCGCCAGGCGACGAAGCGTGGTGCGACGCCCTCGAAGCTCGCTTCATCAAGGCAGGTCGCTACCGCGATCTCGCACGCATGCTCGAGCAGACCATCTCGGAGAGTTCGTCAAAAGGAGACAGCGGCGGCATCCGCCTGCGTGCAAAGCTCATCGACATTTTCGCAAATCGCCTCAAAGAACCCGAGCGCGCGATGCCTCACGTGGAAGCCGTGCTCGCCATCGAGCCAACGCACGGCGAAGCGCGACGTGTGGCCGCGCGCCTGCTCGAAAGCAAGGGACTTGCGGCGCGCGCCGCGGCGGCTCTTGCCCCTGGTGCCACGTCGACGAACGAGCGCGCGCACCTCTATGGCATCGAGCTCGAAAACACGCGCGGACCGCGACGACGAGACGTACTTCGGCGCATCGGAATTCTCAGACAGGACGAGCTGTCGGATCGCAAGGGTGCGTTCGAGGCGTTCGAGCAAGCACTCAACATCGATCCAACCGACGACGAGCTACGCGCGCGTTACGCGGATCTCGGTGCCGAGATCAAGGGGCCGCTCGAAGTCGCGCGGACGTTCGGGCGCGTGTCCACCATGGCGAAGGATCCGGCCGTGCGCTCGCGCATCACGGCCGAGATGGGTGCGCTTTTGTTGCGCGGGGGCGATGCCAAACGCGCACGCACGACGCTCGCGGGGGTGCTTGCCGCGCCGGGCGCAGATTTGCAGGCCGTTCTGGTCGCAGCACGCGCCTTGGTCACGGTGTACGAAGCGGACAAGGACACGAAGAACCTCACCGACGTCCTCGCCCGCATCAGCGAGATCGGCGCCGACGAAGCGGAGCGAGAGCGGGCCAACGAGCGCGTCGCGGAGCTTGCAGGAGAGGCCGGCGACGTCGATCGAGCGATCGCAGCATGGCGGAGCCTCGTCAACACGCCCAGACGCAGTCGCGCTCTTGCAGCGCTCGAACCGCTTTATGAGCACCGCGGAGAATGGGAAGATCTGTCATTCGTTCTCGACGAGCGCGCAAAAGAGCAACCGGATCAGGAGCAAGGTCGCGCGCTGGTACTGCGTCGTGCCGAAATCCTCACGACAAAGACGAAGGACGCCGCGCGCGCAATGCAGGCCTTCCGCGAGATGGTCGGGACGTACGGCCCCGCGCGTGACATCTACGCGGTATGGATGCCGCTGCTGGAATCGCAGCATCAATGGAGCGAGCTCGCCGTCGCACTCGTCAACGACGCAAAGCTCGCACCCGCGGAGGAGCGGACCGCCATCTTTGCACGCCTCGGAAACGTGTATCTTACACGAATTCAGGACGCCGAGGCAGCGATCGACGCATTCCGCAGCGCGCTCGAGGGCGATCCGCACGAGCCGACGAGCCGCGCCGCCCTCGACAAGCTCGTTGCCGCGGGAGATCACCGGCTCGCCGCAGCCCTGGTGCTCGAACCCTTCTGCCGAAGCGACGACGACGATGAGAGTTTGCTTGCCGTGCTCAACGTCAAAGCGCTCTTGTCGGAAGCGCCCGGACTTCGGCTCGCCGCGCTCGAGGAAGCAACGAGCATTGCCGGCACGCGATCGCACGACAAAGCGCTCGACTTCGTCGGCCGGGGCCTCGCCGAGGCTGCGTCGAGCGGAGAAGACATTCAACCATGGCTCGATCGCTTCGATCTCTTTGCCTCCGACGCGAATCGCAAGAAGCGCGCAGCGATCCTCGCTACGGCGCTAGGCGAACACGAAGTCAACTCGCCCGAGCTGTCGCTGCTCGCCAAGCGCACGGGCGAAGAGCGCGCCGCGGCGGGTGACGTGGCCGCTGCGCTCGCCGTCTTTCGGCGCGCGCTCGCCTACGAACCCTCATCCGGTGAACTCATCGCACGCGTCGACGAGTTGCTCCGCGAGCAGGGCACCCCCAAGGAGCGCGTCGCACTTTATCGTACGGCGCTTGAGCAGAACCCGGATCCCGCACGCCGGCAAAAGCTTCTGCACAGCATTGGAAGCATCGAGCGCTACGAGCTCGCGAACCCGAGCGGCGCCATCGTCGCGTACGTGCGTGCGCTCGAAGATGACGCAAACGATCGAGCCGCGTTCACGTCGCTCATCGAGCTTTATCGAGAGCTCGGGTTCTGGGACGACGTCCTTCGCCTCCTCGAAGACCGCCTCAAGCGCGATCTGCCCCTCGAAGAAGCTCGCAGCATTCGCGTCGAGCTCGCGGACATCGCGGTAGCACACGGAGAGCCGGCCCGCGCAACGGAACACGCCCGGCGGCTCATGGACGATCCGGAGCTCGGGGCTTCGGAGCTCGATCTCATCGAGCGCATTGCGTCCACGCTGGGCGATGACGATCTCTTGCGCGCCGTGCTCGAACGGCGCATTCGTGAGACCGTCGACCCGAATCGGCAGATGGAGGGCTTCGCACGCCTCGCCGCACTCGCAGAGAAGGTTCGAGACCACGGCCAAGCCATCGCGCGGCTTCGTCAGGCCATCGACGTGGCAAAAAAGATTGGCGATGAAGGAGAGACGATCGCGCTCTGCGATCGCGTGCGCGGCCTCGACGCGCACGACCGGGGCGCGACGATCGAGCTCGTCACCCTTCACGAGCGTCGTGAAGAGTGGGCGAAGCTTCCGGCCCTCTACGACGTTCTTGCCGCGATCGCAGAGAGCGACGCGGAGCGCATCACGTGGCTTCGAAAGCTTGCAAATACATTTGCCGACCGCTTGAACGATCTGCCGTCGGGCTTTGCCGCGAGCGCCAAGGCATTCGCGATCGAACCTGAGAATGCGACGCTGCTCACCGAAACCCAGGCGCTCGCGATCCGAGCGAGGTGTGAGAGATCATGGGCACGCGTGGTCGACGAAATCATCGAACGGCAACCCAATCTCCCGCACGCCTCGGTGCTCGATTTAGGCCTCGCGAAAGCACGGATGCTCGCAAGAGAAGCATCCATGACGAACGAAGCGGCGGCCGCGTTCCGAGCGGTGCTCGAAAGAGCCGATGACGCACACTTCGCGCCCGCGATCGAAGGTTTCGAAGCGTTCATCCACAAAATGGATCCGGGCGCCGAACGCACAGCGAACGTTCGCTGGTTATATGCATTGCGCATCGAACGGACGCGACCCGAAGAGCGGGCGCGCGCGGTCTTCGCGGCCGCCATTGCCGAAGAGCGTGAACTATCCGATCCGAAAGCTGCCCTAGACATGTACCGTCGCGTGATAAAGCTCGATTCCGAAAACCTCGAAGCCGTCTCTGCGGCCACACGTCTCTTGCTCGAAGAGGGCAATGTCGATGGCGCTGTCGAGCTGCTGCTCGAACGCCGAAACGCCGCCGAAGGAGATACGCGGAACGCGTTCGACGTGCAAATTGCAACCATCGACTTCGAGCGTCGCAAACGCGGGCGCGACGCCGTCGAGCGAGTTGCCGGCGTTCTCGAAAATGCTCCGGACGACGCCGTCGCCATCGAGCTTGCAGCGAAGCTCCTCGACGATCCGGAAGCGGGAGATGCAGCCGCCGAGGTGCTCGAGAGATCCATCGACGCGATCCCGGATCCGGCGCTGCTGATCGACATCCTCCGTCGCTTGCTCGCCCACGGCGAACGCGAAACGGAGGCACGAATCGGCCGCTACGAGCGGCTACAGGGCAGACTCGAGGACCTCGGTCGCCATGCCGAAGCGTACGAGGTCGCCCTCGACGCGTGCCGCGAGCTTCCGAAAAATCCCGCATTCTGGGATCGCGCCGAGAGCCTCGCGCAAAAGCTCTCCTCGCCCGAACCACTCGCCAAGCTTTATGAGCAGGTCCTCGGCGGAGATCTGCCGAAGGAGGAAGCGATCGAGCTCGGACAGCGCGCCGTCGCTTTCCACGAAGAGTGGTTCGAAGACACGAACCGCATCGTCAAAATCCTCCAGCGCGTGCTCGAGATCGATCCCGACGACACGTGGGCGTTCGATCGCCTCAAGCTTATCTTCGATGCCGAGGAACGCTGGGATGATCTGTTCGCGCTCTACGATCGCGCCGCGCAAAGCACCGATCGCGAGCGGCGCATCGAAGTGCTCGAAGAGGCCGCGCAGGTTGCCAAGGATTTTGCGAACCATTCGAAGCGCGCCATCGGCTACTTCGAACGACTTCTCGAACTCGAACCTGGCTCTGCGCGCCTTGAGGCGGCGCTCGAACGCCTGTACGATCGCGAAGGCTGTTACCGCGAACTCGTCTTGCTGCTCGGTTCGCGCGTTGCGGCGCTGCCTCACGAGCAAGCACAGAAAGAGCGCGCGCGCATCGCCGGCCTGTGGCTGAGCGAACTGTCAGACGCGTCGAGCGCCATCATCGTCGTCGAAGACATGCTCTCGAACCAAGTCGAGGGCGAAGATCTAGGTGTCGACGTCGTCGACTTGCTCGAACGGATCCTCGCCGCCGCCGAGCGCACGGCACAAGTGCGTGAGTCGATTGCGCCGCCGCCTCCGGGACGCCACGACTCGTACGCGCCCATGGCCAAGAAACGCGGGCTCGTGCGGCAGCGCGCGGCAGCCTTGCTCAAGGAGCGCTACGTCGTCAAAGGGCACGAAGCGGATCTCGCGCGGATGCTCGAGGTGGAGCTCGAGGCGATCAAGAACAAGAAGAAGCGCATCGAGCATCACGAGCAGATCGCGGAGCTCTACGCCGGGCTCGGTGACGACACGCGCGCCATCGAACACGTCATCGAACTCGTACTTCTCGAACCAGAAGTGCCGGCGCATCGCACCGAGCTCGAAGCTATTGCCGAGCGCACGGGGCGCTACGACCGACTTGCCGAAGTGCTCGTCTCGGCGGCCAACGACACCCAGGACGACGCGCTGCAAGTCGAGCTCTTGATGCACGCCGGCGTCACGATGAAAGAGAAGATCGGCGACGCGACGCGCGCCATCGATCTCTTTTTCCGCATCCTCTCGGTATCGCCCATCGCCGACGCCATGCTTCTTCGGGCGTGCCGTGAAGTCGAGCCGCTGCTCGCACAGGCCGGACGCCGCGAGGACCGTCTCGACGTTCTCGAGAAGCTCGCCATGCTCGAAGAAGATGCAGGCACGCGCATGCATGTTCTCGGCGAAGCAGCACGCCTCGCCACCGAGCTCGAAAAGGACGACCGCGCGATCTGGGCATGGCAAGGCCGGCTCGCCACGGCGCCTCGAGATCCCGAGTCGATCGACGGGCTCGTCGTTCTGTTCGACAAGGCAGAACGCTGGCGCGAGCTCATCGACGTGCTCGACAAGCGCGCGCGTCTCGAGGGACCGGACGCGCGATCGCCAAATGAACGGCGCACGGATCACGTGCGCATCGCTCGCATCCAGAGTGACGAGCTCGCGGCGAACGCAGAGGCCATCTCGAGCTGGCAGGAGATCGAGTCGCTCTTCGGACAGTCGGAGGAGAGCACGCGCGCCCTCGCCACGCTCTACCGCGCAACGAGTCAATGGAACGATCTCGCCAAGTTGCTCGTCCGCGCCGCCGCGCATCGTGAGGCCGGATCCGCGAGAGCCGAGATCCTGCACGAACTCGGAGACGTGCAGCGCGTCGAGCTGAAGTCCCCGGCGGACGCCATCGCGAGCTACGAGAAGGCGCTCGAGAACGATCCGCGCAATCTTGGCTCGCGCGCGGGTCTCGTCGCGATGCTCGAAGACAAGGAGCGACGCGCGGACGTCGTTCGCGTACTGCTCACCGCGTACAACGCAGCGGACGATTGGTCGTTGGTGCTCGACTTGACCGAGCATCGCCTGTCCTCTGCAGAAGGCACGAGCGCGCAGATCGCGATCTTGATGGAGGCGGCAGGCATCGCCGAGATGCGCGCCCGAGATGCGAACGCCGCATTCGCGCTCGTACGGCGAGCGCTCCTGCTCGATCCGAGCAACGCCAACGTGCTGGGCGAGCTTTTCCGATTCGCGGCCGCCACGCAACATTTCCGATCGCTCGCCGACACGCTCGCTGAGTGCATCAAGATGGATACGGCGGCCCCGCCTTCGCAGTGGGCGAACGGACTCCGCTTCCGCATGGGCGAGGTTCTCGAAACGCACCTTGATGAACCGTTCTCCGCACTCGAGGCATTCGTCGTGGTTGCGCACGCGACGCCGTCCGACCTCGAAGCTGCGCGCGCCGTCATCCGCGTGGCGGCTCGCACGCAGAAGTGGGGCGCCGCCGCCCGCGTGCTCGTGGAAACGACGCGCGCACGACAGACGCTCGAGCGTGAGCTTTTGAACGCCGTGGAAGAAGCCGCAACACGTTCGAGCGGGTGGGACGCCGTCACCTTCGCGATTGCAGCACTCATCAAAGACGGTGGCGGTCTCAGCGCATCGCTCGCACGAGATCTCGAGGCCACCGTAGCCGTCTGGCATCGTGATCGCCGCGGTGATCCGGACGCGGCCGAAGCCGCTTACACGCGCGCGCTCGAACACGATCCAACGAACAGCGCGCTTCTCGCAGAGCTCGCGCAACTGCAACGCCGTGCCAGGGGTCGCCCCCTCATCGACAGCCTTCTTCGGCTCTCGCAGACGACCGGCGGAGATCTGGATCTGATGAGTGAGGCCGCCGATGTCGCGCTCACGAGCGTCGGCGATCGCGCGCTGTCCAAATCGATCCTCGAGCGGCTTCTGCTGCTCGCCATCGATCGCTGGACGAACGCGACCGACGCCGTCCTTGTCTCGTCCGGTACGCCCGCCGCGCCGAGCAGCTACGTCGACCGCGCCATGCGCGAACTTTTGCGCATCCACAGCGACGACGGCAACTACGATGACGTCGTCACGCTGCTCGTCGAGACGGCGTCGCTGCCGTGGGATCGTAACGTCGCGCGCGGGCTTCGTCACGAAGCCGCGCGTATCGCGAACAGCAAGCTTGCGGCGTCGGATCGTGCAACGGGGATCTACCTCGGTCTCATCGAGGATGATCCGCATGACGCGCAAGCCGTTGACCAACTCATTGCAATCTACAAGTCCGGTGGGCGCAAGGCGGAACTCCTCGCACTCGAACGACGACTCACCGACTCAGCGCGAACCGCGGACGAGCGGCTCGCACTTCGTCTCGAGGTTGCGGCGCTCGAAGACGAGCTCGAGGACGCGGCTCAAGCGATCTCCACGCTCGAGAAAAATCTCGCCGAGTCGCCACGTCATGAAAAAACGGTGGATCGACTCGCGACGCTCTTCACGCGCGAGTCGATGCATCACGAGCTGGAGGCACTCTTTGCCGGACAGGCGAGGTTGGCCGAGGCGGACGGAGAGCGCGATCTCGCCGCGAATCTGCATGCGAAAGCCGCCGAAGTTGCGGAACTCTCTCTCGGCGACGTGCCGAAAGCCATCGGTCATCTGCGCCGCGTGGTGGACCTCGAACCGCGCCCGTCTGCGCTCGATGCCCTCGCACGGCTGTCGACGATCACGGGCGACTTCAACGGCGCCGCGGGCTACCTCGATCGGCTGCGCGGCATGGCGCATGACGCCGAGCGTGCAATCGTTACGTTGCGCCTCGCCGATGCGCTGACAGCCGCAGGACGAAAGGGCGATGCACGAGCGTGCCTCGAAGACGAAGTGGCGCGCGATCCCGACGCCGACAACGTCCGCGTACGCCTCACGGGGATCTACCGCCAAGAGCAGGCGTGGGCGAATCTCGCGGTGCTCTTGACCGACGGCGCGGCGCACGCACCCGACAATGCAACTCGCTTGTTGCGTCTGCGTGAGGCCGCCGACTTGCATATGAGCCGCACGGGCGAACCCGAGCGAGCGATCCCCCTGCTCGAGCAAGCGTCCGATCTATCGCCAGACGACAACAGCGTGAAGCTCGCGCTCGCGGACGCCCTCGGCGCGGCAGCCCGCTTCGACGAAGCGCGCGCGATCCTGCGTGCACTCATCGATGCGTTCGGGGGACGCCGACCCAAAGAGCGCGCCCGCGTGCACTACCATCTCGCGCTTCTCGATCTCGCCGTCTCCGATCGCGCGCACGCCCTCGTCGAACTCGACGCCGCGACGCGCATCGATCCTGCGAACCCCGCAATCCTTCGCACACTCGCCGAACTCGCGCGCGACGACGGGCAGCTAGGACGCGCCGAGCGTTCCTACCGAGCTTTGCTCACGGTGCTTCGCCGGCAGCAGGAGCCTACCGACGATGCGGAAGTGACACGCTCCGAGGTGATGTTCGAGCTTTCGCAGATCGCGCGGCGCGAAGGCGAAGCCGATCGCGCGAACGAAATCCTCGAATCGGCCTTCGAGCTTGGCGCAAAGAACCAAGTCGAAGCACGCCGGCTCGAGGCCGCTCTGCGAAAAACATCCGACCACGCGAGCCTCGCGCGCGCGCTCGAGTTGCGCCTCGCGCGTGCGGGGTACGTGCTCGGCAGCGCCGATCTCGCAAAGGTCTGCGCGCTCGACGAGCATATGGATGACGCGGCCAACGTGTTCGCCGATCTCGGTCGTCTCTATGAGACCGTGCTCGGTCGTGTCGACGACGCGCTCGAGTTGCGTCTCTCTGCACTCACGCTCGATCCATCGTCGACCAACCTGCAACAGGAAGCGCGCCGGCTCGCTAGCGCTCTTGGCAAAGTGAAGGTGTACGAAGAGCGCGTACGCGCGATCGCCGACATCGAACGCCGGCCCGAGGTCGCACGCGAGCTCTTCGTCATGCTCGCGCGCATCTCCGAAGTCGACAGCAACGACAAAGCCGAGGCTGCGTCGTTTTACGAGCGCGCGCTCGCCGTTCGTCCAGACGATCGCGAAGTCCTCGCGGCTCTCGATCGCGTCTACGGAGAGAGCGACAATCATGCTGCGCAGGCTCGCGTGCTCGGCATGCGTGTCGCCTTGGATGAAGCAAACGGAGGCGCGTCGTCGGACGCGCTTTTCCAACTCGCCGAGCTTCGTTTCCGCTCGAACGATATCGACGCTGCATGCGACGTCTTCGAGCAAGCCTTCGAGAAAGATCCGGACGCAGACCGCGCAGAAGCCCTCTTGCGCAGGGCCGCCGATGCGCACCCGAAGAGTGAACGCGTCCTCGCCATCTACGAGCGACTCGCGCGCGCGGACGGCCATGAGAGAACCCTCATCGATGCACTCGTTCGCACGTGGGAGCTGCCCGGACGGGGCGCGGATGCCATGCGCGAGGCTGTCGAAGTTGCGCAGAAGATCGACGAAAAGCTCGCCGAGTCTCTCTTGCGAAAATGGCTCGAGGGCACGCACGAAGATCGAGAAGCGCGCGTCTGGGCGCTGTCGCTTCTGTCGACCATCTGCCAGTCCGGCGACCGCGTGCGCGAAGCCGTGCGCCTCAAGCGCGAAGCCGCAGAGATCGCTGAACCCGAAGATGCGAGACGCTTGTTCTTCGAAGTGGCCGCCCTCGCCGCAGGTGCGCTCGACGATCTGCCGCTGGCCGCATCCACCTATGAAGACTTGCGCCAGCGCGATCCCGCCGACGAAGAGGTTTGGTCGCCGCTCCTCGATGTCTATCGCACGCTCGAAGACTATCCGAAGCTCACGGCGCTCCTCGGCGACGTCGTCAACTACGTCGATGACGCTGAGAAACGCGCGAAGCTTCGTCTCGAGCGCGTGCGCATCGGCATGGAGAAGCAGGGTTGGTCGGATGACGACGCGGCCAAGGAGCTTCGCGAAATCGTCGACGACGATCCGTCGACCGTCGAAGCAGCGGTCCTTCTCGGTACGATCCTCGAGCGAAGCGGGCGCGAGGCAGATCTCGTCGATCTGCTCGCTTATCAACTCGATAGCGCCAAGGATCGCCAGGAAGGCGAAGCCGTGAGCGCGCTCTCACGGCGGCTCGGCGCTCTGCTCGAAGGACGCGATCGCGGTCAAGCGCGCGACGTCTACTACACGGCGCTCGACTGGGATCCGAAGGCTCGCGACATCCTCGTCGCGCTCGAGCGGCTGCACGAACAAGATGGCGAGCTCGACGCACGCGCCGAGATCATGGAGCGAAGGCTCGCCCTCGAAACAGGCAATGACGCCGAGGCACTCGCCCTCACCCTCGCCGAGATCCGCACGCAGCAGGGCGAGGCAGACGCGTCCACGCGAGCTCTCGAGATCGGCTTCCGATCGTCGCCGCAAAGCCATGCCTTGCGCGATCGACTCGAGGCGCTCTATCGCGAGCGAAACGACTCCAAAAAGCTCGCGGAGCTTTACGTGCAAGATGCACACTCGCGAACGGACAGCGGCGAGAAGGCTCTACGCCTGAGTGAGGCCGCACGCATCTACAAAGACGAACTTCACGACGTCACACGCGCCGCCACGGCACTTCGCGAAGCGCACGCAGCGGATCCAACGAACTTCGACGTATTCGAAGAGCTCGTCGTTGCGCTTGCCAAGGCGAGTGAGTTCTCGGAGGCCGACGCCGAACTCACCGGAGCGCTCGAGAAGCTCGAGCCGAACGATCCAACGCGCGTCGGCCTCGTCGTGCAACGCGCGAGCGTGCGTGCACGAACGAACAACGTCGAGGGCGCACTTCTGGACTTCGAACAAGCCCTCGAAGCCGGCGCGAACGAGGTGCGTAGTCCGCTCGCCGAGCTCCTCGGCACCATGGCCGTTGCGGCCCGCGGGCATGGCAACACCGTCGAATGGCGAGAATACAAGCTTCGCATCTTCGCTCTAAGGGTCGCCATGGGCGACCTCAAAGAGGCGCGCAACGTTCTCATCGAGCTCGAAAAGGCCGACAACAAAGATTGTGCAACCCTGCGCGCGCTCGCGAACCTCGACGAGCTCGAAGGTCAGTGGGAAGCGGCCACCGCAACGTACCTTCGCCTCGTCGAGCTCGAAAAAGGCGACGGTATCGTCACCGCTGCACTCAAGCTCGCCGAAGTTGGTGAGAAGGCCAATCGCCTACAAGACGCGCGCGTTGGTCTCGAACGCGCCCGCACGACCGCGCCGGGCAACATCGAGCTCCGGCAGCGACTCGCACAACTCTACGAGCAGCTCGGCGCATGGAAGGAACTCGCGGAGCTCGTCATCGAAGAAGCACGTGCGACGAACGACGTTGCAGCTCGCTTCGACGGACTGCTTCGCGGAGGGCAGTACTTGCTCGCGCAAGCGCAAGATCCAGAAGCAAACGCAGAGGCATTCGCCCTTCGCGCGATCGAGCCATTGGAGCAAGCGCAGACGCTTCGCCCGAACGATCTCGATTGCGCCGCGCTCTTGTCCGACGCCTACGTCTTGGCGGGGCGCATCGCGGACGCCGAGGGAGTGCTGCATCGAGCGATTGCTTCGTTCAAGGGTCGGCGCACGCGCGAACTTTCCGTGTTCTACCATCGGCTCGCGCGCATCGCCGAGGTCGTCGGCGACAGCACCTCGGAGCTCGCGCACCTGACAACGGCGCTCGACATGGACGCTCAGAATGGCGTCGTCGCAAGCGAGCTCGCGTGCCTCGCCATGGAATCCGCCAACTGGGATGTCGCTCAGCGCGCGCTTCGCGCCGTCACCATGCTCAAGACGCCCGGACCTCTATCGAAAGCACTCGCCTACCAGCACCTTGGCGAGATCGCTCGCACCAACGGCGACACGAAACGCGCCTTGATGCTCCTCAAACGCGCCCTCGATGAGGACTCGACACTCGACAGCGCGCGGGCGCTGCTCGAGGAGCTGAGTAAGTAGCAGCGGGTCGCGTGCATGACCGATTGTGCTAAGTTTGTATGACAATGGGGTTGTGCTAAGGTTGCATGACAAATGATGCGACCACGTCGGGCCGGAAATACGAAAACCCTCAGCATCTCGCTCAGCAGCGCGGATGTTGCGGTTCTTCGTCAACGAGCGAAGCGCCTTCACGGAGGCAACGTGTCGGCCGCCGTTGGAGATGCCGCGAAGCTCCTGCAGATCGAAGAGAACCGGCAAGCGTTTGCAGCAAAGCTCGAAGAGGAGCTTGGCCCGCTCGATCCCGACCTCGCGCGAGCGATCCTGATGGAATCTACCGGTCTCGTGCCTCCCGTCCGGCGCAAAAAGGGGCGCCGTTCGGCTTAAGAGCATGTTTCCCAGCCGTCGCGAGCGAACCGAGGCTAGGGCGGAGCGCGAGCACCGGGCGGAACAGGCTTTGAGGCCTTTGAGCACGGAGCGAAGCGCCCACCTGAGGTCCCGCCGCAGGCAGGCCGACAGCGCCGAAGGCGCCGGCGAAGCCGCATCGGTTTGCGCAGCAGGCTGGGAAACATGAGATACACGCTTGATACGGGCGCCCTCATCGGAATCGAGCGCCGAGATCAACGGTCGCTCGCATTCTGGCGAACCGCACTTGCGCACGGAATCCCATTGCATGCTCCGACCGTCGCGATCGCGGAGTGGTGGAGGGCTCGTTCGGATGCACGAGAAACGATCCTTGGCACCCTCGTCATCGAGCCACTCGACGATGTACTCGCAAAGATGGCGGGTGAGGCTCTGGCGCGCGTGCGCGGTAGCACACTGGCAGACAGCATCGTGATGGCTTCTGCTGCTCGATCAGGGGGCGTGGTGCTCACGAGCGACTTCGAAGATCTCGATCGCCTCCGCCTTCACTTTCGCGGCGTGCGCGTGCTCGAGGTGTAGCGTAGTCTCGCGTGGGACATGTTCATGGACGAGCGGAGGTTCGTCGCCGTCGCCGTCAACGATCAGGTCAACGTCAACGAAAGACGTTTCATGTGCAAAGGACACGAAGAGCGTCGTTGTGCGCCGTTTCGTTGACGGAGACGTGATCGTTGACGTGGTCTTTTGACGGCGACGGCGACGTGAACGAAACAACCGGTTCGTCGCCGTCGCCGTTCACGTCAAACGTCAATGTCAACGATCACACTGACGAGTTGCCGCTGTGGTCTCCATCGTCCACATCTTTCGTTCCGCATCTAGGGACACGCCCCCTAGCCTCGATTCGCTCGCAACGGCTGTAGAACACGCTCTGAGATGCCTTGCGCAACGCGCCTGCCGTCTGCAATGGCCCAGACGACGAGCGATTGACCGCGCGATGCGTCGCCGGCCGCAAAGACACGAGGGACATTCGTCGCGCCCGTTGTATCTGAAATAATGTTGCCGCGTGCGTCGAGCGCGAGGCCGAGATCAGCCACGAGCCCGTTCTTCTCTGGTCCGGTGAAGCCCATGGCGAGCAGCGCGAGATCGCACGGGATCTCGAACGCGCTGTTCGGGACCTCGCGAATCTTGCCGCCCACGAGCTCCGCGCGAACCGCGGCGAGCTTCGCGACGCGCTTGCCCCTTGCGTCGGGAACGAAGGCCTTCGTCATGACGGCGAACTCGCGCGTGCAACCTTCCTCATGCGACGAAGCGGTGCGGAAGATGAGCGGCCATGCAGGCCAAGGATTTTCCGGCACGCGCATGAGCGGCGGTTTCGG
The DNA here is from genome assembly GCA_009781005.1 of Polyangiaceae bacterium. Classification (GTDB taxonomy): domain Bacteria; phylum Myxococcota_A; class Polyangia; order Polyangiales; family Polyangiaceae; genus Labilithrix. Next base: position 8,602 of record WQYX01000073.1, on the reverse strand, counting down.
CAGAAGTTCGAGCTGCACGACACTCGCCGCGTGCTGACGATTCGACGTGCCAACGCAGTCTGCGCCCGTGTCTCCGCCGCCGATGACGACGACGTGCTTGCCCGTAGCGACGATGGCGCGCGCATCGTCCACGACATCACCTGCAACGCGGCGGTTTTGCTGCGTGAGAAAATCCATTGAAAAGTGCACGTTTTCGAGCTCACGCCCGGGCACGGGCAGATCGCGCGGAACGCGTGCGCCGATGGCGAGCACGATGGCATCGAACGAAGAACGAAGATCGCCCGCGCGGACGTCGACGCCGGTTCGAAACACGACACCTTCGGCCCGCATCTGTGAAACGCGCGCGTCGAGGACGGCTTTTCCGAGTTTGAAGTCGGGTATGCCGTATCGCAGAAGGCCCCCGAGTCGATCGTCGCGTTCGAAGAGCGTGACGTCGTGACCGGCGCGCGCAAGCTGCTGCGCCGCGGCGAGACCCGCGGGACCCGAACCAACGACCGCCACCGTCTTACCCGTGCGGGTTTGAGCGAGCACCGGCAAGAATGTGCCATCGTCGGTGAGCGCCGCGCTGCCGATCGCGCGCTCGATATCTTTGATGGTGACGGGCGCTTCGTTCATGTTGAGGACACACGACGCTTCGCAGAGCGCCGGGCACACGCGACCCGTCACCTCGGGGAAGTTGTTCGTTGCGTAGAGGGCGCGCACCGCTTCGTCCATCTGCCCGCGCCAAACGAAGTTGTTGAACTCGGGGATCACGTTCCCGAGAGGACAACCTTGATGGCAAAACGGGACGCCGCAATCCATGCAGCGCGAAGCTTGTGCCGCGAGTTCGTCCTTCGAAGGATCGCGAACGAATTCCGTGTAGTCTGCAATTCGTTCCTCTGGCGCACGCTCGGACGCCTTCTTGCGTTTTACCTTCAGAAATCCGCGCGGATCCGCCATCGGGCTAGCCTTTCACCAGTTTGAGATGACGCGCCTCGGTGGCTTTGGACGGAACCGCGGCTTGCGTGTCCGGCGCATTCGCGGCAGCCGCAAGACGACTCTGATCGAGAACGCGTCGATACTCGGTTGGAATGACTTTCTTGAAGTGCGTGCGTGAAGTCGCCCACGCGAGGAGGAGCTCCTTGCCGCGCACGCTGTGAGTGCGCTCGACATGCTCGACGACCAGATTGCGCACGCGCGTCTCCTCGTCGTCGTCTTCGAATCCGGAGAGCTCGACGAGGCTCATGTTGCAGCGCGACTCGAACGTGTCGTCTTCATCGAACACGAATGCGGTGCCGCCGCTCATGCCGGCGCCGAAGTTTCGTCCCGTTTTGCCGAGAACGATCACGGTGCCGCCGGTCATGTACTCGCAAGCGTGATCGCCCGTGCCTTCGACGACAGCGACGGCGCCGCTGTTGCGCACGGCGAAGCGCTCCCCTGCCCTGCCCGCGAAGAACGCGCGCCCGCTCGTTGCGCCGTAGAGTACGGTGTTGCCGACGATGACGTTGTCCGCCGCAACGAACGTGGCCTCCTTCGGTGGACGCACCGAGAGGATGCCGCCTGAAAGCCCCTTGCCAACGTAGTCGTTGGCATCCCCTTCGAGCGAGAGCGTCATGCCCTTGGTTGCGAACGCACCGAAGGACTGACCCGCCGTGCCGACGAGCTCGATGGTGATCTCCCCCTCCGGCAAACCAACCGAGCCGTGACGCCTGGCAACTTCACCGGCGAGCATGGCGCCGAACGTGCGATTCGCGTTCGTGATGCCGAAGCTGATTCGAACGCGCTCGCGCCGCTCGAGCGCGGGGCGCGCAACCTCGATGAGCGTGCGATCTGCGACGTGATCGAGCCCGTGATCCTGATCGGTGTCGCAGTGGAGCACGAGCCCCGGCTTCGGCGTCGCGAGCACGCGTCCGAAGTCGAGCGTCTTTGCTTTGCCTTCCACTTCTCGTGGAGCGACGCAGTCGATGCGACCGACCATGTCTTCGAAACGGCGGAAGCCGAGTTGCGCCATGATCCGACGCACTTCCTCCGCGACGAAAAAGAAGTAGCGGACGACGTGTTCGGGCTGCCCGACGAACTTCGCGCGAAGCACCGGATCCTGCGTGGCGATACCTACGGGGCACGTGTTGAGATGGCACTTGCGCATCATGACGCAGCCTTGTGCCACGAGCGGTGCCGTTGCGAAGCCGAACTCCTCGGCACCGAAGAGCGCGGCGAACGCAACGTCACGGCCGGTCTTCATCTGGCCGTCGGCCTGAAGGACGACGCGCGAACGCAGATCGTTGAGCAAGAGCACTTGCTGCGCCTCGGCGAGCCCGAGCTCCCACGGCGTACCTGCATGTTGAATCGACGACAGGGGACTGGCGCCCGTGCCACCGTCGTGGCCGCTGATCAAGATGACGTCGGCGTGGGCTTTGGCCACGCCGGCCGCAACGGTTCCCACGCCCGTCTCGCTCACGAGCTTCACGCTGATGCGCGCGCGGGGGTTGACGTTCTTCAGATCGAAGATGAGCTGCGCGAGATCTTCGATGGAGTAGATGTCGTGATGTGGCGGCGGCGAGATGAGCGTCACGCCAGGCGTTGCGTGACGCACGCGCCCGATGATGGCGTCCACTTTGTGTCCGGGGAGCTGGCCGCCTTCACCGGGCTTGGCGCCTTGAGCCATCTTGATCTGAATCTCATCGGCGTTGACGAGATAATGCGTTGTCACGCCGAAGCGCGCACTCGCCACTTGCTTGACCGACGATCGGCGAACGTCGCCGCGCGCGTCGCGCACGTAGCGGGCTTCGTCCTCGCCGCCTTCGCCCGTGTTCGATCGACCGCCGATGCGGTTCATGGCGATCGCGAGGTTCTCGTGCGCCTCCTTCGAGATGCTGCCGAAGCTCATGGCGCCGGTGGCGAAACGCTGGACGATGCTGCGCGCCTCCTCCACCTCCTCGAGTGGAACGGCGGATCCGGCGGGCACGAGATCCAAGAGCCCGCGCAACGTGACGGGACGGCCCACCTGATCATTGATACGGCGCGCGTACTCTTCATACGACGCCGCATCTTCGAGACGGACGGCTTTCTGTAGCGACGCGATGCTCTCTGGATTCCAAAGATGGCGCTCGCCGGATCGGCGCCACGCGTAGATGCCGCCGACGTCGAGATCGCCCGTGAGATCGACGTCTCTGTCAAAGCCTTCTCCGTGACGCGCGAGTGCTTCGTGCGCGATCACGTCGAGCCCGATGCCCGAGAGCGGCGACGCCGTCCCGACGAAGAACTCGGCGATGACTTCACGCGCGATGCCTATGGCTTCGAAGATCTGCGCGCCGTGGTAGCTCGCGATCGTGCTGATGCCCATCTTGCTCATGATCTTGAGCAAGCCTTTCTTCAGCGCGTTGACGTAGTTCTTCTTCGCGGTCGGAACATCGATTTCGCGATCGAAAAGTTTACTTTCTGCCATGAAGGCAATGGAGTCGAAGGCGAGGTACGGATTCACCGCACCAGCGCCATAGCCAATGAGCAGCGCCATATCGGCGACTTCGCGCGCATCGCCCGCCTCCGCGATGATGCCGACGCGCACGCGCTTACCTTCACGAATGAGGTGATGGTGCACCGCCGCGACCGCGAGCAGGCTCGGGATCGGCGCCTGCGTTGCCGACACGGATCGGTCGCTGACGACGAGGATGCTCGCACCTTCGTCGACCGCGCGCGACGCGCTCGAGCAGAGATCGGACAAGGCCATGAGCAACGTTTCGGTTGCATCCTTTGACGCGGCGTTCGCGGGAAAAATTGCGGAGAGCACCTCAGCACGAAAGTCCTGGTGTCCTGCGCCGAGGACCTTCGCGAGATCTTCGTTCGTGAGGATGGGGTGCGGCAACTCGAGGAGCCGACACTGTTTTGGTTTCTGCTCGAGGAGATTGTCCTCGCCGCCAACGCAGCTCACGAGGCTCATCACGAGATCTTCGCGGATCGGATCGATCGGAGGATTGGTGACCTGCGCGAACTGCTGCTTGAAGTAGCGAAACAGCGTGACCGGGCGATCCGACAAGACGGCGAGCGGCACGTCGGTTCCCATGCTGCCCACGGGCTCTTCGCCGCTCTGCGCCATGGGTCCGAGCAGCACGCGAAAATCTTCGCGCGTGTAGCCGAACACGCGTTCGAGGCGCGCGCGCTCGGCGGGATCGAGCAGATCGACAGGCGTGGCTGCGGGCAGATCGGCGAGGTCAATCTTGTTGTCTTTGACCCACTGGCTGTACGGGTGCGCCGACGCAACGGACTTCTTGATCTCTTCGTCGGAGACGATGCGCCGCTTCTTGACGTCGACGAGGAACATCTTGCCGGGCTGCAGGCGTCCCTTCTCCGCGACGTCTGCGGGATCGAACGTGAGCACGCCGAACTCGCTCGCCATGACGACGAAGCCGCTCTTGGTCACGACGTACTTGGCGGGTCGCAGGCCGTTGCGATCGAGCGTGGCGCCGACGAGATCACCGTCGGTGAACGCGAGCGCCGCGGGACCATCCCAGGGCTCTACGAGCGCCGCGTGGTATTCGTAGAATCCGCGCTTGTCCGCAGGCATGTCGACTTGCGTGCTCCATGCTTCCGGCACGAGCATCATCATCACGTGCGGTAGCGAGCGGCCGCCGGCAACGAGAAAATCGACGACGTTGTCGAGCGACGCCGAGTCGGATCCATCAGGTCGAATGATCGGCTTGAAGTCGTTGAGGTGCTCTTCGAAGTGGCTCGACGCGAGGAGCGATTCACGCGCGCGCATCCAGTTTTGGTTTCCGCGCAGCGTGTTGATCTCACCGTTGTGCGCGATGCGCCGGTATGGGTGCGCGCGCTCCCAGGTTGGAAACGTGTTCGTGGAGAAGCGCGAGTGAACGAGCGCAAGCTGGCTCTCGAAGTCGTCGGCAGCCAGATCCCGGTAGAACGTGGTGAGCCGCTCCGGGCGCATGAGACCTTTGTAAACGATGGTTCGTGACGACAAGCTCGCGACGTAAAAATCGTCGCCGTAGCCGCGCTTCCCGCACAAGGTTCCGGCGCGCTTGCGGATCATGAAGAGCGTGCGTTCGAACGCACGTTGGTCGCACATGCGCGCGATGAAGAGCTGCCGCATGACGGGGAGCGTGGCGCGTGCGATGGGACCAACGGCGCGCGCGTCGACAGGCACATCCCGCCAACCGATCACCTTTTGGTTGTGGTGGCGCACAACATCCATGAGCACCTTCATTTGCAGTTGGCGCTTCGCTTCGTTGCGAGAGAGAAAGCACTGCGCGACGCCGTAATCGCCAGCGAGCGGAAGCTCCTTGCCTTCGTGCGCGAGCACCCGCTCGAAGTAGCGATGTGGGATCTGCACGAGGACGCCGGCGCCGTCGGAGGTGTTCGGATCTGCACCCGCCGCTCCGCGATGCGCGAGACGACGAAGGATCTCGAGACCCATCTCCACCGTGCGGTGGGACGGCCCGTGCTGGAGATCGACGACGAAACCGAGGCCGCAAGCATCGTGCTCGTGTCCGGGCTCGTAGAGTGAGTTCGGCCAAGGGTGGCGCATTCGCGTGCTTATACATCAGGCGACGCCCCGCGCTAGCAACGGGTACCCAACCGCGGCAATGCATCACGAGATGTACTCTCTTCAGGAGTACATCACCACGCGGCGGCGAGCTTGGCGAGCGGCCCCGGGTTCTTGATGGCCCCCCGAAGCTCCTTGAACGAGACGAAAACTTCCGGCGCAATTGCCTTGTTCGCGTGGTTCATCGCATTGAACCCGAAGAAGCGAATGCCCTCGCGTTCAATGGCGAACTCCTTGTTATCGAATGAGAGCGTGGACGAAAGAACGGGATCTCCGGACAGGTCCTCCGACTCGGCGTGTTTCGCGAAAAGGGCCGCCGCTGCGGGCGTGAGCGCATCCTTCAAAGTGAAACTGCGCCCTTCATCCAGCCAATAATTCACATACAATTTCGACGAATCCGGATACGCACAAAAGCAATCCCAAGAGGAGTCCATGACCACACTGAGCACACCACCGTCATCCACATGCAGTTCCGACCGTATTTCGGTTCGAGCTTGACTGTCCTCGGTGCAGCTTCTGTCGTCAATGTCTTTCGGACGGAGCAGCTTGTTCAAAGCAGCAACGTGCGGACGGCCGAGCCCATCCAGCACCTCGAACAAATTCGCTTCCATGGTGCACTCTACCCGCCCATCTTCTGTGCACAATGAGTTCACACTTTTTTCGTTTTCGCACAATTCGGACTTGCCATAACTCTTCCAATGAACCCTCCGCTCACGGAGGAGCACCATCCGTCCACGGGCGATATCCAGCTTGAAGGGGAGCGTCCGCTTCTCTGAAGGATCCTTCCACTGGCCCACAAATTGATGGTCATCCATGTGGCCACGAAAATGGCCCGTCACTTTGCCATTCACGCTTTCCTCGAGCTCGATATCGCCGGAGGGCGTCGAGGTGCCTTCGAGCTCGACGGGCGAAGGATGCTTCTCGTAAACGTACTTCCCAACGAACTTCGTTCCGGTGCGACGGAGTACCATGCGGATTGGCAGCTTCCCTCCCATGTTGCCAGAGAACCATACCTCCGAGGGCACTTCTTCCTGACGGGGCGCGTTCGTGGCAGAGGGCGAGCCAGCCGTCGCGTCCACGGCTGGAGACGCCGCCGGCTTTGACCCACGAGAATGCCCACAACCGCCGAAAATGGTCAGCAGAGGCAAAACGAGGACCCAGGCCTTCATTCGTCGACCCATGACGGATACATTCCACTCGTTTGCGCGATTTCGCCGATCAGGGTGGGGTGGCGAATTTGGCGAGTGGACCTGGATTCTTGATCGCGCTCCGCAGTTCATCGAACGTGATGAGAACGTCCGGTGCAACCGCCCTATTCGCGTGGTTCGTCGCATTGAATCCGAAGAGACGAATGCCCTCGCGCTCGACCGCGAATTCTTGGTTGTCGAGCGAAAGCACGGAAGATCGAACGTAGTCGGACACGTCCGCAGACACTTCTTGGGCGTGTTTTGCGAAAACGGCAATTGCCGCAGGCGCAAATGCGTCTCTCAAGGTGAAATGACGTGCTTCGTCCAACCAGTAATTTACGTACGAACGGGATTCGTCCGGGTGCGGAGTTCCCCCAATATACCAGCTATAGGCAATGACCACGCTGAGCACACCATCGTCGTTCCTATGGATATTCGACGACGTGCGGACATCGCGACTCAGCGTGCAGCTACCGTTGTCGATGTCGTTCGGGCGAAGCAGCTTGTTCAAGGCCGCAGCGGGCGGGCCGTCGAGTCCGTCCAGCACCTCGAACCAACTAGCTTTGAGGGTGCAATCGAACGTCGTATTTTCAACACACTTAAATTTCTCCGCGATCGATCTTATGCATTTGCCGTGCCCCGTCCAGTCGATGGTCTGTTCACGGAGCAGCAGCGTTCGCCCGCGGGCGATATCGAGCTTGAAGGGTAGCACCCGCTTCCCTGAAGGATCGTTCCACTGACCCACGAATTGATAGCCGTCGATGCGGCCATTGAAGTAGCCGGTCGCTTTGCCATTCGCACTTTCGTTGAGCTGGATATCGCCAGATGTTGTCAAGGTGCCCTCGAGCTCGATGGGCGAGGGATGTTGCTCGTAAACGTACTTGCCAACGAACTTCGTTCCGGTGCGACGGAGCACCATCCGTATCGGCAATTGCGGGCCGAGGCCGCCGGAGAACCATGACTCCGACGGCGCTTCTTCTAGATTGACCGGCTTTTTCCCCTTTAGATCCGAGAAGCGCTTGCAGCCGCTGAGGATGATCAACAGCAGTAAAACGAATATCCAAGGCTTCGTTCGTCGCAGCATGAGCGAGCACATTACATCCATTCGCAGGAGCACGTCGAATGACCGGGCCATTCGACGCATCCGGTCCGTCCCGGGATCTGTAGTATAAGTGCAATCGTGCTGTTTCTCACGTATGCTGGACTCCAGATCCCGACGAAGTTGAAGGCCTCCTTCGACAAGGTTCGCGAGGCGATCGAGCGGGAAGACTTCCGCTACGCCGATATCAAGAAGCTTCAGTCGCACGGCTTGTTTCGAGCACGGCTCGATTACGATAGCCGCTTGCTTCTGCACTTCGTCAGGCACGGCGACAAGAAAGCGTGCCTGGCCCTCGAGCTCATCGAGAAGCACGCTTACGACCGATCACGGTTCTTGCGCGGAGCGAAGATCGATGAAGCCTGTGCGCTCACCGACGACGCCGGCAGCGCCGCCGTTGAGGCGGCCACCACGCCCGTTCGATACCTGCACCCCGGGCGACTCGAATTTCATATGCTCGACAAACCCATCTCGTTTGACGATCGGCAAGAGGAGCTGCACCGCCTTCCTCTCCCACTCGTTCTCGTCGGATGTGCGGGAAGCGGAAAAACAGCGCTGACCCTCACCAAGCTTCGCGAGCTACGCGGCAATATCCTTTATGTGACCCAGTCGGCATTCCTCGCCGAAAGCGCTGCATCCCTCTATTTCGCACACGGTTATGAAAACGATGATCAAAATGTGGATTTCCTGAGTTACCGAAAGCTCCTCGAATCCATTTCTGTCCCCGCGGGCCGCGCCGTCACGCTAAAAGATTTTCGTCCGTTCTTCGAGCGTCACTGCAATCAT
>WQYX01000072.1 GCA_009781005.1 Polyangiaceae bacterium | reverse complement strand
GGCTGTTCACTTCGCTTCGCTCCGTCGCTCTCACTGCACTCCGTCCACTTCGTGGACTCCGTGCAGTTCGAGTCCGGTCGCATCCCATGCCCCGCCTCGACCTCGCGTCAACTTGAAAGCGGTTTTATTATCTGCGCGCTGCGATCTGTTCAACGTGTCTCGGCGATGGCGCTCGGCCAGTCGCGCGGACATTCTTGCTTTTCGTAGGACCATGGCCCGGCGCACTTTGCGGCTGGGCGGTAGGGTCCGACGAGCAGAGCTGCGGATCGTGAGAGAAACGGGAAATGGCGCCGTCGGTCTGCATCGACAATCGCTGCCGCATCGGCGGATTCGGAGGACGCATGCAGCGACTGGAGCTTGAACATAATCTGCTGTCGCGTATCGGGATCATCCGTCATTGCGTACGCGCGCTGCAAAAAAGCAATGGTCGCTTTCGTCTCTCCCGCCTTCGACAGGATCGAGGAGGCGGCGAGTGAGCGCTGCGCATCGGCTCCAAGTTCCACGGCGTGTGCAATGGCGGATGCACCCTCGACACGCCAACGTTGGATCTCTTCTTCGTCCTTCAAAAAGGATGGCGCAAGAAACGCCGTGAACTGCCCATACTGCAACCACACGGCCGCGTCGTAAGGTCGCTCGCGCGTGCCGCGTTCGAGATATGCGCGTGCTCTGCGAGCATCCTCCTCGGTCCCCCCCATGGCGTTGAAGACGAGAAGCGTGTCGACGTATTTATAGAGCGTCAGGAAATCAGGCTCCATCGCGAGAATCCCGTCGATGTAGCGCGTGATATCTGGGAACGCGCGCTTTTCCTGCGCGTGGAGACCGTATTCGAGAATGAGATTCGCCCAGAGCAAATCCGTTGCGGCGGCATGGTAACCAAGCGTCATGGCACGAAGCTCGGTCGGCGGCGGAAGCAGAAAGACATCGTCACGTTGCCGGACCTTGTGTGCAATCGAGGCAAGTCCGGGTTGAACGAGCGCGATGCATAATGCACATATCGCAGCGAACGCCCAGGCGACAAGGAGACCCGCGCCGCGGCGATCGCGCGCGGTGCTCATTCGAGCTCCGACTCGATGTACATCCCCGGCATCACGAGCGGAGCCTCGCCAAGAGGTGCATACCCACGAATCTCGAAGGTGCTGAGAATCCCATCACCATCGAGATCCCCATGTGCCTGCGCCACGAACGCATTGCCTGTGCCGTCGAGCGAGAATGCATAGGCATGCGGGACGCCATCGGCAACCGGACGAAAACCAAGCGCCGACCATGTGGGGCCATCCCACGTGCCCGGTGGGTCGACCTCCTTGTGACCGCGTGGTGGCGTCCGCGGCGTCAGTGGCGCGGAGTCTGGAAATCGTCCATGTGCCTCGGCATAGGCAACCGCACCCTTGCCAATGCGCGTAAGTCCTTCAACGGGCTCGACGAAGCGTGATGCGTGAAGCTCCCGCACGAACGCAGGGACGGCGACCGCGAGCACGGAGCCGAAAAGCGCAATACCAACCGCGAGTTCGACCGGTGTGAAGCGGTGCACGACTTTTCATTCCTCCGGATTTTCACGCACCATCGTATTCGAAACCCGCGCATTGAATGACGAATCTGCCTCGACACCAAGCGAATACATCGAACGAATTCCGTCGCCGTCGAGATCGCCTTGTGCCATCACGGTGGCCTTTGCGGACGCGCCAGCACCTTGAGCGTCAAACGAATATTGGTAGCACTGGGGCTGCACAATCGAAAAATGCAGATCGCGCCAGGGGCTTGCTGCCCAATCAGCCATGTTGCTTTCAAAACGCTTACCGCGAACGCTGAGAGCATCTTCCGGAACGGGGACGCGCGAACTTGGCGGGAAGTGCCGCATGGCCTGCACGGCTTGTGGCTCTGCACCCGCGGGCTGCGTTGCGTCGGAGTTTTCGTAGTACTCCTTGGCAGCACCTGCGAGCTTCGCAAGTGAGCTCGTAGCTTCAACCGTCTTGCCGAGACGGACATAGCGGGCGAGCGCGTACATGCCGAGGGCGCTCAGAACAGCCGCGAGTGCGAGGAAGTTCATGAGTTCGACGGCGGAAAAGCCGCGAACACGCGGCACCGATGTACGCGCCACGCGCAACGTCACCCCTCGGACTTTTTCGGGTCTCGTCGTGCCCGTCACGGGCCATGACGATAGCGCGAAATCCGCGGGTGTGGAGGAGCGGTGCGAGTCGAACGCGCCACTGTCGCGGTCGCTCCGGGATGTTCGGCGTATACGATGGGGACAATGATCTTTGGTCAGATTGCCGTGACCGGAGCCTTCGGCTTTCTCGGCAGCCACCTCGTCGAACGTGCGCGCAAGGACGGAACCGACGTGCTCGCGATTGTCCGTGAGCTGCCGTCGGCGCAAGCCGCGCACGCACGGGGGACGATCACGATGGATGCATTGCTCAATGATCCGTCGAGACTTGGAGGCACGGACGTTCTTGTGCATAGTGCAGCTATCCGTCATCGCTATGGCGCCAATCCAAGCGCGTACCGCGCATCGAACGTCGACCTGGTCGAGGTGCTGATGCGCGCCGCGGCGGGGCGCGTAGGCCGCTTCGTTTTCGTCAGCTCGGTTGGCGTTTATGGTTTTCCGGCGTTGTTGCCCGTTCACGAGCAATCTCTTTTCGCTCCTCGCACGCTCTACAGTCAAACGAAGATCGAGGCCGAGAAGCTCGTTCGTAAGCTCGCGCCCGAGCTCGGGCTGCCCTTCACCATCGTGCGACCCACGATTATCTACGGCGCGGGCGACCGCAACGGCATGCTCGACAAGCTCGCGGCGATGATTCGCTCGCGGCGCTACCTCATCGTGGGCTCGGGTAATAATGAATTGCATCACACACACATCGATGACGTCGTCGAAGGTACGCTGTGGCTTTCGGGGAGCGACGCGGCAAAAGGCGAAGACTTCATTCTTGCCGGTCCCGAGACGATTACGCTCCGCCGCTTGAGCGAATTGGTCGCCAAGGCCGTCGGGATCTCGCTCACGCCGTTGCACGTTCCAACGAGTGTCGCGCGTGCTGTGGCGACCGGTGTGGATCTCCTTGCTTACCGAGGCGTCGCGTTCACCAAGCGCGAACCGCCCATCAACAACGACAAGCTCGATGTCATGACCGTGCCCATTGCATTCGACGCTTCGAAGGCGTGGCGTGCCGGGTTTTCTCCGGTTGTCCGTTATGACGACGGCATCGCGCGTACGTTCGCGTCTGCGCAAGTCCGGCGCACGCGCGTCGCGAGAGGTGTGAATGAGCGCTGACGGAATTGCGAGCGTGCGCACGGAGCGCGGCGTGCCGCGAGCATGGCCTCGTCATGTTGCGGTGTGGGCCATCGCCATCGTCGCGATTGCCTTCGTCGCGTGGGTCGTTCCCATTCGTGATCGCTGCACCGCGACCGGTTGCGAAGCAGGCCTCATCACGACGATGCGCACGACGAATTCCGCAGCGCTCATCGGGCTCTTCGCCGTCTATCTTCTCGGCACGCTCGCATGGGCAGCGCGATGGCGTGCGCTTCTCGGGATTGCGAACGTGCGCTTGTCGCTCATGCAGGTTTGGCGCGTGACCCTCGAGGCGCAGGCGGGCGGCATTGTCCTGCCCGGTGGCGTTGCCGGCGACGCGCTTCGTTTTGCGTATGCCAAGGGCGCTGCACCAAACGCTGATCTCGCGAAGATTGCAGCATCGATCATGGCCGATCGCGTTGTCGGACTCGTGACCCTCGCCGGACTCGCAACGGCAGCCGCACTCGGTTTCGGTGCGGATCGGCTCGGCGCAGCCCTGCCTGTGCTCGCTGCAATTCCGGTCGCCTCGATCATCGGTTGGCTCGTGCTCCGTCGACCGGAGCTCGCGCGCGCACGCTTCGTTCAGCGCGGCATCGGCGCGCGCGTCATCAAGCCATTGCTCGAGTACGCGTCGGCCAAAGGTGGCGGCCTCGTACTCGTGCGCGGCCTCGTGCTCAGTCTCCTCGTTAGCGGGGTGCAGCTTCTCGTCGTCCGCGGGCTCGTGGCAGCCATGTCTGTCCAACCAACCCATGAGGCATGGATGTATGTCGGCACCACGCTTGGGATGATCGTTGCGGCCGTACCTGCACTGCCTGGTGCGTGGGGCACCGCAGATGCAGCATACATTTTCTTTCTTGGTCGAGCTGGTGTGCCTGCTCCTGCAGCGGCTGCAGCATGCCTTCTCTATCGCGTCTTTTGGTATGCTTGTGGAGTTCTCGGGGCTCTGCTCGCGCTCGCACGTCGCACGAAATGAACGTCTCTATCCTCGTGCCCGCTCATAACGAAGCGGCCAACATCGAAACCCTCCTCGAGTCGCTTCTCACCCAAGAGACGCGCGAGGCGCACATTATCGAAATCGTCATTGTCGCGAGCGGCTGCACCGACAATACGGCGGAACTCGCGCGCAAAGCGGCGCGCGGCCGTCCGGGTATGCACGTGGTCGTGCAGGAGCGGCGGGCAGGCAAGGTGGCCGCAATCAACGAATACCTCCATGTGCGCGACAAGCGCGCGGACGTCATCGTCATCAGCAGCGCCGATATCCGGGTTGGTCCGGACGTCGTCGAAAAGATTGTATGTTGCATGCGCGATCGTCCGACTGTCGGCATGGTCGGCGCGCATCCGGTGCCCGACAACGACACGAACTCCATGCTTGGCCGCATGGTGCACGTGCTCTGGGAACTGCATCATCGCGTTGCGGTGGAAACACCGAAGATGGGTGAGCTCGTCGCGTTCCGCGCGTCTCTCGTCGATCGGGTGAGCGAACTCTCCGTTGTCGACGAAGCCTCGGTCGAAGACATCGTGCTCTCAAAGGGTTACGAACTCGCCTATCTCGGCGATGCGATGGTGACCAACCACGGCCCGGAGAGACTCAGCGAGTACTTCGAACAGCGACGGCGCATCGCTCGTGGCCATTACTGGCTCAGCTTCGCTTTCGGCTACGACGTTGCCACCATGAAGGGCCGGCGTCTTTTGCGTATTGCAACCAAAATGTTGCGTGAACAGGACCGCAAAGGTCAAAAAGCAATCGGTGCAGCCATTGCGGTCGAAGTTGCCGCGCGCGCTGCTGGCTTCGTGGACGCGCGCATCATCGGTGGCCGTCACCGCACTTGGCGCAGCCTTACTTCCACGAAACAACTTCGCAAAAAGGAGACATGAAAAGAAAGCTTCCGCTCCTCGCGCACCTCGGGACGTATCGCGCAGCACATGCAACGGGTTTGATAAAGCCGCTGCCGATCAATCTAACGGTGTCGGTGACGTACTCGTGTCCGTCGCGCTGCATGACGTGCGACATCTGGCAGAAGAAAGTCAACGATCTGTCGGTGGATGAATACGGCCGCATTTTCCCGACGCTCGAGCGCGTTCCCGTCTGGGTCACCCTCTCCGGTGGCGACCAATTCTTGCGGTCCGATCTGGACGAGATTGTGCGCCTTATCAAAGCGCAAATAGACCCCAAGATCGTCAATATTCCAATGAACGGGATTGTGACCGAACGTATTCACACGCTCTTGCCGCGCATCGCGGAGCACACGCGCGGGTCGCAGCTCGTCTTGAACTTGTCGGTGGACGAGATCGGTGCAGAGCACGACAGGATTCGCGGCGTGCCGGGCAATTGGAATAAGTTGCTTGGTGTCGCCGAGCTCATTGGTGATCTCAAAAAGACGTACGACCACGTCGTGCTTGGCGTGCACACGGTCATTTCGAAACACAACGTTCCTCGCATCCCCGAGATTGAGCGCGAAGCACGTCGCATTTTTCAGCCGGATTCGTACATCACGGAGGTGGCTGAAAATCGCGTTGAACTCAAAACGATGAACAAGGATATCGCTCCGGATCCTGCCGATTATCGGCGCGCGGTCGCGCATCTCAAAGCATCCATTTGCAAACATCGGTCGCACCACCCCGTGGCGCGTCTCGTCGAATGCTTGCGGCTCGAGTATTACGATATGGCCGTGCGCGTGCTCGAAGAGAAACGACAGATCATCGACTGCTATGCGGGCTGGGCAAGCGCGCATCTGGCGCCGGATGGAGATCTCTGGGGCTGCTGCACGCGCGCGGAGTCGCTCGGCAACCTGCGCGATTACGATTACGACTTTCGCACTGTGTGGCGAGGACCTGCGGCAGATGCGTTCCGCATGAGCGTCCGCAAGAAGGAGTGCGCGTGCCCGCTTGCCAATGCATGCTACACGAATCTCCTGCTCGACGTGCCTTCCCTCGCGCGCGTAACGGCCAACATGGCTGGCATCCCATGAAAGAGCTTCTTCGCGAAGACCGCGGTCTCGGCACCGCTTACGAGCGCCATTGCCTCTATCAACTCATCGACGCATGGGCGAGAGAGTTCGAGATTGAATCGTTGCTCGAAGGCCCCGTGGACGGCATGGCCGGTGTTGCAGGCGTGCACGGTGTCGGTCTTGCGATGCAGGGGATAAAGGTCGTTTCCGCGGTGCCCACTGCAGAGCACGCGGAGATTACGCGTGCTGTTTATGCCTCGTGCAATGCTGCTGCACACGTGAACGTGGTGGTGGCTGATGAAACCAGTCTCACGACACTGCCGCAGAGCGATATGGTTATCTGCTACCACGCGCTCAGCTTCGTGAACCATTGGCAGAACTATCTTGCCGATATCGCCAAGCTCGCCAGAAAAGCGCTCGTTGTTGCAGTATGCAATCCGGACAACTGGGGCGTCACGGTGATGAAGTCACTCGCGCGCCTCAAAGGTCATAGGAATGCTGGACCTCCACAAGAGTGGCACACAGAAGACCTTGCGCCAGAGCTTTGGCGCATTGGGCGCGTGAAGCAGCACACGTATTTCGACTGCCCGTGGTGGCCGGATCTCCCCGCGTTCGATCGCGCGGACGCATACGCAGGACGAAGCGTGAAGGGTAGGCTAAAAAAAATGCTGATCCGCAGGTCCGGCGATGCAAGCAGGCTGGCCGACAAGTTTGTGTACGGTCCGGACCGCTGGCCCTACTTTGGCGGCCCTGGTTGGCGCGACGAACTCATGCCTGCATTGCTCAAGCATCCGTGTTTCGAAGGCGCGCCTGGCAAGATTCAGAAGCGCACGGCGCACTTGCATGCCTTCGTCGTTGATGTGCGTCCGCGTACTCCGCAAAAGCGGCGCCGCCTCGCGACGGTCAAGGTGCCATGAGCGGCAACCGCGAGGGGCCTCAAGGGAGCTTCAAGATGAGCGCCTGCGATGTTACGAGATGCATGACGGGCTCGGGCTTGTCGGCAAAGAAAGCATCCACGGCCTTTTTTGCACCAGGGCAGCTCGTAAATCCATAATCGTCAAACAGCAAGACTCCGCCCGGGACGAGTCGCGGGTAAAAGAAGGTGCAACATGCATCCACCGACGATGCAATGTCCGCATCCACGTGCACGAAAGAGAAGCGCTTGTTTTCGACAGGGCCCGCGGTCTTCGGGAATTCACCTTGATAATATTCAACGGCCTCACTGCTCTGGAGAAACGACTTCACGGCTGCGAGCGACGTATCTTTGAAATCACCTGCCTGATGCAAGTCTTGCTTCACGTCTGTTTCAGGCATGCCGGAAAATGTGTCGAACAAGTGAAGGGTCTTGCCGGCCTTGCCCGCAACGTGTGCCAGGAGCTTTGCGGTCCCGCCGCGATACACGCCAACTTCGGCTATATCGCCATCAAGATGGGCCGCATGCCTCGCAAGCTGAAAAAGCGTCTGCGCGCGCGCTTCGTCAACCAGGGTACGGCTCTTGGCAGTGGCCCACTGCGTGGAGAACCCCGCGGCATCTTGCCAGCGCAGGCGCGGCCTGAGGCGCTTGGAGTAAAGGACCATGCGTTGCCAAAGTTTAGTGGGGTTCTTGGGGATCATTTGGAATCCTCGGGTGCGGTGATTTCGCGAGCCTTTTCGGCGTTGAGCTCTCGCTGTGCGAGATATGCAACTCGTTCGAAGATTGTTTCCATTTCCTTTGGTGCGGGATCATCGGGCGAGAGCAGCGGTACAATCTTGTGGTTCGAGTGAAAGAGCACCCACTCCCCACTTTCAGCGACGAAGGATGCATCGGGTTTGAATGCTTCGACGAGAAGGTGACGTACAGCGGGATCTCGCGATTGAGCAATGACCCACTCGAAGCGATTCAGGTCGTGTGTTGGCTTCATCGCGCGTGAGCCGCCGAGAAACGTTCGTACGTCGTATTCGTCCCAGCGGTATTCGGGGCGGATTTGTACAGGCGAAATCGGCGAGATCGTCAAGGAGAGTCCTGCTCGGCCTCCGCGTGTGGCCACAACGCGCGCCGGCCCAGCGGATGCGGAATACACACGGGTCCGATACAGGACACGGTCAAGGACGACCAATGCCACGGCACGTCCCTTGGGGACGTGGGCAATGATGTTGTCGAGGTGGCGGTACGTCTGATCCGCATCCACGAACTGCGGCCATGAGAGAAGCATCATGCCGACCGGGACCACCGCCGCGAGCAAGCGAGCGATGCGTGGTGGTGAGCTTGATGGGGCAGAAATAATGGCAAAAATGGCCCATGCTGGGCCGAGGAATCGCTCGTGAATGAGCGTTGCGCCACGCCAGTTGTACGGGAAGACGAAATAACAAGCGAGAAGGCATACGCCAACGGCTGCAAAACGATGCCGGTGGAGAACGCCCTGCACTCGCATAAAGGTGCTTAGAGTGGGCGCAACAGGAGGCATTGAAGAACCCTCAGCTCTCGCAGTCCGCCCCGCCCTCCATGCCTGTAACCTTACCACGACGAGCGCTGTCATGGTTGCAAGGCTCAGCCCGAGAAGAATGATTTGCGCCGGAAGATCATGCGAGCCAAAAAGGACATTCGGAAAAGAGCGCAGCTTGCTCGCGAATGGCAGAAACATGGTCATCGCGTTGATCTGACCTTTGGTGAAGAAGCGCAATGCGTAAATCTGGTGGCCAACAGCGAGCGCAGTAGCAAAAGCTGCAGGCAAGAGCCTTAGAGTTGTCTTCTTCCATGAGAGCGGGTGGCAAAGCGCGAAAAGGACAATTACGCCGGTGGCCACCATAAAAATGGCTTCATGCGCGAAGAAGAGCACAACAAGGATTACGCAGATGGCGGCGGCAGAGCGAAGTGTTGCTTGCTTTGTGGAGATATCGATTTTTGGTAACGCAAGAAGAAATGCCGCATAGCCAACGAGATTTGCGACAAGGCCCCAGTAATATGTAAACCCAAGTGCAAGTGGCGCGAGCAAGAGCGCGCCCCATGGTGATCGTCCAAGATGCTTTGCGAGCCGTGCGCCGCCCACAAAAATAAGTACTTGTGTGACGGCAACAACAATGCGCACAGCCCACGATGTTGGCACCGCGTATGACAGAAGCCATGCGACCATATGGAACAACTGATTGGGGTGGCCAAGGTTCCACGCATAAAGCCCTTCTGGCATATACGCTGGATCGCCAAAATGACGCATTAGACCTACAATACCCTCATGCATTGGCAAATCAGTCATCGGCAGATAGTGCGCGATGAAAGTCGGCGCCGCAATGAGAAGGCCGGCAACAAGAGGGGTAAAGCGTTCAACGCGAGACGTCGGCTGTACTGCCCTTGAAGTGTCTGTCATACAGGTCCGAGGAATTTCCGAAGATAGATTGCAATCTACAAAACGCGAGCGTCCCGGACCAGCCGGGACGTTCGATATACGACTACGAGAGAAGGATTACTCCTCAGGTGAAATCTCGCCGATGGCTGGAGCGAGCTTGAGTCGCCCACTCTCAATTGCACCCTGCAGCGAGAAGGTTGAATACTGTTGATCGCCATTCAGGTCACCTATCGCCGAAGCGACGAAGGAACCTGTGTCAACGCCGGTCGCGGCGTATTTGTACTGGTAATACTGTGGCGCGGTCATTTCGAACTTTAAGCAGGGCCAACCGAGATTACTCGTAACGTCCGCTATGGGTGCCCAATCTTCCTTCTTCGACTGGTACTTCTTGCCTTCAATGTTCCCGACTGTCGACGGCACACCTTGGTCAGCAGATCCTGTCTGACACATTGAGCGAAGAATGCTGGTAACATCGCCTCCCATCATAACGGCAGCTGATACTCGCTCACCTTCGTACGCGGTGACAGCGTCTTTGCCGATCTGACCGAGTGAGTTCCTCGCCTCCGCGGTCTTCGCGTTCGCGATGTACTTGCGGACGCCGTACGTGGCGAGCACGGCGAGGACGCCGACAATGGCCACGACGATCATGAGTTCAACGAGCGTAAAGCCTCGCTTCAATTTACTTCGGATGGACATTCGATAACTCCTTGTTTCGGTTCTCAAGATGCCCATCCGCGCGGAGACCGAGCGCGCGGCGGGAGATTTGATCTTTGCGACACGAGGGGGGGTAATCACTGGCAGCCTCGCCCGTCGAAGGTGAAAATCTGGTTGGTGAACGATGTCCCCACCACCTGCGTGCAGTAGCCATCGTTGCCTAAATCGGCCTGCGCTTGGATGATGTACCAAGGCACGGTTTGGTTGGCTCGGGAAAAATCGACACCAGTGGTGAAGGGATCTTGCACATTATTGATATCGGCGGCAACGCGATAACCAAATTGAAGTGGACCGTCCACATGAACGGGAAGGGTTGTCCAGGTGGCACAAGCGCCCCACGCAACCTTTTGCTGCTGCTTGCCGTCCGACGGACACCAGTTGTTTGCGCCGATGTTGGCATAACTACCGATCTCCGTCTTGTAGTCCTCTTCAGCAATGCGAATGGCGCTCACCATGTGTGTGGCTTCGCCAACTTTCGCGCTCAGCGTGATCTTGCGATAACTGACAACGGCAATGACCGCGAGAACACCCACAATGGTGACCACCACGGCGAGCTCCACGAGCGTGAAGCCAAGCCCAGATGAATCACGACGACTCCGCGTAGACGGTCCGATCCTCTTGCTGCGAAGGGCGTACGGCGTTTCTCGGCCCTGCGGCGTACAGACAGTACGCCTCGGTGCCCTTCGCGTTCGCATACGGCGTGCGCCCTTCTCGCTGCGGTCTCGGCCGTCTATCGCAATCGCATCATGATTCATCTGGGCTTGCGCGCGCATCCGACATGATGGTTGGAGATTCCACTGCATCGTCGCGCGGGAAGCGAAAGCAGTCGTCGTGCCACTGTGATGCATTGCCCGCGATATTACTCGGCCCGCGACAAAACGAGGAAAAACTCGCCCTTTCGTTCATGCGCGGAGGATGTATGCCGACAAAAATCGTCCATCGCGTTCGACGCAGCCGGACGAAAATCGTTCGTCGCTTATGTCGTCGATCGTGAACGCTTTCAGCCAGGGCAGGCACGGGGGCCTGCCCCTACAGTCAACAACGCACCTAGGGGCGGCCCCCCGTGGCCGCCCTCTTATTCTTCGTCGACCTTCGGCGCCGGTTCGGAGATAGGCTCCTCGTCGTCGTCCTGCATCGCGTGTTTCTGCATGCGGTAGCGCAGGCTCCGAAGGGTGACACCGAGGGTCTTGGCTGCCGCAGTGCGCACGCCACCCGAGCGCTCCAGGGCTTGCAGAATGAGTCTGCGTTCGAGCTCACCAAGAACGTCGTCGAGATTGCAGCCCTCTTCCGGAAGTTGCACGAGCGCCGGGCTGGGCTGCGCGGCGGCGCCACTCACTTCTTGCGGCAAATCCCCGAGGCCAATCTGCGGACCGCTCGCGAGGGCCACGGCGCGCTCCATGATGTTTTCGAGCTCACGCACGTTGCCCGGGAAGGCGTACGCGTCGAGCGCACGAAGAGCATCCGCGGACAAGCCGCGAATGGATTTGTTATGTTCGCGCGCGCATCGATCCAGGAAATATCCCGCGAGCTCGCCGATGTCTTCGCGGCGCTCACGGAGCGGCGGCATCTCGAGGCGAATGACATTGAGTCGGTAATACAAATCTTGGCGGAATTTGCCGGATTTGACGTCATCTTCAACGGGCCTGTTCGTCGCAGCAAGCACGCGCACGTCAATGCTCGTTTCGCTCGTTTCGCCAACGCCCCGCACTTTGCGCTCTTGCAGAACACGAAGAAGCTTTACCTGCATGCCGAGCGGCAGCTCTCCAACTTCGTCGAGCAGTACCGTGCCGCCATCGGCCTCACGAAAGATTCCTATCTTGCGCGTTGCGGCTCCGGTAAAAGCGCCTTTCTCGTGGCCAAAGAGCTCACTCTCCACGAGAGCCTCTGGAATGGCACCGCAATTGACAACGAGAAATGGCTTTTCTTTGCGGTCTGACAAATCATGAATGGCGCGCGCCACGCGCTCTTTGCCAGTGCCGCTCTCCCCCGTGATGAGCACCGTGCTGCGGCTTGCGGCCACGCGCCCCGCCAGATCGAGCACTTTTCGCATGGCTTGCGAGTGCCCAAGAAGATCCTTCGGGGCTTGCCGATCCACCTGCGCGCGAAGCCGCGTGTTTTCGGCCACGAGATCGCTTTTCTCGAATGCCTTGCGGACGAGGGCGCGGAGCTCGTTGTTTGCGAACGGCTTGGTAACAAAGTCGTACGCGCCACGCTTCATCGCCTCGATGGCGGTCTCGACCGTGGAGTGTGCCGTCATCACGATGACTTCGCTATCGGCGCTCTGCGCTTTTGCGAGCGATAGAACATCGAGTCCAGATCCATCCGGCATCATCAGATCCGTGAGGATCACGCGGTAGGGTGTCGGCGCGTTTTTGATGGCCTCGCGCGCTGCGCTAAACCCTGGCGCCGTCGTGACTTCGTACCCTTCACGACGAAAGAGAATGGACAGCATCTCGCGCAGCCCAGGCTCATCATCCACGACCAAGACGGTGCTTTGACGAACTGTGGCCACTACGAGGGCAAAACCGTAGCGCTCATCGAGCTTTTTGGCGAGGCTAGCGTGGTGGTGGCGCGGCCGTTGGTGCTCCGCTCCCCGATGCGGCTGGTTTGTCGGGTGGAGCCAGCGTAGGTCGCCATTTCACGCGTTGCGCCTGAAGCGGCGCCCACACCGATGCCGGTACCAACGCCGTCGAGTCGAAATACGAGCGCGCGCCGGGAGCAGGCGTCCGGATGAGGCGGACACCGACGGACGCGACATTGGCTGGTTCGTCGCCAATGTCGAGAGTGCCGCCGAGCAATGCGCGGACGTCGCCGGCGACGAGGCCGCGCGAAGAGCAACCCATGCGCTCCAGCAACTTCAACATGGCATCCGCCGTACCTGCATTGGCTCCGTCTTCTGGTAGAAGCTCGATCCATTGGAGCATTCCATCGTCGTCCGAGATCCCGACCGCCGTGCGCGCGGTCTCGGAGAGAGGACTCGACGGCGCGAGCACGTCAGTGATGGCGGCGTCGGCCGCACAAGCCTTGTCGATGGCAAAGGCATGTGGGAAGAGGCAAAGCCTTCGATCGTTGGCGTCATGCGCCGCGTGACCGTGCGCGGGGGAGGGCGAAGCGGGTGCGGAAGCCGCATGGCCGAATGCGACGACGACCAGGGATGCATCGTTGGGCGCGCCCGCGTCCGATGGGGCAACCTGAGAGTTGCGTGCTACGGCCTGCGCCTCGGTGATCACCGTGCGAGGGTCGACGCGAAGAATGCGGACTCGCGGATCGGATGGCGATGAACCGAGCCGCGCGCTCGCGATGGCGACGGCGTAGGGGTAACCATGCTGCGGAAGTCCCTTGGTGCGAAAGTCGGCCTCGCCGGAAGCCCCCCCCGGTGCGCTGACCGGCGCGCCGGGTAGCACCGGGCGCGTCGTGAGGTAGAAGAAGTCGCGCGCATCGCGGTGGATGTATCGCGGAAAGAGAATGTGCCCCATGCTCTTGACCATGCGCCGAGCGCGAAATTTCAGCTCGGGCATATCCTTGAGCGATCCTTCGTATTCCCAATCCGATTGAAGTGGCCGAGGAAGGGGCTGAAAATTTTTTGCAGGCTCTACGTTGTAGAATTCGAACCCTGCAAGCCCCGGATTCATGTCGAGGTGGATGCCAAAGGCGCAGCGCGCCGCGAGCATGGCGCGGCCGAGCGGTTCGGGTCCGATATCATTGCCCCAGAAATAGGCGACGAAGTTCTCCTTCGTGAGGCAGAGGCCGCTGCGCGTCGTGTGAACCGCATCATGCCACCCCGGGGGAACGCCACCCCACCACGTCCGGCCCCAGGGATTGTATTTGTCATTCTGCACGAGGGCCGTCATGTTCTGGCGGAAGGAGAGGATCTCCTCTGGTACTTCGGCGTTGCGTGGCCATGCGCCGAACGCCGTGGTGCCATCGCGCAGCTCCATCACGGTTGCTGCGTATGGCTTCGGCGGCAGGTAAAGCACGCCATCCACCTGCATGCCGTACTGGCCGTGCGTGGCCTGAAAGCCGCCGTTGAAGCCGGCCACGACGTGCTTCATCACTTCGGGCACGCGCGGGATACGCCCGGGGCCCGTCTCCCCCGTGGCACTGACGGGCTCCACCGTGCCGGCCTGCATGTGCAGGGAAACGAGTCGCGGATCCCAAAGTGTAATATACACGCGTGTGTAGACGGCTGCCGGATCGGTGCGGACGAACGTCGTGAGGAAGGGCGAAGGCAGTCCGGGGATGGGTGTGATGAATGCATCTTTGTCGAGCGAGATCCACCGGCCTTCGCCCGCGAGGGGTGGCTTGAGCATCGGCTCGAGCGGCTTGGGCGGCCAGCCGATCTCGGGATCCGTGAACGTCGTGGCAACGGGCTGCCCCGCGTTGAGTGCCGCGAGATCTTCGGCAACGTCTTTCGCGCTCGTGTCACCCGTAATCTTGTTTTTCCAGCTCTTCAGCCACTCCTCGGCGGTGAAAACAATGGCCTTGAGCGCTTGGTTCTTCTCGTCACCAAACCACGACGCGGCACGAAGTCGATCGCTCATCCACGGTGCGAACGTCGGAGGCTTTGCGACGACCTCGGGCGTCACGCGCGCGTACGTTGCGCCGGAGACGATTTTCTCGTTTGCGGGATCGATGACGAGGGTCCGCGCTCCCTTGTCGATGCGCACCTCCAGCATGCCGTCCGGATGAAAGGCGAGATCCGTGTCGGTTGGCTCGGGCACGAGCGCGAAGACCGTGCGACGCACGCCGCGCCATTGACCTGTTTTTTGCCGGTCGGCGATCTTCGTTTGAAGCTTCTGCAACCAAGAGAGATCGTCGTAGGCGTGCGCCGGGTGGCCGTCGAGATCGAGCACGTGCACGGCTTCGGGGCGGCCGTCGACCACGGCAACGTACGCCACGCGCGAACCCATGCGTATCGGCATCTCCTCGTCTGCGTCATTCGTGTGAGTCAGGTTGTAAACGTCGCGGAGCGCGATGACGGAGCCTTCGGGCGAGAGGCGTGCGGTCGCGAGGAAAATGTCCAGCGCCTCGCTCGCGGCCGTCCCGTCCATGGCCTCCGGGCTCTTCGCCGCTTGTGCCACTTCGGCCTCGGTGCTTATTGCGCGTCCGCGAACGAGAACGCGCGCGCTGCCCGTGATTGCGCCGCCGACTCCGGTTGGGCCATCGATCCAAAGCACGTCCTCGGCTGCGCACGTCACGTTTTCATGCGCGAGCGCAGAGCAGAGCGCGGCCGAGCGGTTCGGCGCGGCGCCGTCGATTGGCGTTCGCCCGAAGTGAGCGAGAGCGTACGCGAGAGCAAGCGCAAAAGGCAGTGGCCGGAGCCAGGTCTTCATTCGTTGGGTCGAACGCGTGAGCGCGACGCACTCGTCCGCCGACGATGATGCGCGCGGAGGAGTGTGTTGATCAGGCGAGAAGATAAGGCGGTGCAGGGGTGAAATGGAATTTTTGCGTTGCGACGTCTTTGGAGATCGTGGCGCGGGCCGTGCTACGAAGTTGCGGATGCTCAGCGTCTGCGTGCCTCGCTCGGTGTCTGCACTCGTCGCCTGCGTCGCTGTGGCAGCAGCCGTGGCGTGCACGAGTCCCACGTTGCCGTTGCCGCCGCCGGCAGCACCGTCGATCACGTTGGGCACCGAGCCCGACACGTATCACCTCGCGAGTGTCCAGGGCGCGGAGCCCAACGCGCTCATCCTCGTTATCAATCAGGACACGTTGCTGCCAAACAACCAACGCGTGACGGGCACCTTCGCCGATCTCCAGGGTTCGTGGGATCTCGACGTCACGGCGAAGGCCGGCGATGTGCTCGACATCTCGCAGGAATCAGGCGCCATCCGCTCCGCCCCCACCACGATCGTCGTGCATTGACTTGCCCGCTTCCGCTTTGGCGCGATCTCATCGTTGGGGCCTGCGCTGCGGTCCTCAAAGCCATACAAGGCTGTTCCGGTCCGCTGCTCGGCCCCGCCTCGACCTCGCGCCAAATCGTTTGCGGGCTAATCATGATACTTATCGCAGGCATCGTGGCGCGCAGCAGGTCGGCGGAAGCGGTCAATCATAGTATTCGTTACCCAGGTGGGTAATGAGCTCTTCGCCCATGAGCCACCGCAGGGTGTTCTTTAGTTTCTTTAGTTGGATGAACAAATCATGCTCGGGCAAAAGCCCGGGAGCTGTCATGGGGCTCTTGAAATAGAAACTGAGCCACTCCTGCGTCCCGCGCATGCCTGCGCGCATCGCAAAGTCCATGAAGAGTGCAAGATCGAGCACGATGGGCGCGGCGAGAATTGAATCGCGACAGAGAAAATTGACTTTTAGTTGCATCGGGTAGCCGAGCCAACCGAAGAGATCGATATTGTCCCAACCCTCCTTCGCGTCACCGCGTGGTGGGTAATACTCGATGCGAACCTTGTGATAGAGCTGCTCGTAGAGCGCGGGATAAAGCTTCGGTTGGAAGATGATTTCGAGCGAGCCGAGCTTCGAGACTTCTTTGGTTTTGAACGATCCCGGATCATCCAGAACTTCGCCGTCGCGATTGCCGAGGATGTTCGTGGAAAACCATCCGCGGACACCGAGCATGCGCGCCTTGAACGCCGGCGCAATGACGGTTTTCATGAACGTCTGCCCGGTCTTGAAATCCTTCCCCGCGATGGGCACGTTGCGTTCGCGCGCAAGTTGCCATATGGCGGGCAAATCCACGGTGAGGTTCGGGGCGCCATTGGCAAATGGGACTCCCTCCTTCAAGCATGCCCACGCGTAGATCTGGGAATTTGATATCCCGGGATCATTGTTGCGTAATCCTTTCTCGAAGGACTCCACGGATTCATGCACGGGCGCCGGTTCGAGGTACACCTCCGTGGATCCGCACCAGACGGCGACCGCACGTGCGCAGTCGTTCGTTCTCATGAACCCGCGAATGTCGGCTTGGACTTGCTCGACGAGATCGGCCTTCGTGGGTGCATGCTTGACGTGCGTGCCGTGCAGGCGCCGCACGTAGGCAGGATCGAACACGGCACTCATGGGTTTGATGGTCGAGAGCTCTTCCCGGACGAGATCGAGGTGCCGCGATTCGAGAACGTTCGCGGCTACCGCGGACTCGTACGCGTTATCTGGGAAGATATCCCAGCCGCCAAACGCAACGTCGTTGATCGAGGCAAGCGGAACGAACTCGCGAATGGGTGGAGCGCGATCGTCCTTGCGGGGACCGAGTCGAATGGTGCCCATCTGGGTAAGCGATCCAACGGGCTTTTCCAGGCCGCGCCGGGCAAGCAGGGTTCCGGCAATGGCCGTTGTTGCTACCGCGCCGAGGCCCGGCAAGAGAATCGCAAGTTTGCCTTCTGCAGGACGAATGCTCGAGGGTTTTTCCACGGGGTCCTCACATAGGCGAACGGGCCAGAGATGTGTAGGGGGCACTGAGGAAGAGAAGATCTCCGCCATGATGTACTCCCTTCAAGAGTACAAATGTAGTGCGCAGAAAAGCGGACCGAGCCGGCCAAAGATCGCGTCGCCGTCGCCGATCAGGTCAACGTCAACGACCACGAAGACGTTTCATGAGTGCCGGGCGCGAAGAGCCATCCTTGTGCGTCATTTCGTTGATGGCGACGTGATCGTTGACGTGATCTCTGCGCTCTAGGAAAAGGTGGCGAAGACCGGCAGACCCAGCCTGTCGCGAACGTCGCGCGGCTCGTAGAAGATCCCCGAGAACCGATCCGCGACCGTTGCAGCGAGAAGAATGGCCGCAATCGTCGCGAGGAGGCCGATCACGGTGGCGATGGGCACGATAGGCCGCTTCGGCCCCGCGGGGATGTCCGCGGGCAGGGTGATCTTGTAGCGAGTCTTGTAAGCCGCCTCGGCGGTCTGGAGCTCCACTTGGAGATCTTGCATCTGCTTGAAGAGCCCTTGGTACTTGTCCGACACCGTTTGGAAGAGGACTTGTGCATCTTGCAAGCCCTTGGGGACCGGCGCGGCGGAGACGTCGGGCGTCTTGTCGGCTGGTTCGGGTGCCGGAGCAGCAGCGCCAGGCACGGGGGCACGCGGCGCCGCGGCTGCCCGCTGTTGCTGAGCGGTTTTTTGTTGCGTTGCGATCTCGCTGAGCAGATCTCGCTCCTGACCCTTGAGCGCCGCAAGCTGCGGTGGATCCTGATCCGTCGCGGTGATGGCTTGCTTGAGACCGATGATGTCCGGATGATTCGGGCCGAGCGTCTGCTGTTTCTCGATGAGCTGCTGATGCAACTCAGCCAACCGACGAGTCTTCGTCTCCTGCAGCACCGCGATCTGCTGGCGAACGGCGTCGAGCTTGGCTTTGAGCGCCGGATCGGCTTCCACCGGTGTCTCTCGAACGTTTTGCGGGAGCGCGGGCACGAAGACCTTGGCGCGCTTGTTGGGATCGTTTTCCTTTTGAAAACGCTCGAGCACGACCGCCGCAGACTCGAGGTCCTTGTGCGCCTGCACAACGAACGACTCTTGGATCTTGAGGCGCGCCGGGATGACGCCGACTTCTGACTGGTAGCGCGCGTCGAGGAAGTTTTTCACGGCCGCATCCACGATGTCGCGCGCCGCGGTTGGCTCCGTCCACTCGAGTCTCACCGTGACCGTCGTGGCGTCGACCCACACCTTCATGCGGTGCTGAATGTTCGTGACGAGCACGTCGAACTTGTCTTCATCCGACGGTGGCTCCTTACCGAACTTGCGGTTGATCTTGTCGATGAGCCGGCGATGCGGCTGGCGCATCTCATCCCATCTCTCGACGAGATTTTTCTGGCGGACGATTGCGAGGATGTTGTCGCGCGCCGTGACTTGCTCCTCGTATTCCTTGGCGATGTTGCGCATCTCCTCGGGGCTGACGTACCCCCCCGCCTGGGCGCCGAAGGTGGCCGTGCGCTGCACGAGCACGCGCGACTCGACCTCGTACGTGCGGGGCCAGAAGATCGCGCCGAACACGGTGAGCGCAGCGCAGATCACCATCACGATGAACGACAATCCCTTTCGCCTCATGGCCGAGCGCCATGCCTCGAAGACGCGCTCGCGCACGGCGATGTTCGGTCCCTCCTCTTCGTCGCCTCCGCCGCGACCACCACCACCGGATGGTCCACCTCCAGGCGAGCGTCCGGTCGGGTATTGAAGCTTCGGATCTGGTCGGAAGAGAGTTGCTTCCTCGATACGAGCCATCGTGTCTCCTAGTCGGGGGTCCCGAACACCTCGGTGGTGGGGGCAGGTTCAGGAGTGGGGGCAGGAACGGGTTTCGGCAAGTCCTCGTTCGTCGTGTCGACGGGCGTTGTGTTGACGGTTTTCGGGCGCACCGTCGCAGGGCGCACCGGCGGAGGACGCACCGGCGGAGGACGCGGCGATGGCGCACGTACCACCGGAGCGGCCGCTGCGTCACGCGCGGGTGTGGCCGCGGGCGGAGGCGAGGGCGTTTCCGCTGGCGCCACGGGCACCGGCGTTGGCGCCGTGGTGGTGGGCATGGTCCGAGGCAGCGGCGTTGGGAGCGACACTGCGCTGGGCACGGGTTGAGAGCCTCCGTTCATCGCGTCATCACTGATACCAGTGGCGAACGGACCCCGCTTGACAGCGAAAAAACCGATGCCCACGGCCGCAGCAACGGCGAGGACTGCGGCCGCGAGCCACATGACGACGGTTCCGCGACTGCGAGCGCCAACCAAGGCGGGGTCGATTTCGTCGCTGGGATTTTCCCGAAGCGTGCCGCCGTACGCGCGGATGCTGCTCTCTTGCACCCCGGACGACGTCGTGGTGTGGCGGAACGGAACGCCCTCGCTCAGCGGCGCGACGGCCGGTGCGGCCGAACCGTCCGGCAGCAATGCCGGCACCGGCGGAGGGCGCAGGAGCTGTCCGGACATCTCCAGTTGCGCCTGGTCCAGGGGCGAAGCTCTGACCACCGTGGGAGCTTCCGACGGCGAGACGGAAAAAGCACCCGGCGGAAGCGATCCGTCGTTGCCCACGACGGAGTTGACATTTCCGTCGCCTCGACCAATGCCGATGAACGTCCCGCCCGGGCCTCCGGAATCCGTTTGCATGCGCTCGAAGCTTGCGGGACCGTTATCTACGACGGTCGCGTCGTCGAGCGACAGATCGAACGACGCTCGCATGGACGTTCGGGGAGCACCAAGGCCGGCGCTCTCGCGCGCTTCGCGAAGCGCGCGTCGCATGGCATCTGCCGTCTGCCAGCGATCTTCCTTCCTGAAGCGCAGCGACATGTCGATCACCGCTGCGACGGATGACGGCAGGTCGGGCATGACCATGGAGATGGATCGCGCTTTGACGGTGGCCGCCGCAAGCAGGCGCGCCTGGACGTTGGCTCCGAGGTGGACGGTTTCGCCGGTGAGCGCGGTGAAGAGCGTTGCTCCGATGGACCAGATGTCGCTTCTGGCGTCGACTTTGTCGCGCGTGCCGAGTGCCTGCTCGGGCGACATGAAGGACGGTGTGCCGAGCACGAGACCGAACATCGACAGCTTGCTCTGCGCCGTGCGATCGAAGACGCGTGCGATTCCGAAATCGAGCAGCTTGATCGTGCCGTCGTTGCAGACGAAAACGTTCTGGGGTTTGAGGTCCCGATGGATGATCCCAGCAGCGTGTACCGCGCTGAGGATGTCGAGAAGTCTGTCGCCGATGTCGAGTGTCTCGATGATGGGGATGCGGTTGTCCTGCGCCTGACGCATGGCTTCGAGCGTCTGGCCCTCGAGCAAATCCATGACGAGGAAGACGCAGCCATCGTCGGTGACTCCGTCGTCGAGAACGCGGACGACGCCCGAGTGCTTGACCGAATTTGCGAGGTAACCCTCGCCAAGGAAGCGTTCACACACCGTGGGGTCGGTGCACAAAGTCGGATGCAGGATCTTGAGTGCGGCACGCGCTCCGTTGCGATGCGTCACCGCATAGACGGCCGCCATGGAACCGGACCCGAGCAGCGCGTCGACGCGCCACTTTCCGCCGATGACTGTCCCCAACCGTCGCTCGGCCTGTTGATTCACGATCTCTTCACTCCACGCTCACTCGGTGGGGCAATGCACCCACCAAATTCTAACTTAGGGTTCTACGTTAGCACGGCTGATGCCGTGCACCTTGAAGCTTACCTTATCTTTCGGAATCCATCGCTTTCGTAGAATTTGTAAAAATTGAAAGAACGCGGCCGAGGCATCCTGGTGGATCCTTTTCACGTCTTCCGTGACATGGAATATCCAGCAAAGGCGCTTTCCGCTGAAGCGCGAGACAAAGCCAACGTCGAGCTCCCGGCCCGAAAAAACACGAGGTCGACAAGCTCGCGCTCTCAGAGCGTGTAGGGCAGCCGTCGCGAGCGAATTGAGGCTAGGGCGGAGCGCGAGGAGCCCGCGCAAGCGTACTTTTTGTACGTGCGCAGGCACCGCAGCGCCCAACCGACGCATCGATTTCGCGCAGCAGGCTGCCCTACACGCTCTCACGCGACGCGTGCGGCGAGCCGGGCAGCCACGGCAAACGCAACCGCGAAGGTGAGCAGCGTCATGTAGCTATTGAAGCCTTGATCGCCCCAAATCTGCACGATCACGACGACCACGATCGCAAATGAGGCGAGCGCCGCGCTGCGTTCGAGATGCGAAGAGGCACTGCGATAACTGCGCAAGGCGAATGTGCCTGCAAGCGGGTAAAGAAACCACAATAGCGAAAATCCAACCACCCCCGCGAGCGACCATATCCAGAGCACGCCGTTGTGGGCGATGAGTAGGTAGTTCCCGAAGAGGTAGCCGAGGTCCACTGGAGGGTTGTTCGGTGAGTACTGGTACTCATGGCCGAAGCCCGTTGGGACGAGCGGTGCCTTGCTGAGGGTGAAGACGAGATTCTCGTTCTCGATTTCGCGCGACTGGCTCGACGCATCCTTTTGGTCCATCACCGAGACGACGAGCTTCGCAGGCTTGAGCAGCGGCGACGGAGAATTGATCTCCGAGCCCACGAGGACGTAGCCCACGAGCAGCGGCACGAGCACGGCGAGCGCAATGGTCACGCGGCGCTTACGCTTGCTCGGACGCAGCGCGAAGTACATCGCGAGTGGGGCGGCGCTGAGGCTGACGAATGCGAGGCGTCGGTTGTTGAGAATGATGCCGAGCAAGATCACCGCGCCGAGGCCGAGCGAGCGCAGAATCACTTTGCGGTTTCGTTGCTCGAGCGCGTGCGAGATCAGAATCATGAGCGCCGACACGAAGAGAACGGTGTCCGAGTGGTTCGTGCACCATTCCGGTTTGCCGGGGAGCTTCGTGATGCCTGCCGGCATGCACACGCCGAAATACACATAGAAGACGAGCAAACTGCGCGCGACGGCCGCGGCGACGAAGGCGGTGCCGACGGCGGCGAGGTCGTCGGGGATCCGAAGCGCGTAGAGGAACAGCATGGCGACGAGCGATAGCTGCAGAAGATGAATCGTCTGCCGGAAGGCCCATTCGGTGCCGCCTCCGCGCGCGATGCCGAGCGCGGCGAGACCGGCGATGGTGCAGAGAAAGACGAGTAACGCCCGATGCGCAAACTTCGGCGGCGGCGCGTAATTTTCGTCCTTTTTCCCGTAGACCGCTCGGTAAAGCAGAAAGACCGTGACGAAGAAAAATGTGGAGAGCGACACTCCGGGAATGCCTGCGAACTCCTTGAGCGTGCCGTACCACGCGACTGCCGCCGGCCACATGACCGTGTTCCAGTAGCCGCCACCTTCGGCGAGGCCGAGATCACGAAACATCGATTCGCTGAAGGACTCGATGGTGAGCGAGAGCACCAAGTAGATGCGCACGCTCTTCCAGATCCGAAGGCGGGACATGGCCCACCAGAGCAGCGGACCCCAGATGATCACGAGCGCGGAGTCGAGGCGGAACGAGTTCGCCCATACGTCCGGAGCGGACCACGACGGATGCGAGATGATCGACGCGAAGATCGTCGCGAGGAAGACGCCGGCAATGATCTGCAACGTGGGTTTCAGGAAATGGTCGGCGAGCACACGGCGATCGACGTTCTCTTCGGGCGGGCGCGCGCCGAACGAGCCGTACTTCGCGGCGACGTTGTCGAGCAACCGCTGGGTTGCTTCCGGGGGCAGAGACGGCCGCCCGCTCGGGGGCCTGCCGCTCGGGGACCGCCCGCTCGGGGGCCGATTCACGACTCCCCGCTTTCGATTTGACGCGATCTCGGCATCGACGGCGCCTTCGGCGCGGTCGGCCCGCCTTCGGGCGGGACCTCAGGGGGGGCCTGCGCTGCGGTCCTCAAAGCCGAGAGGCTGTTCACTTCGCCTTCGGCTCCGTCGCTCTCACTGCACTCCGTCCAGCACGCTGGACTCCGTGCAGTTCGAGTCCGGTCGCATCCCAGGCCCCGCCTCGACGTCGCGTCAACTTGAAAGCGGGCTAGCCCGGATAATTCACGACGACTCCACTCAGACGAACCGATCCCTTTGCTGCAAAGGACGTACGGCTTTTGTCGGACCTGCGGCGTACGTACAGTACGCCTCGGTCCTGCGATACGGCG
>WQYX01000071.1 GCA_009781005.1 Polyangiaceae bacterium | reverse complement strand
TCGCCCCTGGACTCCCACTCTCCTTCCCACCCACGCGTGAACAAAATGGCCTTGACTCCAATCACACCTGCTTCCCCCGGCCTCGTGCTCGTCAGGGCCGAAGCGGCCCTTCCTGCGCGCGGGGCTGGGGAAGGCTATTCCGGTCCGCTCCTCGGCCCCGCCGCGAACCCCGAGCAGGTTGCGGACCGAGTATTTTGGCCGAGTTCTGAGCAGCGCGAGGCGCGCCGACGAGAGCTGCTGGTGCAGCTCGAGGAGGAGCAACGAAGGGATGCGATGGGAATCGGTCAAAAGACGACGGGAGCAACCTTCGAGGGGTTCGAAACCTCGCGTCAACTTGAAAGCGGTCCGTGTAGAGCTTCACCGTCGAGCGCGCGCGGACCGCGTCGTGCATTGCATGCGCGTATGGCTTGTCATGATATCCATGTCGACGCAGGCGATACGCCGCGTGACGAAGAGCGAACAACGAATCATTGGAAACGAAGATTAGGGTCCGCGCCGTGCGTGCTCGGGCTTGGGTTTCTCGCAGTGGGCGCAATTGTCATTGTGTCCGCGGGATGTTCCGAGTCGGTGAGTGATCCAACGCAGACGTGTTCTGGCGGACTCGATATCGGACATGTGAATCTCTCCGGAACGTCGCTTCCCGCAAAGACGCTCGCGCTCACGTTCGATGACGGACCCGGACTTCGGACTTCCGAGCTCTCGAGTTATCTCAAATCGCAAGGCATTCGCGCGACCTTCTTTATCAACGGGCGCATGATCACGAATGGCACCGACATCCTCGCGCAACTCGCGGACGACGGTCACCTCATCGGCAATCACACCCAGAATCACGTCTCCTTCACCGGGCAATCGACCAACACGTCGCACCTCGGTGCCGCTGATATCGTAGATGAGATCACGCAGACCGACACCCTCATCGCGCCGTTCGTCTCGGACAATCATTTCCTTTTCCGCGCGCCGTACGGTGATTTCGACGAGGAGGCTGCGGACGCCATCAATGCGTCACCCATGGCGAAGTACGTCGGGCCCATCAACTGGGACATCGGCTCTCAAATGGGCGCCGAACAAGCCGCCGATTGGGCCTGCTGGCACCCCCCGGCCGACGACGCCGGCGTCGTTGGCCCCACGACGTCTCCAAAGGACTGCGGCGACCTGTACGCCATGGAAATCGACGCGGTTGGACACGGCATCGTGCTCATGCACGATCCGTATTTCATCAACGACGATCCCGCCCAAGGCGGCACCGTGGACATGGTCCAATATCTCGTGCCTATCCTCAAGGCGAAGGGCTATCAGTTCGTGCGCGCCGACGAAGTGCCAGATATCGCTGCGCTCCTGCCGGCCGACGCATCCGATGCCGGGGCAGACCAGGACGCCGCACCGATCATCGAAGCGGATGCCGGGGCGCGCGGTGACAACCCTGATCCTTGTCCGGCTTCGCCACAGAACGACACGCACTATGCCAGCGGGGAAAGCGGGAATCTTCGTCTGCGGTGACGGAAAAGGGCCCCTAATTGTGTGTATTCCGCACGTATAGCCACGCTCGGCACGCGACTCGCTAACTCGGCGCTGACACACTTCGAGTCGATTGCGACGGGCCGTCGCCGCTCGAGGCCAGCGTAGAACCACGCGCCGTCAGGCGCGACAAATTCCGGCCTTGCCGGCATGATCTTCAACCACGGAGTCTAAGATGAAACGGTATTTGCCAATCATGATCATCCTGCCGCTCGGCATCTACGGAGTTGCCTGTTCGAGTTCGTCGAATGGCCAGGACGAGGCAAATAATCCGGCCGATCCTGGCAGCGGCGGTGACAATCCCAGCGGCGGCGGCGCCCCGACCCCGGACGCTGGCGTCGACCTCACTGTGAACCCCATCGACGGGATCGATCCCGCCGTCTCCGTACTCGAGACGGACGCGTACACCGACGGCGCCGCATGGCATATCGGACAGCAGGTGCTCTATTTCACGACGCCGCTAGGGACGGGCGCGCTCTATCGCATGCGCGTGGATGGCAGCGTCATGAAGGTTGCCGACGGCGACGCGACCACGGGCGACTTTCCGATTGGCAACGCCGTGGACACCAACGACAACGGCAACCTTTACATGGTCAATGCGTTCGATATCACGCGCACCAACCCGATGGCCGATTCAGGCGCACCGGAGATGATCGCAAACGGGTATATGGTGGGCGGGGTCCTGACCAAATTCGATTCGCTGAAAGCCGCCGTCGTGCGCAAAGATGGCACGATTTACGCAACCGATCCGGGCTATGCCTCGGTGGACGGACCGGCTCAGAATCGCATCTACCAGATCACGCCGGACAAACAGGTGAACGTGGCGGACTCCTTCGACGACATTCCGCGCCCGAACGGCATCGCGCTGAGCCCGGATCAGACCGAGCTTTATGTCGGCTTCACGGAGCCGCAGTCCGGATCCTTGCCGTACATCCGCAAATACCACCTCAACGACGACGGCACGCTCGGCGAATCGCTCAAGTGGACGGAGATGGATGCGTTGGACTCGACCCCTGACGGCGTAGAGGTGGACCAGGGGGGCAACGTTTACGTTGCAACCCAGGCCGGTATCGCGGTTTACAAGTCGGATGGCACGAAAATCGGCGTCATCGCGGTCCCAGAATGGCCAACGACGATGGCCTTTGGCGGCCCGGATCTGAAGACCATGTTCATCACTACCCAGAACTCGAAGATCTGGAAGGTTACCATCAACATCCCCGGCATTGCGCAATAGCAATGGATGCGAGAGTTGGCAAAGCAAGAGAGGCATGACATGAGAGAACAACTGATAAAGCACACTCTGCCCATCGCTATGGTTCTTGCGTCCTGCGCATGGATCTACGCGTGCGGGAGTGACGACGACAACAACAACAACAACAACAACAACCAGCCCCAACCAAATATCGATAGCGGCTCCGACGCTGACGCAGGCATGCAGCCCGACGCGGACTCGGGTCAAGACGCCACCCCTCAAGCGCAAAATCCCATTGAAGGCGTGGCCGCGGCAACGCCGGTGGATGCGCTCAACAACATCGGCTACGTCGACGGGCTCGTGTGGGCGAACAATTCCCTCTATTTCACGCAGCCCAATCTCGATACCCCCGTCATCGTGCAATTTACGCCGCCCGACGTGACGACGGAATACGTTGACGTCAATCAGGGCCAGCCGCTCGGCATCACGTTCGACCCCCATGCAAACAACCTTCTCTTTGCCGTCTCGCCCGTTGGCAGCCCCGGCACCCTGATGCGCGTGGACGTGGGTGCCACGCCAACGCCGGTGACCCCCACCACGCTAACCCCCCTCCAGTCGCCACCCTGGCAGTCGCCGAACGACGTGGTGGTGCGCCCCACGGACGGCATGATGTACGTGACCGATCCGGGCTACCAGGCGTCGAGCTCGGCGAACGGCGTCTACCGCGTGGATCCCACCACGGGCGTCGTGACGCCGGTTGCCACCTTCGACGGTGACAATCCGAATGGGATTGCGCTCTCGCCCGACAACGGCACACTCTATGTTTCGCTCACGGAGCCGCAGCCGCCACCCGATGGTGCGAAAACACCGAGCATTGTAAAGTTCACGGTGAATGAAGACGGATCGACGAGTGACACTCCGGTGAAGTTCGTCGACATTCCGCCCAACGACTCTCTTCTCGACGGCCTCACGGTGGACACCGCGGGCAACCTCTACGTGTCCACGAAGGCAGGCGTCCAGGTCTTCGCGCCGGACGGCACGCAATGGGGCACCATCACGGTTCCCGCACCCGCGACAACGGTGACGAACCTCGCCTTCGGAGGCGGCGATTCCAAGACGCTCTATATCTCAACCGACACGGGCGTCTTCACTGCGCCCGTGAACGTCGCCGGCGTGCAAAAGTAGATTCCGCAGTTAAGCGGCCCCATCCGCGCAGCTCGCTTCGCTCGCTTGCGCCGCCTTCCCCTTGTCACGTGCTCGTCGGCCGGCTTCGCCGTCCTCCTGCGCACGGACGGGGAAGGCCCGTGAACGTCGCCGGCGTGCAAAAGTAGATTCCGCAGAGCACGCCATCGAACACGCGAGCGCCGCGACCACCATCGCGGCGTTCGTTTTTTTGTGGACCCACCGCGCTTAAGTGGACCCCACCGCGCGTCTCGCCTACGTCTCGCCGGCGCGTGCTCCCCTTGGGCGGTGCTCGTCGGCCGGGCAAAGCCCCGGCCTCCTGCGCGCCGCCAGGGGAGCCCGTTGCTGCTATGTACCGCGGTTCACTGCTGAGATTCCCCCCTTTAGAGCGTGTTCGACAGCCGTTGCGAGCGAATCGAGGCTAGGGCGGAGCGCGAGGAGCCCGCGAAAGCGTACTTGTCGTACGTGCGCAGGCACCGCAGCGCCCAACCGACGTATCGATTCGCGCAGCAGGCTGGCGAACACGCTCTTAGAGTGACGCGCGGTTCGTTCGTTCGATCGTTCGCCAATCGCGCGGCGTGCGGTGCTAGGATGCTGGCACTATGAAGCGCATTCTACCTTTTGCTCTCATTCTTGTTTCCGGTGCATGGATGTACGCGTGCTCGAGCAGTTCGAGCGGAGATTCACCTCCGGCGAACAATGAGCAGCAGGGGGATGCCACAACAGACGGCAACACAAACGGCGGGGACACCAAGGGGGACGCGGGGGACAGTGGCGCGGACGTAGATGTTGCGCCCGCGCAGAATCCCATTGAGGGGGCAGTGGCCGAATCCGTCGATGGATTTCCCTCTATCTATGGCCTCATCTGGAATGGCGATTCGCTCTACTTCTCATCGCCGGACCTCACGGACACTACGACGAAGCCGGCAACACCGACGCCAGTAGTTATAAGATACAAGCCAGGCAGCAATCTGGATGGTAATGGCTATCCCACAGCTTGGTACGTTGACACCACGTCAGTCGCTACCAAGTCGTTCTATCCACTCGGTATTGCCAACGACGAGAAAGGAAACTTGCTCTTCGTTAGCTCGCCTGCGGATACCTCGGGCACTTTGAGGCACGTGGCGGCAGGCTCCGCAACGATGCCAGTCGCGGTGGGGAACGTATCAGCCATGACTCTCACATTCACGACCCCTCCCCCGGGCAGAGCAACGTGGTATTCGCCCAAAAATGCTGTGGTGCGCGCATCTGACGGCACGATTTATGTGACCGATCCAGGATATCAATGGGCGCAAGATCCTTTGAATGCCATTTACCGCGTGACCCCCGGTAATCCGAACACCACGGGCACCGTCACAACCATCGATACGTTTCCTGGTGGCGATCGGCCTAACGGTATTGCCCTTTCGCCAAAGGCCGATATTCTCTACGTTTCGCTCACGGAAAATCAGCCCTCGATCGTGAAGTACGCGGTCAAGGACGACGGTACGGTTGATTCGAATTCAAAGACCACGTTTGGCACTCTTCTCCCTGCGGGCTCACAGCCGGATGGCCTTGCTGTCGACACCGCCGGCAACGTTTATGTAGCAATGAAAGAGGCTGTCCAGGTCTTTGCGCCGGACGGCACGCAGTGGGCGGGCACCATCACGTTGCCAGCCGGCGTTGCGGCAACAACCGTCGCGTTCGGCGGTTCCGAGGGTACGACGCTCTACATCGGTACTGACACAGGGGGTGGAAACTTCAGTGGGCTCTACACGGCCACGGTGAAGGTTAAGGGTTTGTAGCAGTTAGCTGTCTCACAGCACGCGATCAAAACACGATCAAACAGGCGAGCGTCGCGACCCACCATCGCGACGCTCGCAGTGTTTTGTAGACCGGACACGACCCCTGACTGCTGCGCATTCGCCGACACGGGATTTTTTCAGGAATGTTGTGACGTGCGTTCATTCGCTCATTTCGCCAAATGCGGCAACGGGCGATGCTAGAATTCCGCGCTATGAAGCGCATTCTGTCTTTTGCTCTAATTTTTTGTTTCCACCGCGTGGATGTACGCGTGTTCAAGCAGCTCGAGTGGGGATTCACCCCCGGCGAACGAGAAGCAGCAAGGGCATGCATCAACGGATGCAAACGACGGCGGGGGTACCAAGGGGGGGCCCGGCACGAATGCGCAGAATCCTATTGAGGGGGCAGTGGCTGTATCCATCGATAAAATTCCGCCTATCGATGGTCTCACCTGGAATGGTGATTCCCTCTACTTCACATCCATACTAGGGCCCATCTTTAGGTATCAACCGACCCTGGGTGATCTAAATTACTATGTCACCTCTACGGCGGTCGCAGTCCACCCGCTCGGCATTACCAATGATGGAAAAGCGGGAGACCTGCTCTTCGTTAATTCGCTCCCGAACTACACAGGCATCTTGATGCGCGTGCCGCCAGGCTCCGCGACGATGCCGGTCAGCATGGGGGCCGTAACGGGCATGACGCTCACCTTCCCAAACGACACAAAATGGTATTCGCCAAAAAACGCTGTGGTGCGCGCGTCTGACGGCATGATTTACGTAACGGATCCAGGATATCAAACTACCACGGATCCATTGAACGCCATCTACCGCGTAACTCCTAGTACAAACGCCACGGGTACCGTCACAACCATCGATACATTTCCCAACGGTGATCGGCCCAACGGTATTGCCCTTTCGCCGAACACCGACATCCTCTATGTTTCACTCACGCAAGATTTAGGGACAGGGATCAAGCCCTCGATCGTGAAGTACGCGGTCAAGGACGATGGTACGGTTAATCCGAAGACCACGTTCGTCGATCTCCCCGAGGATTCACAGCCGGATGGCCTTGCCGTTGACAGTGATGGTAACGTTTACGTTGCAACGGCTACGTTAGGCGTCGTTGTCTACGCTCCGGACAATACGAAATGGGGCGCAATCGCAATGCCGGTCGGTGTGGCGGCAACGAACGTTGCTTTCGGGGGCGACGGCCTCATGACACTTTACATAGGGACCGACGGAGGCCCCAAGAATCCCGACGACTCGTCGACCTACTCGGGACTCTACTCCGCACCCGTGAAGGTTGCCGGTTTGCAGCAATGAGCTTTCCCGCAGTACGCGATCAAGACACGATCAAACAAGCGAGTGTCGCGACCCCCATCGCGACGCTCGCAGTGGTTTGTGGCCAGCGATTTGGCAGGGTGGGGATGGATGTTCAGGGGGTTGATGGAGTCAGCATGCGGATCCTATGGCCGAAGGGTTCGGTAACGTAAACAACACCGCTTTTCTCTATGGCTATGTCCCGAGGTTGGTAGAACGTGGCTGTGTTGCCTGGGCCATCGTCGGCGCCTGCCTCGCCAGTTCCCGCGATCGTTGTGACGTTGCCGGTTATCGAAACTTTGCGTACTGCATTGTTGTAGGAGTCAGCCACATAGAGGTTGCCATAGCCGTCGATCGCCATGCCATATGGCCGGCAAAAAATGGCATTGGTCCCCAAACCATCGGTCAAGGTACAGCTACTAACGGTCGGATTATAGGGTGAGCCGGCCAGTGTGCTCACGGCGCCTTTAGCGATCTCGCGAATATCGTCGTACTCGGCGACGTACAAGGCACCTGTTGTTTCATCCACCGAGATGCCCGTCGGTTTGGTGAAGTTCGCGTTTGTGCCACCGTTAGTGTTGCCGGCAGTGCCGTTGCCAGCAACGGTGGAGACGTTACCATCGAGTGTCGTCACCATTCGGATCTTGTTATTGATTGTGTCTGTGACATACAGATTGCCTGATGCGTCCAGAGTCAGGTACTCCGGTTGATAAAAGGTAGCTGCTGTCGTTTTTCCGTCGGCAGAACCAGCGGTTCCGTTCCCCGCCAGGGTGCTGACCTGGCAAGAGGTTGGCGTGACCGTGATCTGGCGGATCGCATTATTCCCAGTGTCAGCCACGTAAATGTTGCCGGTTGCGTCCACGGTGATGCCCATGGGGACGGAGAAGATCGCGCTTGCGCAGTCGCCGTTCACTATGCCGACTGATTGGCCTGTGCCTGCCAGGGTGCTGACCGTACCGTCGACGGTAATCTTGCGGATCTTGCTGTTGTCAGTAACGTAGAGACTGCCGTCCGGTCGCGAAGGCGATCCCCTCCGGAGTGTCAAAGGTGCCCGCCAATGTCGTAACGGTGTAAGTTGGCCGAACGGGTGGGTAGACGTAGTACGGCTCACTGTCCGATGCATCCGCGCCTGCATCCAAGTCGGCGACGGTGAACTTGGCGCATGCCGCAGCAGGCAGCCATGCTGCGGCATACAACACGGAAAGAACAACCCAGTAGAAATAACGTCGCATATCGATCTCCTGTACCCCCTCAATCGGTCGCGCGTTCTGGGGGTTGCTCGATTTTTGATCTTATAATTTGCAACGGTGCGGCTTGTCGAACACTCTTGCCGCGCAGGCGTAGGCAATGAGGGCGCGCTGGACCGTTGTATGATCGAGTAGCAGATAGTAGGCTCAAGACTCACCAGGCCTCTCTCGATTTGCCGAGATCTTCTCGTTGGGACCTGCGTTTGCGGCCCTCAAAGCCAAAGTAAGCTATTCTAGTTTGCTTCCTTGGCTCCGCTCTGACATCGCGTCAAACTGGCCTCCTCCGCCCAACGCAACAACCGACTAGCCGAACACTCTCATGAAAAACCGCATCTTTGCAAAACGAACGCACGCCGCGCGGGGGTGGGCACTAAAATGACTCGACACTTCAACACCGCAGGCCCCAATCACTCGGCGGAGCACTACAGCGTCGACTCCTTCGAGCGAATCGACTGGCCTGAGATTCAGCAGCTCATAGACCAGAAAAAGTACTTCGTCCTGCACGCACCACGGCAGAGCGGGAAGACAACGCTGCTCCAAGCGATCGTCGACCGGCTCAACGGCGAGGGGCGCTACGACACCCTGCGGATGAACGTCGAAATCGCCCAGGCCGCGCGCGACGACGTCGCGATGGGGGATCAATTGATCGCCACGCAGCTAATCGATCAGGCAGACATCTGGTTTCCCGAGAGCTGGATCGCCAGCGAAGGAACCTCGTTCTGCGCGTCTCGTCAACCGGGAGCGCTTCTGAACGGTCTGCTGACCCAGTGGGCCCGCCACGCTCCGAAACCGATCGTTTTGCTGATCGATGAGATCGACTCGTTGGTTGGCGACACGCTCATCTCCGTCCTTCGACAGCTCCGGAATGGCTACGTCGGTCGTCCCGCCCCCTTTCCCCATTCCATCATGCTCTGCGGCGTGCGCGACGTGCGCGATTATCGAATCCATATCTCGACGGGCGAAATCATCACGGGGGGCAGTTGTTTCAATATCAAGACCGAGTCGCTGACGCTGGGAAACTTCGTAGAGACCGAAGTGTGCGCGCTCTACGGCCAGCACACGGCCGAGACGGGACAAGTCTTCGAGGAGGTTGTCTTTCCGCGCGTCATGGCACTTACCGGGGGGCAGCCCTGGCTCGTCAACGCATTGGCTCGTGAATTGACAGAGAAAATGCCGGCGCTCCAAGACCGTTCGCACCCCATCACACTCGAGGATGTGGACGACGCCAAAGAGCGGCTCATCCTCCGGCGCGACACCCACCTCGATCAGCTCGTAGACAAGCTCAGGGAAAAACGAGTCCGGAGCGTTATTGAGCCGATGCTCAATGGAGGAGAATGGAGTAAGTCCGCGGCTTCGGACGAAGATCGCCAATACGTCGCCGACTTGGGGCTCATCGTGGAGCAACGCCCCGAGGGAGCCCGCATTGCCAACGAGATCTATCGGGAGATCATCCCCCGGGCGCTTACCTCCATCCTCGAGAGCGACTTCGCGGCTCAGGTGCCGAGTACGGCCTTCCACCTCCCCGACGGCCGCCTCGATTTCCGAGCACTCCTTGCAGGTTTCCAACAATTCTACCGAGAGAATTCCGAGGTTTGGAGCAAGCGAGCGATCTACGAAGAGGCAGCACCGCAGCTCCTTTTGCAGGCATGGTTGCAGCGCGTAGTCAATGGTGGGGGGCGGATCGAACGGGAGTACGCGCTGGGAAGAGGGCGTGCAGATCTCTTCGTGCGCTTTTTCTATTGGGAAAACGGCGAGCGCAAAGAGCAGCGGTTCGTGGTGGAGATGAAGGTGAAGTACGAGCGGCGCACGCTGGAGGCAACCATCGAAGAGGGGTTGAAGCAGACGGCAGGTTATGCCGACCAGTGCCACCCGGAGGAGGCCCATCTGATCGTCGTGGACCCCACCCCTGCCAAGGAGCGGAGTTGGGAGGAGAAGGTCTTCGTCCAAGAACGCAGCGCCGGCGGCCGCCCCATCACGGTCTGGGGGATGTAGTTCCCATGGTTCGTCGCCGTCGCGGTCAACGATCAGGTCAACGTCAACGACTCGTTTTCCCAGAAGTCCCGCTTTTTCTGGTTCGTGCACACGTGCGCCGCACACGCAAGATCGTTCGAAGCGCATGTGCGTCTGAGGGGAAGAAGGATGCGCTGGGCTGCTCTCACGTCAAGTCAATCTTTCCCGCAAGCGCGGGCGATGAGATCGCGCGAAGCATGGCGCCCGAGAGGTGACTTCGCGTTAGTCTTGGTTGTCCCCGAGAGCCCTCTACTTTATTTCGAATCACGCGATGAGCGCGCACCGCCAACCGCCGGACCCGTCCGACGAAACCCTGATGCTCCGGTATCAGCACGGGGATCGCGCGTCCTTCGCGCAACTCGTCCGGCGCCATCAAGGGCCGCTCTACAACTTCGCGCTTCGCCAGGTGCACGTGACCCACGTTGCGGAGGACATCGTACAGGAGGCATTCGTGCGAGTCGTGCAGAATGCACGCGACTTCAAGCACGAAGCTCGCTTTACCACCTGGGTCTACACGATCACGCGAAACCTCTGCATCGATCAGCTCCGAAAGCGTGCATTGCGCAAGCATCCGTCGCTCGACCACTCGAGCAGCGCAGAAGGAGAGGGACCAACCTTGGGTGAGCAAACAGCCGATCCACGCTCGAGCGTCGAGCGCAGTGCAGCGACCACCGAGCTCAAGGAACGCATGCTCCGTGCG
The DNA here is from genome assembly GCA_009781005.1 of Polyangiaceae bacterium. Classification (GTDB taxonomy): domain Bacteria; phylum Myxococcota_A; class Polyangia; order Polyangiales; family Polyangiaceae; genus Labilithrix. The sequence goes on along the minus strand of WQYX01000071.1, from coordinate 12,979 downwards.
ATCGAAAAGCTGCCGCACGATCAGCGCGAGGTCTTTTTGATGCGCGAAGTATCGAACTTGCCATTCAAGGAAATCGCCGAAATCGTTGGCATCCCCGAGAACTCCGTGAAGAGCCGGATGCGCTATGCACTCGAGCGTCTTCAAGAAGCCCTATCTGAGTACGAGGATTACGCCCGCGCGCTACGCTGAAGGTCACGCGAGTGTCCCGCAGACCGAAAGAGTGTCCCACAGACCGAAAGAATCAGACCGAGAGATCACTTTGATGGAATGCGAGAAGTTCGAACCCCTGCTGCTCGACGAGCTCTATGACGAGCTCGACGAGGTGACGAGCGCGGCGGTCAAGCGCCACGTCGCAGGGTGCTCGCGCTGCGCGTCCATCTTGAACGGGATGCGTTCAACGCGGCGGCTTGTGGATATTCCGATGGTCGAACCGCCGCCCGAACTCGAAGATCGCATTCTCGCGGCGGCGCGTGATGCGCGGCAAACCCAGAGACCGCACTCGATTTGGCGCGAGGTCTTCTCGCGCGCGGGTAGCTGGGCAATGCGCCCGCAAACCGCGATGGCAGCGGTCTTCTTGCTCATGATCGGCTCGAGCGCATTTCTCTTGCGCTCGAGCCGGGATGCTCGCCCGCCTGAAGCCGAGGTCTCCGTCGTCGTTCGCGGCGAGCCTGCGAAAGCCGCGGCTGACCACGATTCACTCGACGAGAAGGCCGCGGCCGCAGCCCACGGACCAACGGTGCCCGCAGGCGGCGCTGCGCCAGGCATGGTTCCGACCCCCACGGCGCCCGCAGCCGCTGCGGACAAGACGGCCAGCGGCGCATACGATCTCGCGCCAAAGCAGGCGCCAAGTCCCGAAGCGCTCGCCACGGCCGAAGCTCCGGCCGCAGTCGCAAACGAAAAGGTCATGAAGCGGAGCGCGCCCGCCCTCATGCCGCCCGTGCGCGCAGAAATCCCTGTATCCGATCAAGGGCAAGAGGCATTTTCGAATGGAATGACCGCATACCGCGCGCGCAACCTCGGCGAAGCCACGCGCCAGTTCGATCTCGCGGCGGCGCAGAACGGCGATCAGAACGCAGCGATCTGGGCCGCGCGCAGCACGAAGGACCAGAACGGGTGCGCAGCCGCTCTTGGCCGTTACGACGCCGTGGCCCAGAACGCAGCAGGAACGCAATCGGGCAACGACGCTCTCTTCGAAGCTGCAAACTGCCAGATCGCGCTCGGTCAGACGGATGCTGCGCGGGCCAAACTTCAGCGGCTGCTCGCCGTGCCGGAATACGAGGCACGCGCACGACAGGCACTCGAGAACCTCGATTCGCCCGCCGCGCGAAAGTCGAAATCGCCCGCCGCTCCCGATCGCCCGAAGAAGTAAGGAGTTGATATGGCGAACGTCGCCACGCCACTAGCCCGGATCATTCATGACGTGATTTCTGCAGACGGCCGAGGCTTCCGCGGCGCCTTCGGCGCTGTCGGCCCGCCTTCGGCGGGACCTCAGGGCGAGAAGGGCGCACGCCGTACCGCAGGACCGAGGCGTACTGTACGTACGCCGCAGGTCCGAGGAGCGCCGTACGTCCTTCGCAGCAAGTGGATCGGCTCGTCTGAGTGGAGTCGTCGTGAATTATCCGGGCTAGACCGCTTTCAAGTTGACGTGAGGTCGAGGCGGGGCCGAGGAGCGGACCGGAACAGCCTTGCATGGCTTTGAGGACCGCACCGCAGGCCCCAACGATGAAATCACGTCAAATCGAAAGCGGTCTCGCATCCTTGCTCGAAGAGTGGCAAAGCGCCGATGATCTGCGCGCGATCCTTCCTGCGGATCATGCGGCCATACGAGCCGCCGAGGTGCCGCGAGCCCTCGTGATCGAGCTCTTGTCACGTCGAGAGTCGAATGCGCGCGATCTCTACAACGCGTGCGCGCGCCTCGGTCGATCTCTTGCCGATGCCGGCGCCTCGCCGTCGCTCGCAGCAACCACGCTCGACGGTGCCGTCTCGGCGCTTCGGCGCGCAAGCATCGATCTCGACAGCGCCGAAGCTGCCGCCGCACGCGCGTCGCTGATCGAAGGCTACGTCGCTGCGATCCTCGACGCAGAGCGAAGTGCGCAGAAAAAAGTTTGGGAGTACCCAGCGTGTTCGGTTCGCCTCGACGAAAAGACACTGGCCATCGTCGCGGCCTATCCCGATGACGATCTCGAGAGCCTGGCGAACTGGGCCGCGCGCGTCGCGCTCGGTGCTCACCGAGACGGCGTCGAGCGCGTCATCGTCGGCGGATCCAAGGCAGTGCAATCCGAGCTCGCACACACGCTCGGCCTCATTGGCATCACCGTGGCCGATCGACTGCCAGCACGCGGCTGGCTCCGCATTCCGTTTTGGAAAATCCCCCGGTCGTGACCGCCCCTCGAGGATCTCGAACCGCAAGCCCCCCGGGTGGCGACCCCATCGCTCTGCGGTTGGACTAGTCAGAGGGGTCGCGAACGTACGCGATCGTTCGGATCACGTTGACGAGGCGCTCGCGTTCGTTTGGCCGCAAGTCCACGAAGCGTACGCCCATGCCGGGGTTCGGGTTGTCGCCGTTCAGGCGCACGCGGTTGATCCATGCGACGGCGCCGTCGAGCGAGAATGGGTCGATTCCGGGAGGTTCGAAAGACAGGCGCATGCGCGTGCCGACGGGCGGCGGATGGATGGTGCTCACGAAGATGCCCATCTGGCTGATGTTCGTGATGGACGCAAAGAGGAACGTGTCGTCCTGCGCGATGCAGTCGACCGACCATTCAACATCGTAGCGATCGAACGTACGCCGCTCGACGACGGACGACTTTCCATTCTGTGCCGCTCGTCGTTCGTCTTTGCCCATTGGGGAGGCCCGTAGCCCGATCTAGTCATTGGCGCCAGGTAAAAAATGCAGGCCCCAACGATGAGATCGCGTCAAATCGAAAGCGGTTATTGTACGCGGATGATGCCGCCATTGATTCGATTGTCCGAATCTGTCGGACCGGATTTGACCTTCATGCGCGTATCGCCAGAAAAGAGACCGAAGTAGAGCGTGTACGTGCCGGAGCTGAAATTCGGCTCGAGGGTGAACTCGTAGTCGTCCATGAGGACGTCGTCCTTCAGCCAGAGCGATATTGGATATTTGCCTTCGGCCAACTTGTGATCGCCGTTATGCCGTTTGTGAGATCCATCGATATGGATGAACATCTCCCACTCGGTCTGAATGGGCGCCGCGAGGACCTTGAAGTACGTCCGAATATGGAATTTTTTGCCCGTTGCAATGGATTCCACGTGCCTTCCATTCGCGTCCGCGACGTCGTAGCCAAGCACGGCGAGCTTGTCGTCCAGGTTGACGTCGAGTTTGTGCTGTGGCGTGGGTGCTTTGGACAGCACGATGCGCTCGAGCGGATTTTCATTCTTCTCGCCCGGACGCAGCGATGAGGTAACGAGCAAGATCTGGCTCGATCGCGCGTCGACCACGGGCAGGTTTTGCCTCGAGCGCTCGCGGTGACCGCGATTCAGACGCGCGAGTTCCTCCGATCGCGCAGCGAGGAAGCGCCGTGACGCCGGCTCGCTTGCCATGAGCCAATCGTAAGCGGCATTCGTGTCGTGCAAGATGGTTGGCTGACCACCCGCGTAATACGCGGCGGTACGGCCGCCGACGCCGAAGAGCGCGAGCGGCTCGTCGTTCGTGCGAAGGTGCTTATAGCTCTCGAAGACTTCTTTGGGTGAGAGTTGGTTGGCGAGCGCGGGGTAGTACGACAGGCACAAGATGCCGGAGACGATGGCGGCCCACCCAACGAGAAATGCGGCCCGGCTGCCGCGAAGCACGTCGCCAATCACTCCAAGAACGAGAAAGAGAATCACGCCGGAAGGGAGCGCGATTGCCGCCGCTTGGATCGTCCCCATGCCGGCGCGAGTGAGTCCCAGGAACACGAGGACCGGCACCTGCAGGAACATGAGCGGCGCGAGGATGAGAAGCGCCGTGATTCCAATGCCGTCATCGAGGTTGTCCGGGCTCACCGAGCCCGTGCCTGCAACGAACTCGGGGATCGTCGTTCTCAGCCGCCCTGCCTTGATGTGCCCAAGGAGCTCCTCGAATGGCTCGAAGCCACGGGTGAACGATTGCCGCGACAACGGGCGCGCGCCTTCGAAGGTCCAGAGCCACACGTCGCACCAGAAGAAAGCGCCGAAGATGATCGCGAGGGGCACGAATGCCGTAAACCACCACGCATTGAGCGCCAGATCATGCATTGGCGAGGAGAGCACCGGCAGCCAGCGCGCATGGATGCGCAGTCCGATCCACACCACCAGACCTGCAAGCGAGGTCCCCGCCACCGCGGCAAAGTACGCAAGCGAGAGGATCCCATCCCACGCGTCGCGAAGCGCAAGGAGCACGCGCAAGTAAACCTTTGGGTCGAACGGTCTTCTGGCGGGCTCGTCGAGCTTCGCGGTGAGCCGCGCAACGAGCTCGTTTCGCTGCGAGCGATAGCGCTCGACGAACGTGAGGATCACGATGCCCGCGAAACCCCCGAGCACGATCCACCACAGCGTGAGCGCCTCCGCTTTGAAGCCCTCAGGAAAGGTCGCGGAGGTCACACCGAAGGCGTTGAAGTCCTTCTCCGGCATGTGGTGAAGTTCATGGTGCAAGAGCGCGAGCAGCACCGCCGTGCCAACGCCCACGGCGAGCGACGGATGCGCGCCCCGCTCGTAGTCACGCAAGGCGATCCCCGAGCCAGCCGCGAGCGCCGCGGGCGCCGCAAATGCGATGAGATCGGTGCGCGCCGCGAGCCAGCCATGAGCGAAGAACGCGACACCTGCGGCGATGAGCAGCGCCATCCGCGTCCCGCTCTCGCGGAAGAAGGCATCTTGCGAGCGCGTGCTCGGAGCCATGAAGAGGCGGCCGAACGCAAACGGGACGAACGCGCTCCACGGAGCGAGTGCTTCCGCGATATGTCCGATCTCGAAGTCGAACGTGGGATACTTCGTCGGCGGCCTGATCATGGCGCCGATGAACGGGCTGAGATCCGCGGATGACGGCCACAGAAGCGCCGAGAAACCCTTCCAGGCGAAGATGCCTCCGACAACAAGCGCGCCTGCACCAGCAAGATGGGCGATCGCGTCGAAGCTGCGTCGTCCATTCGCGACGATGACGCCGTAAGCGAGACCGACCGAGAGCGCCGGGGCGGCCACGCCGAGGATTCCTCCGCGCGTGTAGTAACCGCTGACGAGACCAACGACGCCAAGGAGGAGCCAGCCGATGCGTTCCCGCTCGCCGACGTGCGCGGATTTCGCGTCCGAGCAGCCCAGCACGGCGACGAGAAGGCCGCCGAACGCCATGGCGAATGCGCTCATCATGACGACGTCGCCGAGCATGGTGCGCGCTCCTACGAAGTAGAGCGGCATCGTCGTCAGGGCGATCGCGGAGAAGAGTCCCGCGCGGCGATCGACGAGACGCGCGACGAAACCGTAGGTCGCGAGCACGCCGGCGAGGCCCCAGATGGCGAGCGGCGCGCGGCCGGCCCACTCGTGAAGGCCGAAGAACTTGAAGCCGAGAGCGATAGACGTGAAGGGGAGCTGTGGGCGCCCGAGATCATTGAGATGGGGAAGCGAGTTGTCGGCTCCCTCGAGCGCGAGATTGGTTGCACCATGCAGGTTCAGCGCGATACGCCGAGCGAGATCCGCGACGTTGAGTTCGTTCGGGTCCCACAATCCGGCGCGCGTGAGCGGCGGAAGCACGAAGAAGAAAAGGATGGGCAGACCCGCGGCGATCGCGAGCGGCCACCACCGCCCCGACGTTGCGACGGCTTCTTCATCGTCGTCGGTGGACGGCGGCTCGGACTTCGACGTACTTGGATCGGCCATGGAGGGCTTCACTTACGGTCTGCCGACTCTCGAAGCAAGAGTCGCGTCGGTCGCGCGGGCGAGCCGTCCCACTGATGATGCCTAGCGAACGCTGCGTCGTTGCCTGAAGTCCGCAACTAAGTTGTTGAGGGTCTCCGTTTCAATCAGGAAGGAGTCGTGTCCATGGGGGGCGTCGATGTGGGCCAGCTCCGCATGCGGCATCAATTGGGCAAGCTCGCGCTGCTCCTCGGGCGGATAGAGGATGTCCGACGTAATGGATACGACGAGCGCAGGTTGGCGTAGCTGGCGAAGGACAACGGCGTAGTCGCCTCTTCCGCGCCCGAGATCGTGCGTGTCCATTGCGCGGGTGAGCGTGAGGTACGTATTGGCGTCGAAGCGGCTCACGAGCTTCGCGCCTTGATATTGGAGATAGCCTTCGATCTCGAAGACACCTTGCGCCGTGCGGTTGCGGCCAAAGCGCGATTCGAAGCTGGGCCAGCCCCGGTACATGCACATGGCAACCATGCGTGCCGCAGCGAGCCCGGCCGCAGGCGGCTCTTCAGGCGAGTAGTGCCCCCCCTTCCACAAAGGATCGGCGAAAATGGCCTGACGCTGCGCCTCGGAGAGCCCGATACACCAGGCCGAGTGGCGGCCCGACGCGGCAACAGGCACGATCATCTCGACGAGCTCAGGGTACATGGCAGCCCACTCGAGCGCCTGCATGCCCCCCATGGAACCACCGATGACCATGCGGACGCGGGTGATGCCAAGATGGGCTGCCAGCGCCGCCTGCACCTTGACCATGTCGCGGATGGTGACCTGCGGAAACACGGGTCCCCAGCGGCGCCCCGTTTCCGGGTGAAGCGACGTGGGGCCGGTCGTGCCGTAACAGCCGCCGAGCACGTTGCTACAGAGGATGAAGTCGCGCCCCGGATCGAGCGCTCGGTGGGTACCACAAAGAGGGCCCCACCAATCCACTGCGTCGGAGTTCCCCGTCAACGCATGGCAAACTACCACTGCATTGTCGCCGGCAGCACTCAGCCGACCCCAAGAGTGGTAGGCAACCTCGAGCGATTGGAGCTCTGCGCCGTTCTCGAGCAGAAAGGGTCCGGACAGCGTTGCAACGTGCGGACCTCCGTCAGAAAGGGGGCTCATCTGCAGGTTCTGGTTAGTCGCGAGCGAGGGCAAACGCCTCCTCAAAATCTTCCTTGATATCGTCGATGTGTTCGAGCCCGACCGATACGCGGATTTGCGTTGGCGTCACGCCGGCGGCCAACTGATCTTGCTCGCTGAGTTGCTGATGGGTGGTGGAGGCGGGGTGAATGACGAGCGTCTTGGCATCTCCAACGTTTGCCAGGTGGCTGGCCAGCTTCACGCCGTTGATGAAGCGGCGGCCGGCCTCGAGGCCACCCTTGATCTCGAAGGCGAGCACACCGCCGAAGCCATGCTTCAAATAGCGGCGAGCAAGCGCATGGTACGGGTGGGTCCCGAGGCCTGGGTAGCTTACGGATGCGACCTGCGGATGCTTTGCAAGCCACTCTGCAAGCGCTTTCGTATTGTCGACATGTCGCTGCACCCGCAAGGAGAGCGTCTCGAGGCCCTGGAGCAACAGAAAGGCATTGAAGGGGCTGAGCGCGGGTCCGAGATCACGCAATCCTTCGACACGGGCCCGCACGATGAACGCAATGTTGCCAAAGGAGCTGCTCGTGCCGAATGCGTCCCAGAAGCGCAGCCCGTGGTAGCCGGGGGACGGTTCGGTGAAGATTGGGAATTTGCCACTTCCCCAATCGAAGCGACCCGAATCGACGATGATGCCGCCAATGGACGTTCCATGGCCTCCAATCCACTTGGTGGCGGAAGCCACGACGATGTCTGCCCCATGATCGATAGGCCGGACGAGGTATCCAGCGGCGCCAAACGTATTGTCGACAATGAAGGGGATGCCGTTGTCGTGAGCCAGGCGTGCAAGGGCCTCGAAGTCGGGAATGTTGAAGCGCGGATTGCCAATGCTCTCCACGTAGAGCGCCTTCGTACGCCCGTCGATGGCGCGGCGGAAGCGGTCAGGGTCGTCACCCTCGACGAGCCGTACGTCGATGCCGAGGCGCGGCAACGTCACCTTGAACTGATTGTAGGTTCCTCCGTAGAGATAGCTGGTGGACACGATGTTCTCACCGGCCTGCGCGATGGTGCTGAGGGCAAGGAACTGCGCCGACATTCCGCTCGAGGTCGCGAGCCCGGCCACGCCCCCTTCGAGCGCGGCAACCCGCTTCTCGAAGACGTCCGTGGTGGGATTCATCATGCGCGTATAGATGTTCCCGAATTGTTCGAGCGCGAAGAGGCGGGCGCCGTGATCCGCGCTGTCGAAGGTGTAGGAGGACGTTTGGTGGATGGGCACCGCCCGCGAATTCGTCCCGGCCGCGGGCTCCTGCCCGGCATGGATCTGAAGTGTTTCAAAACGAAGAGTGCGAGGAAATGACATGTGCGAAAAACCTTATCTATGCCGAGCCGCTCCTTGGGAGAATGGACTGGGCGAGCCTGCGATCTCCGAGCGGTTGGGAAGACGGCCGAAACCCTCTGCCCACCGAATACCGGGGTCACGGAGCCGGCTAGCGCTGGCGCTGGACTGAATTGAAGACTCGTCCTGCCTACGCCGCCGGCCACATACACATGCACGCGGCCGCGCGATGCAGGCTGCAACAACGGAGAAAGCACTCGGACGAAAAGCACATGCGGCCGATCGCCCTTACTGCCTATGCTCGCCGCGGTCAAGATATCTTGAATGCGATCTAACACTCCTGCCGGAACTTCGTTCCGGGCTGCGCGTTTCCGCTACGCGGAAACCCGTCGTGTTCCCTTGTCTCAAGGGGGCGCGGCGCCCCCTCTTGCCCGCTTTCGCGGGCAATTCACCCCTCCGAAAAGCCGCTCCCGCGGCTTTGCTAGCACTCCTGCCGGAATACTTCCGGCAGGAGTGCTAACGGCTCTCGGCTTCTTCGCTCTCGGCAATTCCGCGTGCCCCAGCCTCCTCGATCGCCGTCGATCGATGGGGTCGGCGGCTGCATTGGAGGATCTGCTTCCGAACGCGCACCGCATCCGGCGTCACCTCGACCAGCTCGTCCGCGTCAATCCACTCCATGGCGGTCTCGATGGTCAGCGTGCGCGGGACGGCCAGCATCACGTTTTCGTCTTTGCCGTGATTGCGCACGTTCGTCTGCTTCTTCTCTTTGACGAAGTTGACGTCGGCGTCGGCCGGGCGGTTGTGCTCGCCCACGATCATGCCTTCGTAAACTTCCACACCCGGCGAGATGAAGAAGACGCCGCGGGCTTGAAGGTGATTCATCGCATACGGCGTCGCGGCGCCCATGCGATCGGACACAATCGCGCCGAGTTGACGCTTCGGCATCACGCCGCCCCACGGCTCCCAGCCATCGAAGAGCGTCGTCAAGAGCCCGGTGCCCCGCGTCGCCGTGAGAAACTCGCCGCGCAGACCGATGAGGCCGCGGCTGGGAATGCGGAATTCGAGGCGCGCGCGGCCGTGACCGTGATTGGCCATCTTCGTCATCCGACCGCGGCGCGTGCCGAGTCGTTCGGTGACGATGCCGATATATGCTTCGGGCACGTCGATGACCGCGAGCTCGTAGGGTTCATGCGCGACGCCGTCGATGATCCGCGTGACGACTTCCGGGTTGCCTAGCTGCATCTCGTAGCCTTCGCGGCGCATCGTCTCGACCAAGATCGCGAGCTGCAACTCGCCGCGGCCGAGAACGACGAACGTGTCTGGCGAGTCCGTGTCTTCGAAGCGCAGCGCGAGGTTCTTGCGCGTCTCTTTGACGAGACGCTCGCGGAGCTTTCTGCTCGTGAGAAACTTCGATGCTTTGCATTTTCCAGCGAAGGGCGACGTGTTGACGCCGACGCGCATCTTGATGGTCGGCTGCTCGACGACGATGCGTGGCAGCGCGCGATCTTCCCAACCCTCCGACAGATCGACGATGGTGTCGCCGACGTCGATTTCATCGATGCCCGCGATGGCGATGATCTCGCCCGCCTGCGCCTCCTGCGTGGTCGCGCGCTTGAGGCCCTCGAACGTCGAAAGAACCTTGATGGCCGCTTTTGCGCGCTCGCCGTCCTTGAGAATACCAACCGGCTGGTTCGCGCGGATCGTGCCCGAGCCGATACGCCCGATCGCGAGGCGGCCGACGTAATCGTCGTGATCGAGATTGTTGACGAGGATCTGTAGCGGCGCGTTCGGATCGCCCTTTGGCGCCGGCACCTTCGCAAGGATCGTCTCGAAGAGCGGCGCCAGATTCGTGTTCGGATCGTCGAGCGAGTGCTTCGCGATCCCTTCGCGTCCAATGGCGTAGAGCACGGGGAAATCCGTCTGCGCGTCGGAGGCTTCGAGATCGATGAACAGATCGAAGACCTCGTTCAACACTTCGGTGGGGCGAGCGTCGCTGCGATCGATTTTGTTGATGACGACGATGATCGGAAAACCGAGCTCGAGGCACTTTCGAAGCACGAAGCGCGTCTGAGGAAGCGGACCTTCGGCTGCGTCCACGAGAAGGATGGCGCCGTCGGCCATCATCAGCGTGCGCTCCACCTCGCCACCGAAGTCAGCGTGACCCGGGGTATCGACGACATTGATCTTCGTGATGTCGCCGTCGGGCGAACGCCAGCGGACGGAGGTGTTCTTCGCGAGGATCGTGATGCCGCGCTCACGTTCGAGATCGTTCGAGTCCATGACGCGCTCAGCAACGGTCTCGTTCTCGCGGAACGTCCCGGCTTGCTTGAGCATGTGGTCGACGAGCGTTGTCTTGCCGTGGTCGACGTGGGCAACAATCGCCACGTTTCGGAGCTGCATGGGGGTGCCGCTCTTTAGTCGTCAGCAAGCTACGCGGCAAGCGACTGTCCTCGCGCGGTGCCCGGCCATTCGATGATCGCATTCGAGGCGCTGATTCCGAGTACCCACGGCACAGTGTGCGACACCCTTGGAAAGAGCTTATCGAGCGCCGTTTGCACGCGCTTTCGCTCTGCCTCGATCGGTTGCAGGTGCAACCTGTGGCAAAGCTCGTCGAGATCGTCGTCGTCAGGCATGAACGTGATCGGCCGCTCGGTCCCCTCGATGATCCGCAGGTTCGCTGCGTATCCGAGCTGGTGAAGCAGCGCCAGCGCCTCGAGCGCGGCTGGCCGCGGTGAGCGCGCCACGCCGTGCACCTCGCGCCAGAGAGGAGCGAGGCGGTCGGCGGGTGCGCGCAATCCGAGCAAGAGTTTGCACGTGCGCCGCGCCGAACGCGTCATGTGCTCCAGGAAGGCGACCGGATCGGCGACGACGTACAGGACATGGGACGAGTAGACGAGATCGACCGGAGGCATCTCGCAGGGCCAGCTCTCGGCGATGACTGTTACGCGTGCACCGTCCTCATCGACACGTGCTTGCAGTCGCGCGCGCATCGACGGCGACGGCTCGACGGCGACGACCTCTCTGCAGTGACGAGCCATCGGCACGGCGTGCCGGCCCGTGCCTGCGCCGATGTCGGCGACAACGTCTGTCGGGAGAACGCCCGCGCGCAGTTGGTCAACCGCGATGTCAGCAGATTGGCGGCCAACACGATCGAAGTGCAAAGCTCGGTGCTGCCACGGATCTGCGCTTTCCACTTCGCCGTGTGTCTCGGCCGTCCTCATCATCTCTCGCCATTGATCGATCCAGTCGACACCACCCGCACGGACGCCCATGGTGACGTCACTGTTCGCACGGCGCGGACGATGGCGTCAACGAACGTCTCGAGCGCGCCGTCATCACCCACTTCCAAGTCCGCCACGGCGTCTTCGAGCTCGAACTTCTCCACTACGGCGAAGAGTTGGTCGGCGCGTACGACCAAGATCGCGAGCGCGTGACCGGCGAGCGCATCGCGAATCGCGTCGTGATGTCCGCCGCCGGAGACTTCGAGCTTGCTGACTTCGTCGACGATGACGATGTCACATGCGCTCATCGCTTGGCGAACCCATGTGCCCGCAGTGGCGAAAGCGTCGTCGTCGAAGACGAGCGAACAGAATTCGCGTAGCGCGTTGGTCTTCGCTCCTTCGGGCGGTGCACCGCGACGCGCAATGATGACACCGCTCTTCGAGTTGCCGACGCGGTGTGCGCGATACGCAATGCGCTCGCCGTTTTCGTGTACCGCTTCTTGGATCACGCCTCCAACGGCGATGCCGCGAGAGGTAAGCATGTCCGCGACGCGCGCGGCCGTAGTCGACTTGCCCGTGCCTTTCCCACCCACGATGAGTGCCCATCGCTTCGTCGGGTTGTTCGTCATGCAGACTCCTCGTGGTCAGTCGACGATGCGAGATCTTGCGCGATGTTCTCGGCAAGATTCGCTGCGTGTTCGATCGCAAACACGATGGTGTTGAAGAGGCGCCAAGGGATGCGCGACCATCCGGGATTTCGAGTGGCGATATCGGCGTACCCTTGGCGAAGCGCGTCGATCAGCGAGGGCAGGAGATTGAAGGCGATGAGCAGGACTTCGCCGACACGCTTGAACCGCTTTCCGGTGAGCCGCCGAATGGCGCGTGCGGGCGGGTAGATCGCCATCACGCTCCTCGAGAGACCCACGAGGCCAAAGGCTCGCGCGATCATGGTCGTTGCTGCAAGCGCGCCGCTGAACGAGAGAGCGAGCCCCCAAACGGTTCCTTCTTTTTTTCCAAGAACGGCCCCGAGCACGGCAAGCACCACGAGAGCGATGAGCCATCGACGAAAATTGCCGAGGCCCCGCCGCAACGTAGGCGCAAGGATCCGCGCAAGCGCAAACGACCCGACCCACGCGACGAAGTGCCATTGCGCGGGCGTAGCGAACACGAAGACGAGCAGCGCGGCGGACAACAGGAGCACGAGGATGTGCTGATACCGTTCGCTCATGACGCCCTCTGCTTGCGGACGAGGCGTCCCGCACGATGCCCTGCTATTGCCGCTGAGACGCCGATGGCAGCCACGATGGTTGCGAATGGCAGCACGACGAGCACGCCACCCGAGCGTGGCAACGACAGCCATGCCTCGGCGCGCGAGAGCAGCTCGCGGTAGAGAGCGAGCATAGGCGCACCGTAGAGCACGATCTGCGTGATCACTTTTTGCGAGATCGCCCAGAGCGTGGCGAGGCCACCACCGATT
>WQYX01000070.1 GCA_009781005.1 Polyangiaceae bacterium | reverse complement strand
GCGACGCCTCGATGAACACCCGGTCGTTTCGGCCAGGCATCCCTGCCTTCGCATCGGCCTTGAGAAAGGCCTCGATTTTCTCCCACTGTCGATCACTCAGTCTCCATCGAATCACAGTGGCCCTTCTATGGAGCACACATCTTCGCCCATGGACAGCACTATCTAGGGACACGCCCTAGGGCGTGTCCCTCGATGCGGAACGAAAGATGTGGACGATGGAGACCACAGCAGCAACTCGTCAGCGTGATCGTTGACTTTGACGTTTGACGTGAACGGCGACGGCGACGAACCGGTTGTTTCGTTCACGTCGCCGTCGCCGTCGAACGACCACGTCAACGTCAACGAGAGGCTCCGAAAAAACGCACTCTCGCCGCCTCGGTCCGGAATCCAGGGACAGGCCCTAATCCATCGTTTCGGTATCTGCGTCGAGTGGCAACCGGATCTCGAAACGAGCACCTTCCGGAACGTCGACGTTCGAGATACGTCCGCCGTGCGCTTCGATGAACGTACGCGCCGTGACGAGTCCAAGCCCGATGCCCATCGGCTTGGTGCTGTGAAGCGGCTCGAAGAGATGCGCACGCACCTGAGGACTGATGCCAGGACCGGTATCGGAGATGGCGATAAGAATGGCGTCGCCCGTCGAACGCACCGCGACGCGGACCTCGCCATCCTTGGCCATGGCTTCGACGGCGTTGCGGATCACGTTGAAGAACGCGCCGTGAAGCTGATCGGCATCGACATCCAGCAGAGGAACTTCCTCGATGTGTCGCACGACCCTGACGGTGCGCGGCATCCAGTCCGACTGAAGAACGCGATCGAGCAGCTCCACGACGGACGTGGGATGCCGGTCCGGCGCGCGCACGCGAGCGAAGTCGAGCAGTCCGGTGATGATGACATTCGCGTGACGCACTTCGTCGTGGATGATGCGGATGGCGTCTTCGATGTTCGGATGCTGATCGGGCAAAAGATGACGCTTCAGTACGTACGTTGCGTTCATGATCGCCGCGAGCGGGTTTCTGATTTGGTGAGCCACGCCACCCGCGAGCTGCCCGAGAACTGCGAGGCGTTCTTTGCGAACGAGGTTTTCTTGCGCTTCAGCGAGCTTGGCGGTGCGCTCCCGGACGCGTTCTTCGAGCGCGCGATTGGTGACTCGTAGCGCTTCCTCTGCGCGCTTTCGTTCCGTGATGTCGCGCGAGATGCCGGTGGTGCCAATGACCTCACCATGGTTGCCCACCACGCGCGTTTTGAAAGTCTCAACCCATCGCACCGTCCCGTCAGCTTCAACGAACGGCTCCTCGACACGCTTGTTGATCCCAGTGCGCATGACTTCTTCGTCGTCGTGTCGATAACGCTCGGCGACATCGCGCGGCCAAAGATCGAAGTCCGTGGCTCCGATGACGAGCTCCGGGCAGCCTCGCCTCGCGACGCGCGCAAACGCCTCGTTGACAGCGAGCAACGTTCCCCCGCAGTCCTTGAGCCACGCGATGTCGGGGACGTTGTCGAGGACGGCCATCGTCCCACGCTCGCGCGCGATGGGCTGCATCTCCTGGGTGCGCGGAGCAGTGAGATCGCGCATCAGGCAGACAGCGCCACGCACCCAACCTTGCCCATCTCGTAACGGAGCTGAACTCACCCGCACATAGACGCCCGGAGCTGCCGCGTTGTGGATGAAGAACAGTGCCTCCCGGGTGGTCTCACCCTTCAAAGCTCGCACGATCGGCAGTTCCTCGGTGCGCACGGGCGTCTGCTCGTTAGAGCGAAAAAAACCGTAGCGATTTGACCAGTCGCAATGCGCCGACGCACCGTTGGCAACGCCAAGCAGTCGAGCCGCAGCCGGGTTCGCGTAAACGAGTTGCCTACTGCTGTCGATGATGACAACGCCCACCGTGAGGGCCACAAGTGCATCCTTGGCCCACCCTTCGATCGACGTTTCACGCACGCGAACGCGATTGTTGTCCAACCCTCGTGAGGTACTCACGAACGCCGATGCTACTCCACGCGCCGCAGGCCCTAACGATGAGATCGCGTCAAATCGAAAGCGGTCTATTGTTGCCGTGACACACGCGGAAAGGGCTCACGCGTTGCGGTGTTGGGGTTCGAGGGATCGGTGCCGCCCGCGAACTCCTTTCGCCCGCTCGTCTCAACGAACGGACCGCCGCGCTCTTCGGGGACGATCTGATTGAGCTCGTCTTCGGCCATGTACTCGCCACTCGTCATCGTCTCCACGGTGTCCTCGCCGAGCACCTCGGCAAAGTCGTCGCGATGTGTCCTTGCATGATGCAAGAAAGCAGGTTGATCGTCGGTCTCTTTTGCATCGCGATGCTCGGCAAGGAGCTCCGCGGCATAAGCCGGATCGAGATACCCAGCGCTGGGAGGTTTCAGGGCGACCTTTGCCGTCGCTCGCTTCTTCTTCGGCGCCGTCTTGCGCGCCGTCGCAGCTCTCGCCGTCGCTCGCTTCTTCTTCGGCGCCGTCTTGCGCGCCGTCGCAGCTCTCGCCGTCGCTCGCTTCTTCTTCGGCGCCGTCTTGCGCGCCGTCGCAACTTTCGCCGTCGCTCGCTTCTTCTTCGGCGCCGTCTTGCGCGCCGTCGCAGCTCTCGCCGTCGCTCGCTTGACACCGGATGCTTTGGCGGATGCGGAACGCTTCTTCTTCGTCGTCATCTTCGCTCGAGCCATGAGCCGAGCATAGCCACTCGTCGCGTGCATGCTTCTCGTCTTCGCGTGTGCCTCGGTGGCGCACACCACTGACGCACTATTGGTAGCTGCGGCCTTGGTAGGTGAGCGTCCACCCAACGCCCTTGCGTCGGAGCTCCGCTGTGTAGAGCGAATCGGGTCTTAATCGTCGCGAGATGATTGTCGCAATGGATGTCGCGAGGACGAGCGGCAACGCGATGGCGTAGTCGCCGGAGATCTCGAAGACGAGAACAGCAGCCATCATCGGCGCGTGCGTCGTTGCAGCCGAGACCGCGGCCATGCCAACGAGAGCGAAGCTTCCCTCCGACCCAGGAAGGTGGAAGACGACGTTCACCGCATGGCCGAAAAGCGCGCCAACGGCGCCGCCGAGAAAGAGCGATGGCGTGAACACACCACCCGGGCTGCCTGAGGCAACCGAAGCCGTCGTCGCAAGCGCCTTGGCAAAGATCAACACGACGACGACCGACATCGCGAATCGACCATCGAGCAGCATGTTGAGCGGCTCGTAGCCGTTGCCCGTGATCTCTGGCAGCCCAATGGCGAGCACGCCGACAACGAGCCCGCCGAGCGCCGCACGAAAGGGTTGCCGCACGTGTTCGAACAGGCGCTCGCCGAGCGACAGGCCTCGCATGAAGCCCTGCGCAACCAATGCCGCGGCAACACCGAGCAGCGCGTGAAGGAAAAGCTCCGTCGACGACGCCATCGTGAAAGCACGTTCGCCGTAGATCGGACCACCGCCAACGAAGAGACGCGTGAGCGCCGTGGCGATCACGGTCGCGACCATCACAGGCACGATCGCCTCGAGCACGACGACGCCGGTGACGATCTCGAGCACGAAGAGCACGGCAGCGAACGGCGTGTTGTAGGCAGCCGCGAATCCTGCCGCCGTTCCCGCCGCGATGAGCGCGCGTGTCTGCGCATCCGGTAGACGCACGACGCGAGCAACGGTGCTTCCCCAACTGCCACCGAACTGGATGAGCGGACCCTCGCGCCCGATGGATCCGCCACTGGCGATCGCGAGCCACGAGCCGAGTGCCTTGTACGACGTACGACCGAGGTGAAGGTTCGTGCGACCGAGAACGACGGCTTCCATCACGTCGCCAACGCCGCCACCTTTGGCGCCTGCTCGCGCAACGAGACCCACGAAGAGACCACCTGCGGCAGGAAGCACGACGCGCGCGAGGCGCGGCAAGCCGCGAAACGCATCGAGCACGTCACGGCCGCCGAGCAGCGATCGGTACACGAAGGAGAGCCCAGCGCGAAACACGATGGCGAACGCGGCAGCGCCGATCGCAACAGCCACGATACCGAAAGCGAAACGCGCCGCTGCTCGACGTTGGCGACTACAGGGCGAGTGTTGCGTCAAGCAAGTCGCCGAAGTTCGCCGGCTTGAACGCGAGGGCTTCGGCCTCCAACTTGACGACGTTCGCCGCTGCGGGGAGCACGGGGCTCACGCGCTCAGGCACATGGCCCTCCGGCATGCCTGGCTCTCGCCAAGCGCCGACCGCCGTGGGCTTGCTCGCAGCAGCCGCGAAGGGCGGCGCGGCCACCTGCTTGCCGGACTCCGGCGGCGGCGTGTGGCGCGGCGCACTCGGCTCTTCCTCGGCTGCGGACTCGAGCGAAACCGGCCGGCGCGACGATACGGGCGGCTCCGCTTCGAGCTCGTTGGCGAACACGGGCTCGGGCGTCGATTCAGCGGTCAAGTCCGACTGCGAAAGTGCCTCGGCAACTGCGAACTCGTCGATCGGCTCCAAGACGATCTCCGCGCTACTGTCCGTTGTCGCGGGCCCTTCTTCCTCGACGTCGATTTCGATGAGCTCGGTCGAGACTTCGATGTCCGCGTCGAGCATCTCCTCGATCTCGGCGTCGCTCGCTTCCATCGCGGAGCTCGTCTCCATCTCGGCACCCGCCTCGGACGGCATCGGGACGTGGAGCTGGGTAACGTCTTCGGAGGACGGCACATCCTCGACGAGCAGAGGAGCAACCGCGGTGGCCGCCGGCACCGCCGCACGGACAGCAGCGGCACGCGGAGCCGATGCGCGCGTCTTGACGCGATCGAGCAAGGTTTCGAGCTTCGCGATCTTCTGACTGTTCACGACGCACTCCCTTGCAGAGTCGCGACGACGTCGCCGTAAGAGCGACCTCCGGCGACGAGATCTCGCACCCGCTCCGTGGTCTCGCGTGAGCCGATGAAGAAGCGCGACACAGAAACTTCACGGCCGACGGAGACTGCGAATACGGCGCGACCCGCAGCTTCGCCAATGGCGCTCGAGAGCAGCGCGCACGAAAAGGCATCCTTTGCTACCGCTTCATTTTTTACGACCGCGAGCATCGCCCGGCCCCAGCGCTCGATCTCGAGCGAACACGCACCAGCGAGGGCGAGCTCGCCGGCGAGGTGCGAGATCACGACTTCGAGCGAACCACCGCGCACGGATGCGGCGCCGCCAAGCCTAGCTGCGACGCGCGTACCGCACGCACGACCAACGGCAGTGCCGAAAGTCGCAAGTGCATCGTCGCCCAGCGCGTCGAACGCGTTTGTTGGAACGAGAACGAGCCTCGCGCCTTGCGCGTCGGAGGCCATCCCGCTTCGAAGATTGAATCGAACCGCGCCGCTAGGATCGAAGGACGGACCGGTCATTTTTCCTTGAACGTTATAGAGGCCCGCGAAACTGCGTGTCAAATCGGCGAACCAGACAGCCCCGCGTTCCGTTCGGCCGGGCGGCGGCGGCGGTTGACAAAAGCGAGGCCGAGCGCAGCAAAAGCGATTGCGGCGGAGGCATCCACGGTACGGGATGCATGCATGCCGCATCCACTTCCACCCCCGTGGCTCGCGTAGCTGGCCATCCACCCATCGGTTGCGATCGGCAGCGTGCGGTAGGCGACGATGGGCTGACCGTCGAACGTCGCACCGAACGTCGCGCGTAAGCCACCGAGTCCGGGCGGCGGCTTCCATTCGTAAACCCAGACGCCCGGACCGCGCCGCGAGATCGACGGAGGAGAGACGGAGGCGTCATCGACGAACAGCACGGGCGAAAGACGGCTTGCGTCGAACAGATCTGCGCGATGCGCACCGTCCTCCGTGCGAAGCTCCACGATCGCGGTCACGGACGTCGAGCCATCCGCGGGCACATAGTCGGAGCTCAGCGTGATCCAGCTTTGCGATAGCGCGGGCATGGCGAGCTTCGGATCGTGCATGAGATCGAGCGCATCGAGCGCGCCCACCGCATCGACTTCACCGGGACCAGACTGATCTTCGAACGGTGAGGCGCCACGAAAGCGATGTGCGCCGGCCTGAAGGAGTGCGCGCACTTGGTCTTGCGTGAGCGTCGGATCCCGCTGCAAAAGCAGCGCGACAACGCCTGCGACCGCGGGCGACGACATCGAGGTGCCCGATGCGACGGCGTGTTCGTCATCGATCTGAAGGCACCGATCGTCGCTCCTTCCGTCTGCCGTAAGCGGACACGAATCCGTCGTGAAGTCGCTCCCGGTCGTACCCGGCAGCGCACTTCGACTGAGTGCCGAGATGACGAGCGCACCCGGCGCAGCGATCTCGGGCTTCGGCACGCCAGTGGCCGTGGGCCCCGCGCTCGAGAACCAACACACCTCGCCTTCGCCGAGATCGCGGTACTGGATTTGCCCTGTACCCGACAAGAGCGGCATGCCTCCGGGACCGTCGAGAATCGGAACTTCGAGGCGAACCCGGGCATCGCCGATGCTCGTCCACTCTGCTCGGTTGACAGTGCAACCTACACCGATAATCGATGGATGCGTTGCGGGTAACGTGATGGTGCCTTCGCGTACGCCGTTGGCGAACGTGGCCGGACGAGAAGCGCCGAGCGCGGCATCCTCGACACCTTCCAGATACAGTTCGGCCATGCCCGATCCCACGAGCGTGATCTCGTAAGTGCCGCTCGGCCACGCGCCCGTCCACACGACGACCGCACCGCGCGAACCGGCAGGGATGGGGCTGTCGGGCAAATCGGCGCCGTTGATGATGCCGGCGCTGTAGGCGCTGGTGTTTTTGCCGTTCTCATTGCCGGACGCGACAGGCGCAATCCATTGGCCATCGGGGCCGTCGAGTCCAATCTTCAAGTCCGCCCCGTCACGCAGCGTGACCCAGATTTGCACCGTGCCGGATCTGGCGCCGGACGTACGCACGGGCACGCGCATCGTGACCCCGCTGGGGACGCGCACGCTTTGGTGGATGGGGCTATCGACAATCGAACCGGAGTTGCCCGCGGCCGCGACGATCACGTGACCTGGATGATCTGCACCAACATAGCTCGCAATGGTCTCTTCCCAGAGGAGCGTACCGTCGTGCGGGCCGAAGTCACTTCCGAGCGATAGGTTGACGACCATCGGCTGCTGCTCGAAGGCTGCGCGATCGAACAAGAACTCGACGGCGCGCATGAGATCGTCGTTCTCGATCCCATCGCTGTTGTCGCGCGCCACGCGCACGAAGACGATCTTCGATGCAGGCGCCATCCCGGTGTAGGAAGTGCCGCTCGACGCAGCAATGCCAGCGACATGCGTGCCGTGACCGATATCGTCAGAGGGAGCGCACTTCCCTTCTGCCGTATCGACGCACGTCCCTGCCTTGATGGCAGCGAGACGCTCGTCGATCATGGCGCCGGAGAAGACGGCACCCCCAATGACGTTGCCGCTGTCGTCCTTGATGCCGTACTTCTGCTCGAGATCTGCGTAGGCACCACCGAGCGGCATGAGCGAAAAATCGAGCAACCATGCAACGCGCGAGTGGCCGTTCGCGTCGATCAGGTCTGGATGCGTAACATCGATACCCGTGTCCGCGATGCCGATGAGGACGCCCGTGCCGTCGGCGCCGAGCGTCGTTCGCGCCGCCGTCGTCTGGGCCCACTGTCCAACGCGATTGAGCAGCGGATGAAGAGGCGGCGCGACCTCGAGGCGCAGCTCCGGGTGCAAGAACGAGAACGCGTCGATCTTCTGTGGCGACGCACGAAGACGTCCGATGCCCGGAGCCACCGGATCGAGACCGTACTGTTCGGCGTGCACACCCGACGGGAGCGCGACGAGCGCGCCGACGAGCCCCGTGGTTGGCGCAAAGACGTCCGCGGCGCGCGGACCGAGCACGCGAATGAAGCTTGCACCGTTCGCGCGATCGACGATCGGCGTGCTCCCCTGCATCGACGAAACAGGTGATGGTTGTGCGAGCGAGCGCGCGGGCGTGGAGACCGCCAACGACACGCCGAGCAACGCAGGCACGAACGGGAAGCGGAGGTGCATTGTCGCGCCAGAGTTTCTCAAACCCGAACCCGAGAAGCCACTGGTGCGAACCGAGCCCGGCCAAAGAGATGCGAGCCCGCCGAGGCGCGAGGCCGGAGGCGTACTTGAAGTACGGGGCCTGAGGTCTCGCCGAAGGCGAGCCGACCGCGCCGAAGGCACCGACGACTGCGAGCAACGAAGGCGGGCGACGCAGATCTGCGGGCCGATTATACAGGGGGAACCATGTGCTTCTTTTTTGGTCGGGCTTCGAACTTCGACTCGTACCGCGCGTAACGAGCCGCGAGCTCCGCTCTCAAACGGTCACCGGGGATGACACCATCGATGACGAGCTCACCGGCAAGCTTCATGAGATCGATGTCCGCTCGGTATTCGTCGCGAAGCTTGGCAACATAAGCGTCGCGCTCGGGCCCCGCGGGGACTTGATGAATCTTGTTGTAATAGACCGCATTGACCGCAGCTTGCGGTCCCATGACGGCAATCGAGGCCGTGGGCAGCGCAAGGCACGCATCCGGCTCGAAAGCAGGGCCGCACATCGCGTAGAGACCCGCGCCGTACGCCTTGCGGACAATGACAGAAATCTTCGGAACCGTTGCTTCACTCACCGCAGCAATCATCTTCGCGCCAGCGCGGATGATCCCTTGGCGTTCCACCTTCGTGCCGATCATGAAACCGGGGACGTCCGCAAGATAAAGGAGCGGTACGTTGAAGGCGTCGCACAGCCAGATGAAGCGCGCGGCCTTGTCCGCCGAGTCGACGAAGAGCACTCCGCCAAGGTGCTTTGGCTGATTCGCGACGATGCCGACGACGCGGCCTTCGATGCGCGCAAAGCCCGTGAGCAACTCCTTCGCGAAGAGCGGCTTGATCTCGCACCACGAGCCTTCGTCGATGATCTCGTGGATGACGGAGATCATGTCGAAGAATTTGTTTTCGTCTGCCGGGATGATCTCTTCGATGCGCTTACCGCTCGACTTCGGCGCCTTGGGCTCGGCGCGCGGCGGCGTCTCGCTCTCGTTCACCGGCAGATATCCGATGTAACGGCGCGCCCAAGAAATGGCTTCGTCCTCCGACTTGCAAAGGACATCGCCACAACCGGAGACCGAGCAGTGCATCTTCGCGCCGCCCATCTCTTCGAGCGTCACTTTCTCACCGATGACCATTTCGGCCATGCGCGGCGATCCGAGGTACATGCTCGCGTTGCCCTCGACCATCACGACGACATCGCAGAACGCCGGGATGTATGCGCCGCCCGCGGCGCTCGGTCCGAACAGGATGCAGATCTGCGGCACTTGCCCGGAGAGTTCGACCTCGTTGTAGAAGATGCGTCCGGCACCGCGGCGCCCCGGAAACATCTCGACTTGATCGGTGATGCGCGCGCCCGCAGAGTCGACCAAATAGAAAAGCGGCACGCGGAGATCGCGTGCGGTCTCCTGAATGCGAAGGATCTTCTCGACGGTGCGGCGACCCCACGAGCCCGCTTTTACCGTTGAATCGTTCGCCATGATGCAGACCGTGCGCTCATCGATGGTCGCCATGCCCGTGACAACGCCATCGGCCGGAAGTTCGGGATCGAGGTTGTTCGCGAGCGCTGCGTCTTCGACGAACGAGCCCGGGTCAACGAGCTTCGCAATGCGATCGCGCGCGAAGAGCTTGCCGGTTTCCGCGTTCTTCTGGTGGTATTTTGGGGCGCCGCCTTTTTCTGTGCGGGCAAGAATTTCTTTCAGCTTGGCGTGAGCGGACACACCGCTGCTTTACGAGCTCGCGTCACCAACATCAAGCACGTAGACCGCCGGTCATAATTCACGGTAGCCGCCGGGGACCACGAACGCGTTATCACTTCCGGCGATCGTCAAGACGCCCCAGCACGCGAGCTTCGTTTTTCCGATGAACGCGATGATGTCTGGAACGCTCCCGTCGGGCGCCAGAACGGCGAGGTTCGAGCGATGGATTCCCCACCACCCTTTTCCATGTGCCAACATGGCCTCGTGCAATTCTTGACCGGCCTGCGAGGGCGAGCCGAGGATCGCGACGCGCAATCGCCCCCACTCGTTTCTGTCCGGGTTTATTTGGACTTCCACGTAAAATAGATCCGCGCGAGCACGCTCGATGCGAAGAGGGAGACCTCGTGTCTTGAGAAATGCGACGAGAGACTGTTCGTCGAGCGTGGTGTAATCCGGCTTCATATCGATGCCCTCGCAGACCGTCGGGCGGAGACGCGCCTTCCCGAGCGTGAGCGAGTCCATCACCTGCTCGTTTGGATCGACTCCTTGAGCCCGCGGCAGGTGGTGAGCCTGGCACCCTCCGAAAAAGAGGGTGAGGGATGCAATTGCTGGAAGGCGCAAGATTCTAATCCCGGGAAGTTGCATGCTCGTGGCAGGACAATAACGCGGGTTCGTACCAAGTTGGCAAGTCGTTGCTTGCGAAACGAGAGCCCGGTATGGTGACGACGTGAATACGCGTCATCCGCGCTGTCGTTCGCGCCGTCCTTCTCGGTCCTGGGGCTTGGCGCTCGTAACCGGAGTTGCTCTGGCGATTCCATCCTTCGGTTGCGGGGGGAGCTCGCCGCCCCCCATTGCCCAGGTCACTGGGACCTTCTACAACTTCGACGACATGATGCTTGGCAAGCCGAACAAAGCCTTGGAGGAACCCTACCCTCCACTCGATCTCAAGGAGAAGCCCGGCTCCCCTGAGTATATCGGCGTCTCCATTCTTGGCGGTTCGGTCTACTTTTCGCGGCCCAAAAATTGGCAAATTCGGCGAGCAAGCCTGACGAACCAGCGTCGCTTCATCGAGTACGTCTCACCCAACGAATACATCTTTGCCGTCTACGAGCGATATGACAGATCAGGAGATCCCTGGCGGGACGTTCTCGCTCGCTACGAGGAAGACGCAAAGAAAGAAGGAGCGGAGCTCGTGGGCCTGCACGTGCCCGTGGCCACGTGGAACGCTCAGGGGCGAGCCTACATTGTCAAGCGCAAAGTTAAGGCTCAGAAAGAACCCTTTGTGAACTTCAGCCGTGAAGTCGTCCTGCGGAGTGGTCGCCGCGTCAATCTCATCGAGATTGTCCATCAAGGAGAGAGTTTGAAGCCGATTGGTGACGAGCTTCTCCGCGTGATGGAGACATTCACTCTCAATTGAGGAACGTGCATTGGAGAGACGCCTGTTCCAGGTGGTGCTCGCGGGGTTTTTGATCGGCGGGCAAGGTGGCTGCCCCAAGGGCGGCTGCAACAAAATTTGGGAACGTAAGCATGTAGACGCCGGCACGATCACCGACGCAGGGGCCTTGTCAGACGCGTCAGCCGCGAAAGACGACGCCTCAAGCAGTGCTGTTCCGGAGGATGCAAGTGCACGCCCCGCCCCCTACAAATCAGCACCAGGGGGGTTTCAGATTCGCTTTCCAGAAGGAAAAGCGCCGGAAGTGGAACACAAGACCATTGCCGGCAAAACGGTTTCTCTCTTCAAAGTGCAGTACGGAACGAGCGGGTATATCGTTAGCTACGATGACCTCTCGAAGGGCGGAAGCCGTACGGCAGAGCAAATCCTGGACGGCGCACGCAGCGGTGTTCTCGAGAGCACCGCGGGGATCATCGACAGCGAGAGCCCGCTCGACCTCAATGGAAACCCGGGGCTAGCTCTCAACGTGTCAGCCACGACGTCCGGCATTCTCATGCGCCAGCGCATCCACCTTTACGTGGTCGACGGACGCCTCTATCAGATCATCGTCGTCATGCCGTCCTGGTCGGGTGCCACGGCCGTTGAACAGGATTTTCTCGACTCCTTTGCCCTCGTTGGAGATAGCGTTCCAGACAGCGTTCCATAAAAAGAACATAACAATGGCGATTTTCCGCCCCCTCGAGCGATTTTTCGGAAACCATCGTGGATGACAGCACGAACATACCGAGTACGTCGCGCCGCTCCTCGCTAACGAACTACCCCCGTTTCATCCCATGCCCCGCACGGTCCAAATTTCCACCGGTCAAGCTCCGCCACCTCCTTATATGGGCGGCGGACCTCAGCGTCCCCCTCAACCCCAGCGGCCGGATCTTGCCCGGCGCCCGCCAACGGTTCAGTTGCCGCACCCACTGCCGGCCGCCAACCAGATGGCCGGCTCAGGGCCGCGTCACCCGCTCATGGGGCCACTGTATTGGGCATGCGCGGACTTGCTTTCCATCGCACCGGAGCTCCCCATCGCTGGCCCAAAGCTTCCGAATGCTACCGATCTGCGCAGGTATCTCGAAGCGGAGCTCGCCAAGATGGGCGAGCAGGCACGCGCGGGCGGCGTGTTCCCCGAGGACATCCTAGAAGCGCAATACGCGCTCATTGCTTTGCTCGATGAGCAGCTTGCCCGGGCGCACAACTGGGGCGGGCACTCGCAGTGGCAAACGAATCCGTTGCAGTTTGCACGTTTCGGCGAGAACACCGCCGGCGAAAACTTCTTCCGCCGCATGTACGCGCTCGAGAACCAACCGCACCGCATCCACGTTTTGCAGGTCTACATGCTCTGCATGGCTGCGGGGTTTCTGGGGCGTTACGCAATTGCGGGACGCGACGGCGGCATCGCGGCGGTCTACGACCACGTTGCCATGATCGTTGCCCGCGCCGGCGGCCCCGACGTCCTAAGTCCGCACGGAGAAGCAACGGAGGCACGAAGCTTCTTTCGTCGGGAAGAACCCATCGTTCGCATTGGCCTCGGCATCTTCGGCACTGCGCTCCTCCTGTTCATCCTCTTCAAAGTGGTCCTCGTATTCCAGGTGCATCATGAAACCCAGAAGATGAAGGACTACTCCAACACAACCGCCCAAGTGAGCCGCAAACCCTAGAATTTGCCATGTGGATCGCTCTTGTAGCAACGCTCCTTTTTCTTCTCATCGGCGCCGTTTGGCTTGCAGGCTGGTTCTTCAGCCTCTCGTTGGCGGTCAAGATCGGTCTCACGCTGCTCATCCTGGGCGTCGCCGTTCTGTCGTTCGTTCTCATCTACTTGCTCCGACTCCAAAAAGCCCGGGGCATGGAGCATGGCCTCGTTGAGCAGGGACAGACGGCAGCAAACGCAGACCCCGGGAAGAGAGAGGAAATCCTGGCGCTGCAGCAGCAAATGCAGAAGGCCATCGTGGCCCTCAAGCAAAGCCGCCTCGGCTCGCGCGGAGGGGCTGCTGCTCTCTACGCGCTTCCCTGGTACGTCATCGTGGGACCACCGGGTGCAGGAAAGACCACGGCGATAAGGCATTCTGGGCTGTCGTTTCCGCTCGACCAGGGAGCCGCGTATCGCGGGACGAGCGGCACGAAGAACTGCGACTGGTGGTTTACCAACGACGCCATTCTTCTCGATACGGCGGGACGCTATTCAACGGGCGCCAACGAGCCCGAATGGCTCCGTTTTCTCGATCTGCTTCGCAGGTATCGCCCGCGCAAACCCATCAACGGTTTGATCGTCGCCGTTAGCGTCCAGGATCTCGCAGGTGCGGGCGGTGACGTGATCGACGCGATGGGCAAGCAGCTCCGCGCGCGCATCGACGAAGTGACCAAACACCTCAAGGTGCTCGTACCCGTCTACATCGTCTTCACCAAAACGGACCTCGTTCCTGGCTTCGGCGAATTCTGGGACGACCTCCGAAAGAGCGAGCGTGGTCAGATTTGGGGCGCCACGATCTCCCTCCGGTCGACACTCGGACCGCAAGCCGCTTTCGAGCAGGAGTTCGACGGGCTCGTGCAAGCACTCCACGGACGTGCGCTGCGCCGCCTGGCAAGCGAACGCGTCCCGCAGGCACGCCGCCACATCATCCATTTCCCCGTCGAGTTCAGCACACTCAAAAATAACCTCAGTGCGTTCCTCGGTGCCCTCTTCCAGCGCAATTCGTTCCAAGAAACGCCGACCATGCGCGGCGTGTACTTCACGAGCGGCACGCAGACCGTCCGTCCAATGTCTCGCGTGATCAGCGCCATGGTTGATGCGCTCCAAATCAAAGAGGACGAAAAAAAGCCCGGGGAGGCCCCTCCTCCCCCCCGCATCGAGGCGAAGAGTTATTTTCTCACCGATGTCTTCTTCAAGACCATCTTTCCGGATCAGCACATTGCGGGACATACGGCGGCAGAGCAGCGCCGTCAGCTCATGCTGCGCCTGGCCATTGCCGCCGTGACCATCACAACGGCGGCATGCCTGCTCTTGCCCGCCATGATTACGTTCTTTCGTAATCGAGATTTGGTCAAGACGACTGCCTCGCTCAACGCGGGACTCGAGTCTTCATCCTGGAATGAAGATTCAAAAATTATTGCGGGCGGCAAGGTGCTCTCGGACACGGAGAGTCGCCTTCGACAGCTCGACGACTGGCGCGAAGACCGTCCCGTACAACTCGGCTGGGGCATGTACACGGGCGATGATCTCTACACGGGACTTCGCGGATCCTATGCCGCAACCGTGGACCGCGCCATCTTGAATGACGTGCGCGCTTCACTCGAAGATCGGTTGCGCGCCCTCGTTTCGGTTCCCGTACGCACGGCGGAGAATTTCAATCGCGATTTCGACCAACTCAAGCTCTATCTCATGATGAGCGATCCGCAGCACATGGACCCCGCATGGGCGGCTCCACGCCTCCTTCGGCAGAGGGAATTCACCTCGCGCCCGCGTGTGCCGGAGGAAGACAAACTCTTTGGGCAACACGTTCTTTACGTTTGCGAGCTGCTGAAAAACGGTGAAGTAGCACCGTGGAAGTTGGACAAATCGTTCGAGGCTCTCATCAGCCAAGCGCGCTCCATTCTCAAGCAGATGCCGCAGCAGGAACGCTTGTACGAGGCCCTCGTTCGCGACGCCAACACGGAGATTGCACCCATCCGGCGCGAGACGATTTTCTATGGCAACATCGCGATGTTCGTGAAATCGCGCAACGGCGCGAAAATCGACGGTGCATATCAAAAACAAGGATGGGAACGTGTGAAGGCGCTCCTTGGCACCGAGAAAGCGAAGCTCATCGCGGAACGCTGGGTGCTCGGTGAAGACGAGGCGCAAATAAGTCAGGCGATGGGAACGCTCCGCGAGGTGTATTTCGAGCGATACAAGAACGCGTGGCGCGATTTCATCGGTGACCTGGAAATCGCGGATCCGGGGAATACCGAATACGCTATTGCGCAATTGAATGCGCTGGCAGAGCCGGAGTGGCCGTATTCACGGCTTATCCGCGCGCTCAACGACAACGTCACGCTCGATATCGACGAGCCCGAAGAAGACCCGTCTCTCCTCGAGCGAGTGGGCAAGAAAGCGGCTGAAAACGTCAAAGGCAAGACGGTTGAGAAGGTCAAAGAGATCCTCGACGCGAGCGCTCCCCCACCGAAAAAGAGGACGATTTCGCCGGTGGAAATCGCCTTCCGACCGATCGTGCGCTTCGGAGTCCCCGTCGGGGTCAAAGAAGGGGAACTGCCGCCGGCCACCGGACTCTCGCAATGGGAAGCACTCGTCGCGAAACTCGTTGGCGCTCTAACGGACCTGCGGGACGGTCAGGCTGACACGGACCCGAAGAAGATGAGCGATGTCTTCCAGGAGGCCGTTCGCACGACGAGCGCGCTGCTCTCGGAGCAGGACGGTTTCACGCGACCGCTCCTTTCGCCTTTGCTCACGCTCCCCATCACGCTCTCGTGGTCGAAGGTCGTCACAGACGCCGGTGTGGCCGCGGGCTCGAGCTGGGAAGTCACTGTCTGGCCCAAGTGGCACGAAAAGCTGGAAGGCCTCTATCCGTTTGCCCAATCGCGCAAAGATGCAACGCTCGCCGATTTCCTTCAGTTCTTCAGTCCAGGCGACGGCGCGCTCTGGAGCTATTACGACGAATCGCTCAAGGCCACACTCGACCGCAGGGGCAATACGTTCACCCCATCACGTCGCTTCAGGTCTGCCATCGGCTATCGGGCAGATTTCCTCGGCATATGTTTGAAACGAGGAGCCGACTTCACCGATGCGCTTTTCGCCCCGAAAGCCGATCATGCGGCCGTCGAGTTCGATGTAAACCTTCACTCCGTAAGCCCAACGATCAGTCAGGTCACCTTCGAGGTCGACGGCGTTTCGCATACGTACAAAAACGAGCCCGAGGAGTGGACTCACATGGTGTGGCCCAGCAAGGACCAGCACGGGGCGCGGCTTCGCGTGCGTGGGTCAGGAGGTCTCGACGAGGAAATCGTGAGGCCTGGCGACTTCGGTCTCTTCCGCCTCTTGGACACCGCGAAAATCGAGATGGGCAGAGCCGGAGGTCGCGCGGACGGCACCCCCACGATCGTTGCTACGTGGGAGCTCCGTGCTGCTCAAAAAGCCGTGGTGAGCCTCGATTTGCGGCCGAAGCGCAACGAAAACCCGCTCTCGCAGGGATACTTCCTCAATTATAATTGCCCCCGCACCATTACGGCGGACAGGTAACCACGTGTTTTCACGATTCCGTACTTCGCCGTCAACCCCCAATTCCTGGCTGGAGAATGTCCATGCCATGGGAAAGATTCCGAGTTATCCGGAATTCATCCATGGACCGAGGAGCTGGGAGCCGGCACAGAGTTTCGACGCATGGCTCGAAGCCGGAATTAGCGCCATGGGGATGCGTTACGGCGCTTCGTTCGAACCCTTCTTCGAGCAAGGTGCCGTTTACGGATTCACCTGGCGCGCACCCCACGATGCGCGAGCCGACAGCATCCTTTGCGGAGTTCTCCTGCCAAGTCAGGATTCGGTTGGCCGTCACTTCCCGCTCGCGGTGATGGCAGCGGTCCCCTACATCGCGATCGAAGCCACCCCGCACGTGGTCCCTCTCGCACTGGGCGACTTTCTCGATCGCACCTACGACGCCGTTACAGCCTCCGTCCGTGAGGGGCCGGAGCAACTCGCGGCATCCGTTGGAGCCATCGCAACCCCCAGGGCCGATGACTGGGCACTCGCGGCTGCAGAGTACGAAGAATGGTGCAACGCAACCGTATTGAGCGAAGCATGGTCTGGGCTCTACGCCGAAGCTCCGTTCGATAGCGCCCTCGACACGATCGACGCTCTCGCACAGGCCGTTGACTCCGTTCGAGGCGTGGAAGCACCGGCGGTGGGACCGAGCGTGCGCCTACCGCTCGGGCAGGCAGGTTCCGCCGCCGCCTCCTTGTGGCTCGATATCATTCGTCGCCTTTGTGGATGGCAAAAAACCATTCCAACTGCCTTCTGGGCAGACAGTTCGCTCTTGGTCCCGCTCGGCGATGCAGCGCCCAGCGGGCTTGGCGATTTATGGATCACCGACCCCACCACGGTATTCGATTTGACATCCCGTCCGGTGCTCGACGCTTCGTCCACGGGCGCAACAGCCAACGCTCGCCCCGACGGCTCGGTCACGGATTTTCTGAACTCCCTTTCGCGTTAAATCGCGTTAAAACGCATTTTCAGATGGCTCGAGACGAAGCCTCAAACCTCCAGACCCTCGAAGATCTCGCGGAATCATTTGCGCGCGCTTTTCCTGCACTCGCACCGCGCCTCGCCGAACGCAGCGAAGATCCCGACGTCGAACACCTTCTGGAAGCGTTTTCATTCTTAGCCGATCGCGTTCATCACATCATCGACGGTGGCTCGTCGAGGACCGCGCTCTCTTTCGGAGAGCTCCTCAGCCCCGAGTTGGCGCGCCCCTTCCCTGCTGCCACGATCCTCGAGCTCGCTCCGCCAAGAGAGAGAATCTTGGTTCCTGAAGGAGCCGAATTCGACAGCCTTTCCGTCGAAGGAACACGCTGTCGATTCCGGGCGAGTGCAGCCTTCGATCTCGTTCCGTGGCAGATCGAAAACGTCTCGGTCAATTGGTCCGGCAGCCGCGGCCAAACGTTGGATCTCAGGCTGCGTACCTCCGGGCAAGAAGCGCCCGAGAGTGGAGTTCTCGCGTCGCTCTTCCCACTTCGCCTTCACCTGGCTGGCGATTCGCGCGCCGCGCTCACGCTCCTTCTTTTTCTCCGACATCACTTGCAGGACGCCGAGCTAGAGATCGGGAAGAGCGTCGTGTCTTTCCGTAAGGAGTCCGTCCGCGCGTGGGGCCTTGCTCCAGACGAGACCCTTCTTCCGTGCGAGCCCTTCGAACATCACGGGCTCCGCCTGCTTCGCGAATACTTCATGCTCCCCGCGAAGTTCGCTTTCGTGGAACTCACCGCCCCATCGGCAAGCGTGCCTGACGACGCAACGACCGTCACACTTCGATTTCGTTTCGACACGCAGCTTCCACTCGGTTTGCAGATCAATAGCGACAACGTGCGCCTCAATTGCATACCCGTCGCGAACGTTTTCGAGACCACGACCGACCCTGTAAAACCAACGCTGCAGCGTCCCGAGCACATCCTGCGGCCCGCGGCGTTGCCGCTCACGCACGGCGAGACGTACGCGGTCCGTCGAGTGTCGGCAGGTGTCACCGAGCTCGCCAAAATCTTTCCCGTGGCATCGTTTTCCGACTTCGAGGCAAAACCTCCCGAGTGCTTGCCAAACGTCTTCTTCGTCGCGCGCACGGCACCGGCCACACGCGGACCGGGCAACGAGGTTCACCTCTCGCTCGGCACTCCTGCGGACGAAGGCGTGTTGCCTGACATCGATTTTCTTTCCATCGAGATTTGGGCAACCAACGGAATGCTGCCGAGCGCGCTCGGCATCGGAGACGTATGCGTTCCGACGACAAGCTCGCCGCGCGGCCTCGCGTTTCGCAACGTGAGCGCCGTCACGCCTTATCGCCCGCCGGCTCGAGGCGACGAGCTTCATTTTCGCACCCTTGCGCTCACTGCACTCTCAGCGCTTCCCATGACGAGCGAGAAGACGCTGAAGACCCTAGTGCACGTGCTGAACCTGCACCCGCTCATCGATGCGCAAGCAGCACGCGCAAATGCACAGCGCATCGAGGCCATTGTCGAAGTCACCGCGAAGGCGAGCACCATGCGCTTCCGTCGTTCAAAGCGCGTCGCAATGGCGAAGGGCCACGACGTGAACGTTCGTCTCAATGCTTCGGGATTCGACGGTGAAGGAGAGGCACTCGTGTTCGCCACGGTGCTCGCGCATCTGTTTGCGCATGAAGCTTCGCTCAACGCTTTCGTCCGCACGACCGTTCAGATCGTAGACACGGGGCGCACGTTTTCGTTTCCGGCCCTCCACGCCGGCGGTGCTCTTGAGCCCGGATAGTTCATAGAGAGAGACGACTGAAATGTTTCGCGACGACTACAAGGGCGAGGTCGACTACCTTTTTCAGCTCTGCGAAGCGCTCGGCGAAGAGCAGCCGTCGCTCGCGCCCATGTTGGGACGTGACGCCGACCCTGCCATCTCGCGATTGGTGCAAGGGCTCTCCTTCTCGTTCGGGCGCCTTCGCCAGCGCCTGGACGATGATCTTCCCGAAGTCATCCACCCCATCATCGAGAACCTGTGCCCCCAGCTCCTGCAACCAACTCCGAGCGGCACGATTCTCGAGCTCGTGCCGGCAACGAGGATGATGGCCTCACAAATCGTGAATGCAGAGAGCTCCTTCGCGGCGCGTCCACTCGAAGGTGTATCTTGCACGTTTCGCTCGACAACCGATTGCGAGGTAAGTCCGTGGGCCCTTCAGCGTGTCGAGATCTCCGCCGAGCGCAGCGTTGTTCGTCTCACGTTCAACATCTTCGAAGGCGCAATGCTCAACGCAGCGCTGCCGAACACGCTCAGTCTCTTTTTCGCGCTGCCCGCCGCCGCCGCGCTCGAAGCTCGCTCTTTTTTTCTGGAGCACACCACCCTCGTCACGGCCCGCGCGATAACCGGCGGCACTGCCGTTCGCGTCACCGAAGCATTGTCTTCGGATCTTCCGAATGGGGCGGCACCGTCGGACTCAGCGAGCGTCGCCGCTTTCGTAAGGTTGCGTGAGAGCTTCGTATACCCTCACAGTTTTGCGTTCGTCCGCGTGCCCGGCTTGGACGCGGCCAAAGCGCTCGGTCGGGACGTGCGCACGATCGTCTTGGAATTTACTTTTCGCGAGCCCTTGCCGCGAGGGCTCGACCTCAACACGGATAGCGTGCGTATCCACTGCGTACCCGTGATCAATGTATTTCATCTTCCGTCGATGAGCGTCCCGTTGGACAGTCGCGTGCATGGACGGATCTGGATCGGAGATGACGTCGCCGAAGGCGAAGTGTTCGCGATCGAACGCGTCCGCATCGTGAACCGAGAACTTCAGCGCATCGATGTCGAACCGTGGGCGCGATTCTTCCCTCCCGATCCGAACGTCCAGCCGAACACGATCCGCTACAAGGTCCGTCGTTCTCCGTCCGTCTTCGGACCGCATCTCGACACGAACCTGTCGTTCGAGACCGCGCCGGATGTCCTGAAGGGCATCGTCTCAGCCGAAGTAGACATCCTTGCAACGAACGGCACGCGCGCCGCGCGCGTAGGAATCGGCGATGTCTGCCTGCCAACCACGACCTCGCCTGCGCAAATGACATTTCGAAATGTCACGCCGGTGAGCCGCACGTGCTCACCTCCTCTCGGCAACGACGGTCTATGGAAGTTCTTTCGTTTTCTCAGAGTCGGTCTCGCAACGCTCGCGGACACCGACTATCTCGCGTCCGTACTCGCGCTCGCCAACCTTCCTGCGCACGCGGAGTGGCCCGACGCAAAACCCGCCGCAGATCGTTTCCTTCCGCTCGTTTGCGTGAACAGGCGCCGCGCGCACTCAACCTCGTCGATCGAAGTTCGGCCCGGTGTACTCCTCCGCGTCGATGTCGACACCAGGCGCTTCGCAAGCATGGGGGAGCTGCGCTTGTTTGGCGAACTTCTCGTGCCCCTGTTTGCATCCACCATCCTCGAACACGAATGGATCGAGATGACGCTTGCGGACGCCGAAGGACGACCCCTTTTCGCCTTCCCTCGTTGCACAGGACAACGCTATGGCATCTAGTTCGACAGAAGAGCAACTCGATCGTCATCTTGCGTGGCTCTCTCTGAACGCGCCGCTGATTCCATTTCTCACGCTCGTCGAGCACCTCCAAAGACTTCGTCCAGAGGCGCCACCAGTCGGCGGCATGGGGCCCGTTCGCGCGGAGCGGATTCGCTTTCGACACGATCCTCACCTTATTTTCCATTCGAGCGACGTCGCTCAAATGCATGTCACTCCCGACGGCGTCGCAGAAATCACGTCGACGTTCCTCGGCGCAACCGGATCGGTGTCGCCGCTAGCCAATTTCTTCACTGAAGACGTTCTTCGTGCAGAGGGACTCGACAACGGCGCGCTCGCTTCCTTTTACGATCTCTTTCACCATCGACTGCTCGCGCTCTGCCACCGTGCGCTGAGCCGCAACATCCCCACCGCAACGATTCGCAGGGCCGCCCCGGACACCTTCACCAGTCGCGCGCTCGCACTAAGCGGCCTTCTGCCAAAGCGGCCCGACGCTCCGCTTTCCTCGGTCGCCATGCTTGGGCGCTCGCGCATCCTCGCACGTCGCCCGCGAGGTCGTGCTGCTCTTCAGGCAGCGATCGATCTCGGATTTGCTGGCTGGGGAATCGTGGTCGTCGATTTCTTCCCGCGACGCGTGCGTCTCGCCGACGACCAAAGAACACGTCTCGGCAGATGCCATCATCGGCTCGGTCATGAAGCACGACTCGGTCGACACATGGATGGTCAAGCAGGCCTGGTGCACCTACGCGTTGGCCCAGTTAATCGAGAGAAACTGGATGCGCTCATGCCAGGAGGAAAAGAACATGCCCGCCTTCGCGCCCTTGTAGACGAGAGGGCGGGTGGTGTGCTGGACGTTCAATTAGAAGTGGAAATGATCTGTGGCGAAGAACCTCGAACCGTGCTCGGCGGACGTCCCCCATTTGGCACGCGCCTTGGCGTCATGTCGCTCGTGCGTCGCCTCAACCCCGATCGACCGGTGCGCGTGCTTATTCCGCTTACCGAAGGAATTGACGATCAGCGTCCGGCATTTCTTAGGGATGACGACCACCGGGCGACCGCGTCGACCCAGAGGCCCTTGGGGTCGACCCAGAAGCCCTTGGGGCAGGAGCCGCGTCGGCTTTGACGAATTGGTCCCAAAGCGGAGGCTCGGCGGCAACGACATTGCCGTTGTCGTCAATGGTAAAAAGTCGTTCATGTTCCGCTTTGCGGAACTCCCGTCCCGTATCGTCTTGAACGCGGATTTGCTCGACCAAATGAACCGAATCCTGCCGGAAATCCGGGACCGACGTAAGTCGATATTCGAGCACGCCCATGGCACCACGCTCGTTTTTTCCGGAATAGCCCACCCGCTCCACCGGAACGTTCATGAACTCGGTCAGCACCCCACGCCTTGGCAGAAGGACACTGAGCATCGTCTGGCACGGCGATCCTTCTTTGCGATTCGAACAGCCATCTTGCTCCACAGTCACGAGAACCTCCCCACCCATGCGGGCCGTCCCAAGACGCGCCTTGTCGGGTTTCCCCCGATGAACACCCAACGCAAAGAGCTCCGCAAATCGTTCGCTCGTTCGGTAGACGGCAAGGGGCCCTGCAAACGTTCCGTCCGAGAACTCGTGCGTACGCAGCCAGACGACCTTGAGCCGATCTCCACCACTCCCGTACGTGATATCTCCCTCTTGCTGAACGAACGGCCACGCGCTACGACGAACAATCTGTCCGCCTGTGAAAACGGGGGAGTTGAATATCGCTGCCCCCGTGCACGTCAAAGCACCCTGCGGAAGCGAGCGCGTCTTGTCGTCGAAGGCCGGGAACATCAGCTTGACGATCTCTTCTTCACGAAGTTTACGTGCCGTGCCCGTTGCCGTCCGTCGTGTCGGCAAGTGCATGACGCACGCCGGAAGTGGCGCAACTCGGCGGGATTGGTCTTCCATTCGTGTCCGTGCTGGCGGCGCACCGCAGGCGCCAAGGACGGTCAGTCCCCAAATGCACGGGACCGCAAAGGAAATCGTCGAAACCATGAAGGGTGGGAGAGAACTGTATCGCATCGCTTTCTGCACTTTGTATCACGCAAATCACGCAATCGCGCAACCAGGGGTTTCTGGTGGCCGATAGATGTTGTAACCGCGCAATCATACGCGAGAGAGGATCTAGAAAATGTCGTTTCAGTGCTACGTCTCGATAAAAGGCAAGACCCAGCAGCAGTTCAAGGCGGAGACCAAGAAGACCGGCCGCTCCGATAAGTGGATGGAGTTCATCGAGTTCGAGATGGGCTCGTCCGTCCCCGTCGACGCCAACAGCGGCGAACCAAAAGGTTTCCGCCAGCACAAGCCGCTCGTTGTCACCAAAGAGCGCGGAGCAGCTTCACCTCAGATCCTTCAGGCGCATTGGAAGAACGAAATTCTTACGGAGGTCGTTCTCGAAATCGTAGGCCGCTCTGATGACGGCGCGAAGGAGATCGTCCAGGAACGCATCACGCTAAAGGATGCCATCATCGTTTCGGTCAACCGCTATTCGCACAAGTCCGCGAAGGACGTCAAAGAGTCCGACATGGACTACCTCGAGGACATCGCCTTCCGTTATCGCCAAATCATGGTTGAAAACCCGGCAGCGGGCACGTCGACCAGCGACGACTGGAACGAGCCAGGCGCCTAACGTTACCTCAACCGCCACGGCTAGCGCCGTGGCCCGCCTTCCCCACCCCGTAACGCGGGCGGGGAAGGCTCCACCGGGAGGCCGACCGACGATGTGCGGCGCGCAGCAGTTTCCGGAGGAGAACGAATGAGATCTCATTCCGGAAACCTCGCGAGCGACGCAAAGCTAGGGAGGCCGACCGAACAATACTCGGAGTATTTTGAGGGAGGCCGACCGACGATGTGCGGCGCGCAGCAGTTTCCGGAGGAGAACGAATGAGATCTCATTCCGGAAACGTCGCGAGCGACGCAAAGCTAGGGAGGCCGACCGAACAATACTCGGAGTATTTTGAGGGAGGCCGACCGACGATGTGCGGCGCGCAGCAGTTTCCGGAGGAGAACGAATGAATCGAGGTGGAAGCAAGTCAGGCAGGGCGCCCGTCGTCCCGCTGCTCGCCCGTGTGCGTGCCCCACAGCTCGCGCGTGAAGCGGCTGCTTCTGCCGAAAAAACGCTTCGGGACAGCGTGCTGCAACATCTTCAAGCGATGTGCAGCACGCGTCTTGGGTCGGTGCCTATCCGTCCGGACTACGGCTTGCCGGATGTTTCGGAGATGGTGCACTCGTTTCCAGATGCCATCGACGCTCTCGCACGAGCACTTACCCACACGATTGAGAAATACGAACCGCGGCTCTTGGATGTCGTTGTTCGTCACGTCCCATCAGACACGGTAGATCTCGTCGTTCGATTCGAAGTCACCGCGCGTATCGCGGATCTTCAGCACTCGCCAGTGCGGTTCGAGACGCGCATCGACTCGTCACGGCGCGTGCAAGTAGAGTAGACCGTCAACTTGAAAGCGGTCTGAGAGCATGTTCGACAGCCTGCTGCGCGAATCGATTCGTCGGTTGGGCGCTGCGGTGCCTGCGCACGTACGAAGAGTACGCTTGCGCGGGCTCCTCGCGCTCCGCCCTAGCCTCGATTCGCTCGCGACGGC
>WQYX01000069.1 GCA_009781005.1 Polyangiaceae bacterium | reverse complement strand
TCGAGAAACCCGACAAGAAGCTCCATACTCTTCATCTGTTGGAGGATGTCGTCGCTCGCCGCGGGCGAAACCCCTTTGCGTCGAAGAACTGCGAGGGTCAATTCTTGCGGCAGGTTTTCAGGTCTCGTGACGGTTTTGGCCTTCTTCTTCTTGTTCATGGCATCACCTCCAGGACGTCCTGAGCAGCACCGGCTTGTCCGGGCGATGCTGTTGCGCCAACCGGTGCATCGTTGGGCAGGGCGTCGTTATGTCCGCCGGCGCCACCAGCGCCAGGGCCGCCGCCCTGACCAAAGGTCCCGAAGGAAAACTTCGTGGTGTCGTCCTTGTTGACGGTGCCGCCGCTCTGCAAGACAGCAACGGAAATGCCTCCTGTGCCTCCGCCTCCTCCGCTGCCTCCCGCGCCGTTGCCTCCAGTGCCGCCGTTACAACCGGTGCCAGCAGTAATTCCACCTCCACCCTCGCCAGCTTCACCCGTGCCTCCGGTACCACCATCGCCGGCGCTGCCGCTCGTCAGCGTGCAGGATTCGAGGGAGAGGGTGCTTTGGTAACTTGCCACCGCGATGCTCGCACCACCTCCGGTCCCGCCAAGGCCCCCAGCACCTCCACATCCTCCGCAACCGCCTCCGCCACCACCGACGCTCTTGCTGCCTCCGCCGCCACCGCCACCCGCGCCGGGGTTGCCTGCCTGACCCACTTCGCCAGAAGCAGGTGTCCAGGTGCTGGCAGAGAGAGAGCCGAGGGTATTGGCGCCAGCGCCACCCGAGCGGGGTGCACCGTTAGAGCCGGATTTGCCCTTGTCGCAGTCACCAGCATTATTTGGATAACCAACCCCTCCGACGCTCGTGTAGAACCCTACAACATCTGCCGATGGATTGGCCGAGCCATTCGCTCCATTTTCTGCATTGGGGCTGCCCGGATCGCCTCCCTTGCCTCCCGTGCTGCTGCCCCAACTTGGGCACGTACAGGAATTCTCTGAACCGCCGGCTGCAGCCGTGGCCGTGTTGCCGTCGATACCGGCGTACGAGTTCGATGTTGGATCACCAGCAGGAACCGCGCTCTGACCATTGCCCGCGGTTGCCGTCACACGCCGAAGCGTCACATCCGAGTTGGCAATGAAGATGGCGATCGATGAATCTCCCGCAAGCGTAGCGTCCTTTGACTCAAAGGACAGATCTGCAATCACGATACTCTCCGAAAATCCCGTGATGCGCAGGGCAGGGGAGTTGTCGGCAGATGAGATGGTGGTCTTGTTGCTGGGGTCGTACGTCCACGAGTTGTTGCAGTCGAAGCCGCCGTAAAGCGACGTGGCTGCCGTTGACGCCGTGTTGAGAGTCACGGCGCCATAATTGCCTTTGCAGAGAAAGACACTCGGTTTGCTCTGGGATTTGGCAAGCGCCAAAG
This sequence comes from Polyangiaceae bacterium, assembly GCA_009781005.1. Classification (GTDB taxonomy): domain Bacteria; phylum Myxococcota_A; class Polyangia; order Polyangiales; family Polyangiaceae; genus Labilithrix. Next base: position 23,746 of record WQYX01000069.1, on the reverse strand, counting down.
CCTTGGCCACCGTCTGCACAGGGGTGGCTTGTGTGCCGTCGTTCGTGTCCAGACCCCCCACGGAATCTACGAAGACACCCGTTGTCATGCACTCAAGACTATTGGCAACCGGATCGCATTCGGTTGTTTTCACCGGCGGGCATTCGTCGTCCATACAAAGATCTGTAATCGATGTGCATTGCAGGAAGAGACTCGCGCTTACGAGTGCACCAAATGCCACAAAAAGGTTACGCATCGTCATCTCCTCCTAAAAAGCTCCGTCAATCAAGACGCCCTGGCCCGTTGGAATCACGCGCGCCGTCACGCGCGCGCCTTCCTTCTTCGGTGTTGGCCAAAGCAAGACCACTGCGCCCACCGCAAGAGCGCCCGCCGCCACAAACGAGACAATCTCCCCCGTTTTGGCGTTCTTCGCGCTGTCCTTTGCACTTTGGTAGTTCTGACAAGCTGAATTCGTGTGCGGTTGGCACGCATACGGATCCAATGCGAAGGAGTTCGCATCCGCTGCATGCCCGTTGTGCGCCGCCAGAAACCCAATGCCAAGACCCGCGGCCACCACGGCAGCTCCGCCAAGCGCCACACCCGTGATGTGTCGCCCCGTCCAGTAATCCTCTTTCTTATCCTCGGCGGGTGGCACCACCACTGGCTGCACCATCGCCGCCTCCATCTCAATGGTTACAAACTCACCAGCTCCCGCTTTTGCAGAGCCTTGATAGCGTTGCCCATCCATCTCTCCCGTTGCCGTAACGGTCCCTGGTTCAATATCTAGCGGCTCCGCCAATGGCAACTTGACTGTATCCTTGCCAAGCGACACCACGAGCCCCGAGGGACCTTTGAAGTCGACTCGCGCGAAACTTGGCTCGAGCTCGGCGATGTACCCCTTACCAAGCTCCATGCCGCGTGGCGCGATCAGCGGATTGCGCAACGCCTCCCGAAAATGCCTGAGAGCCTCGAGCCGTTGTCCTAAGACCTGCTCTTGGAACGCGACGTTGAAGAGGACGTTTGGTGACGGATAAAGCGCATAGGCTTCCTTATACTTTGCTAATGACTCCGTCTCTAATTTGCGATCATGCAAGTGATTGCCCTCCGCAACCAGCACCTCGGCTTCGTCTTTTCGTGGATCCATCGACTTTTGCTGAAGCTGCTGGGCGCTCGCCGGAAGACCAACGACCAAGAGCATGGCAAGTGTTGGGAAAAATACGGAGATTCTCATCACAAAGTTCCTCGCAAATCACCGGTCATATCAGAAGGTTCTGACGGCGTCGCAGTGGGTGCAGGTGGCTTTACCGTCGCCGTCACCACGGGCGCCACATTCTTCTTCTCCACCGTCACCACGGGCGCCGTCTTCGGCTTGCGCGGCGGAGGCTCGGTCGGCTGCTGCACCATTGCAGAAGGATACGCCTGCGCCGTTGCGCTCATAGTTGGCACTGTCGATGTCGGCGTCATGGACTCACTCGTGTGCGGAATCTTTGGCGGGCTTGTTGCACTCGGCACAATGCGCGTCAAGGCACTCGACACCGATCCCGCACTTGCCACCTGGCCCACGTGAGCCGGATCCTTTGACTGGCCAAAGACCTTGACCATCGCAAGAGCAAGCATTCCCACGGACACACTCACCACGATCACCACCCCCACGACCCACCCCTTCGAAAGCGGCAACACCCAATAAGAAGCCTTGACTCCCTGCCGCGCCGTAGGCTCCGTGGTCTTGACTTCCTCCTTCATCGCCGCAAGCCCTCTCTGCATGGCCTCCTGCTGTACCTCCTTGAACCCTTTTCTCGTCATATCGCCCATGCCCACGAAAACTTCGTCGGTCGTGGGCCTACGGAACTCAGACGTATTGGGATCAGTTTCAGGGCGACGGCTCATGGGAGTCTCTTCGGGTTACTTACCACGGGCGAAGCAGACGCGCTTGGTGTCGGCATCACGTTCTGCGCAGGAGGAGGCAATGGCGCCGGAGCCACGGCAGATGCTGGGGAGGAGACAACGGGAGGCGGCGGTGCAACCGGGGCCCGCGCCGGCGACGCCGACAACCAGAGAAAGACCACGAGAGAGATGGTCAAGAGAAGGAAGGTGCCAACAAGAATGGTAGAGAGAGGGCGCCATCTCGGGGATCGAGCGAGGTAGGACTGCATAAGCTTCATGTAAGCCTCTCGAAGCCTGTGAGTAGGGACAAGGACGTTTGCGAAGACGAGAACGACGTCAATGCAGTCATACAAGGGCCGTTCGCGCCAGACTGCACGCAGGAACTCGAAAGACGGAGTGCACGGCACCTCTACGTCACCCCGTGCCTCATCCTGCATCTGCTGCGTTGGCTCCGGCTGCGAAGGCGTTGGCTGCGGATCTTGCTGCGGAGGCGGTGGCTGATGTGAAGACTGGGGCGTCGGGCGGTCTTGTATCTGACGAGTCTCTGACTTTGGTTGCGCAGGCGCCTCCGGGGCCCACGCCTCCGACGACTTGTCTACGAGCACCGAATTCCCCATCGGCAATGTCCAGCCTTTTCCGCGCGGGGCCGGAGCCGGAGGCTGGCTCCACTCTGGCGGTGGCAGGGGCAGTGGCCCCGGATTGTCCATTTTTAACGTCCAGCCTTTCCCACGTGGGACAGGGGCCTGTGCAGGGGGAACGGGCTGATTGGACGCGGGCGCGTTCGGCGTGGGGGCACTCGCCGGACGCAGCGATGAATCGAATCGATCGGCGCGGATCGGATCCACGTTCGTGTCGCGCGCACCTTCCTTGCGCAGAGCCTCCGCCTCCTCTTGCGCGCGTTGGAGTTCTGCCAGCACGGACGGGGAAATCGGCGCTTCCTGGGTGGAGGGTGCCGGAGCAGGGGCATGCCTCGAAGGTTCCTGCGTCGTGAAGCCGGCGACGTTGTAAACGACATGTGTTGATGCTGCGCGCTGAAGATATTCCATCGACGGCGGCATGAGACTCTTGCGTGTGAGCGTCTCCATGCCCTCCGTGTACATGATTGCTCTTTCCTCCGTTGGCATGGGCGACCGCTCCGTCTCGTAGCCGTGCCTGAGCTGAATCGGCTTCAAGCCCATGATGACCCTCATCATGTCCTGCTGCCGCATGGCGTGATTTGGGTGCATCATCCTCTGCAGGAAATCCTCCCACTCCCAAGGGAAATCACCGTGCATACGAATGGGATCCGGCATGCGGGTCAACCTCCGGCGCTGGTCATCATACGAAGGACCAACGCCGTGAAAGGGCATCTGTCCTGACGATGCTCGGTAGAGCGTGACACCAAGGGAGAAAACGTCCGCCGTCTCCCCGACCAGTCTCCCCAAGAGTTGCTCGGGTGAGGCAAAAGGAGAAGTAAAGACCCTGCCCGCCCCTCTGCCGCTGGCAATGTCGTCAAGAAGCCGATGCCCACCGAAATCGATAATTTTCACAATCCAGATACCATCAGCGTCAATGTGAATGAAAATATTGTCTGGCTTGAGATCGAGATGAAGAACGCGCAAAAGGTGTGCGTGACACATTCCCACAGCTATCTGCTTCCCGATCTCGATGACCTTGGGCAGCGGGAGTTTTCCGCCCGGAATCTTATTGAGCAGGGCTTGCAACGTTAGACCGCAAAGAAGTTCCATTCCGAGGACGGGAATGCCCCCCTCCGTCTCGCTCATGAATCTCAGCGCGACGATGTTCTTGTGATTGCCCTTCGGGCTACTACCCAACCGGGCCAGCAATCGACCTTCGTGCTCAAACTCTTCTCTCAAGTCCGGCCGTGTTGCCGCCAAGAAGGGATCCATCAACTTAACCGCGAATTTAACCCCAGAGTGCATATCCACGCCACCGTAGACCTGCGCCTGTCCCCCAAGGCCCAAAAGATCGGCGATCCCGATCATCTGGCCTGTCTTCAGCTTCATAATGCTGCCTTTGTCGTACCCATAAGAGGGAGAAGGTTTGAGCGTTATCCCGCTCATGACTATCTCGCTCATGACGACGTTCCATCCTGACTGCGAGCTTCCGTGAGTTCCATGTTCGTCGGTTTCAAGAAATCCATCGCCATACTCGCCGGATCCCGCTTCGTTCTCAAGTGTTAAAGCGGCCCAAAAGCGCTGTAGGTGTGTGTATTCGTATTTCAGAAGTGGCTAACAGTTTGATTCTTCGATGCGCGCCTGAGCATGAATGATGCCAACGCAAAAACCTCGTATTTCACGTTCTTGTGCGGGTGAAAAGTGTACGACGGTACGTAGCGTGAAACGTTCGAGGAACACTCTCATCACTTCTTTGGTGTGGTGGGTGGCTTCCCTGGATCTGACGCCTCGAACTCCGCGCGCTTTCTGTACAGCGTTGATCGGCTGATTCCGAGCATCGCGGCGGCTTTGCTGAGATTTCCGTCGGTCACCGCGATTGCGTTTTCGATGGCAGGACGCTCGATGGGCGCCCGCTTCGTGGGCGAAGTCGTAGGAAACGAGGTGGGCGACAACGCTTGATCGACCATGGCCTCCACCACGTGCGCCAAGTCGAATGCCTCAATCATTGGCCTGTCGCCGAGTACGAGCGCGCGCTCGATCGCGTTGCGCAGCTCGCGAACATTTCCCGGCCATGAGTAGCTCGTGATCACCTTGAGTGCCTCCTTGGAGAAGCCGTTGACGCGGCGGCAGTTCGCCGCAGAAAGAACACTCAAGAAGTGCTCGGCGAGGAGAAGCAGATCTTCGCCGCGCTCGCGGAGAGGCGGGATGGGCACGCACATAGCCGAAATTCGATAGTAGAGATCGCTCCGGAATTCGCCTGCCACAATCATTGCCTTGAGATCGTGATTCGTCGCGCAGATGACACGCGCATGGAGCGAAATCTTGTGATTCGAACCGAGTCGCTCGAAGTGCCGTTCGTCGAGCACGCCTAAAAGTTTGGCTTGACTCGACAGCGAGAGCGCGTCGATCTCCTCGAGAACCACGGTCCCGCGGCCCGCCGCTTCGAACTTCCCAATGGATTTCTCCGCACCGGTGAAGGCTCCGCGCTCGTGGCCAAAGAACTCGCTTTCGAACAGCGCTTCGGGAATGGTCGCGCAGTTGACGACCTGCAACGGTTCTTTCGCGCGAGGCCCGTGCTCGTGAATGAGGCGCGCGACGAACGATTTGCCCGTTCCCGTCTCTCCCTCGAGAAGCACGGTCGCGTTGCTATCGGACAGCTTCGTGATGAAGTCTGAGATCTTGCGAGCGGCTGCCGAGGAGCCGAGGACCGTTCGCGAGGAGCTGCACGGCGTTGCCCGGTGTGGACCGTCCTTGTCAACGGCGATAGGTGATCGCCGTACGTCGTTGAGCGTAAACGCGAAAAACTGACCAGCCATCACGAGTGTCTTTCGAAGCGAGTCTTGCACTTCGCCAGTTGACGACGGACACGTGAAGACGAGCGTGTCCGAGTCACCCGGCATCGGCACTCCAACGCGGACCATGCCGTCGTCGTGCTTCGAGAAAGGCGCAGTCGTCGCACTGTCCGTTACGGCGCCGAGCTGCACGTCGGTTGCCATCGAGTATTCGACACACCACGCCTGCGTGCGTGACACGAGCTCGGTAACGTCATGGACGTCGTTGAGCATCGCAATGAGTGCGTCGAGCGCCGCTAGGTGCAAGGCGCTGACACCAGCGCCGCGGCGCTCCGTTGTTCCGCCATTACCGTTGGAGACGGCGTGCTTGTCATCAGAGGAGCGAACCGCGAGGGTGGTGTTGCCAATGAGCAGCTCGATTCCAGGCTGAAGATCGAGTTGGTGAAGGGCACAACCCTTCACGACAGCGGCCAACTTGCTCGGACAAATCTCGAAGTGAATCGCTCCCGTCTCCGTGCGCGTCACGATGGCGTGCTGGCGCGAGACCGCGCGATCATGCAGGACAAGGTCGGAATCGTCCGCGCGCCCGATCGTCCGCGTGGCCGCATCCAGGTCGATGCGAGCGCCGAGATCGACACCGCCGATGACTTCGAGAAAGAGCCTTGGTGTGCCCATGCAAGCATTCGAGAATAACGTAAATTTGCTTACACAGGGGGCAGCAAGCGTCTGCTGGTTTAACTGCTCATCGCTCTCGAACGGCGCAGACCCAGAGCGACCGAGGCGATGCGGGCCATCGTTCGGCGTGGTTTTTTGCCGATCGTTCCCGCCGTCGTCTACGTGGAGTGGTGGCGCGGTCGAACCGATATTCGTGAGGCCATCCTTGCCATGGTCACCGTCGAGAGCATGTCAGATCCGTTGTGTCGCGCTGCAGGGGAGGCGCTAGCCCGGATGAATCATGACGCGATTTCTGCAGACGGCCGAGACCGCAGCGAGAAGGGCGCACGCCGTATCGCAGGACCGAGGCGTACTGTACGTACGCCGCAGGTCCGAGAAACGCCGTACGCCCTTCGTAGCAAGAGGATCGGCTCGTCTGAGTGGAGTCGTCATGAATCATCCGGGCTTAGCTCCGTGCGCGAGCGTCCCTCGCAGACGCCGTCGTCATGGCGTCTGCTGCGCTCAGGGGTGGAGGAGTCGTCTACACGAGCGATGTCGGCGATCTCACGCGCCTGCAGCGGCATTTCCCAACGATTCTCCTCGTGCCGGTTTGACGGATGGCTACCAGGTGTAGCTCGGAAGGGGTGCGGCGTCTTGCTGGACGTTCCCGCCAGAATCCACGCCTGCGTCCGTCCCGGTGTTCGTGCCCGCGTCCGTGCCGGTGTCCGTGCCTGCGTCGGTCGTGCCCGATGCGTCGCGGAAACAGAATTTGATTGAATAAATAGGGAGTTGCATGTCGCGGTCGTCCGGATTATTTGGCGGGGATAACCTCTCTGCATGCGTTGCCGCAGGATCGTAGGATTCGACGACACCCCTTATTGGATCTCCGCGAACAATGACGACGGAGATTGGAGTCGTTGACGACCAATCGAAGTGTACGCCGTCCGAATTGAGGATGGTGATGGTCTCTCCGTTACCCAAATCGAGGGTGCCGTCCGCAATGCCAGACCACGTTGCCGAATAGAGGACACCAGGAGCGCCTACCATGCATTCGGGGTCCTGAGTAGGCGACTGGGTTATGTTCTCACTTGGCTGGGTTCCCGCATCTGCTCCACACACGCCTGGACCAACGACACCCGTGAGGAAGTCGTTGAGGGCGGTCACGAGGCCTGCTGTTGCTGTGACCGGCACCGAGTCCGTGCCGATGGGTGGGGGGAGAGACGGACCGATGTATGCGTCCGTAGAATAGACCACCCCCATGATGCTGCTGCCATCGGCGCCCGCGGCGCGGGAGAGTTTCACCGCGATTTCCGCCTGCGCCAGATCGATGAAGCCATTGACACCGGCCGGCTGCGCGAGGATTTGCAGGAGCTGGTCTTGTGACAACCTCGTCGTACCCAAGGCTAGTGACGTCACTGGCCACGAGCCCGGATTGTTCAGCCAGTAGCTCGCCGACTCGGTGCAGTTGTTGGCCCCGCTCGCGGCGCCGGCGTCGGCCTCGCACAGACCTGGACCAAAGACGCCCGCGCTGAAGTTGTTGAGGAAGGTTACATAGGGTGCCACTGTCTCCTCTGGCAACGAGTCCGTGCCGATGGGCGGCGGGACGAGCCTCAACATGAGTAGGTCTGCATCGTCCCGCTGCGGATAGAGGAGGTGGCCGATGGATTCGTCGTTCTGGATGGCGCTCGCGTTCAACGTCGCCGTGATCTCCGCCTGCGCCAAATCGACGAGGCCGTTGACACCCGTCGGTTGTGCGAGGATTTGCAGGAGCTGGTCTTGTGAGTACGAAACCCCACCCAGCATCATGGGTGTCGAGAACTCCGGCCATGCGTCCGGGTTGTTCCGCCAATAGTCCGCGGTATGGGTGCAGTTTTGGAATGCTGCCGTGGGCTGCAAGGGATCCGAGGAATTCCCACTCGAGCCGCATGCGACAGCCGTTGCCATTGCACACGCGCCCAACCCGCCAAGCCATCTCCAGTGCCTCATTGTCTTTCTCCTTGAGGCTCCCGTGTGTCGAGAACCACGGAAGCGAAGAATTCATGACACGTGCCGGAGCCTGGAGATCGCTCGCGGGGCGCATCGTTCGTTGCAACGGGCGACGGCCGGAGTGCCTCAATGTGCAATCGAGCGGCGCTACGGGGCGTCGCAGGATATCTTGCGCGGTGGGGACCTGAAGATACGCGCGTACAAAGTTGGGATCACGAGGAGCGTGAGCAGAGTTGATGTGACCAGGCCGCCGATGACGACGGTGGCGAGTGGCCGCTGTACCTCGGCGCCAGAGCCGGTGGCGAGGGCCATGGGCACGAAGCCGAGCGATGCGACAAGTGCTGTTGTCATCACGGGGCGGAGGCGGCGTAGCGCGCCGAGGCGCGCGGCCTCGTGCGCTTCGTGGCCGTGCTTCTGCATGTCGCGCGCGGTGTTGACGAGGACGAGGCCGTTCAACACCGCGACGCCGAAGAGCGCGACGAAGCCGACGCCCGCCGAGATACTGAGTGGCAGCCCGCGCGCCGCGAGGAGCAGCACGCCGCCGGTGGCCGCCATGGGCACGTTGAACAGGATGAGCATCGCGGCGCGAAGGTTGCGGAAGGCCAGATAGAGGAGCGTCGCGATGAGGGCGAGCGCCAGCGGGACGACGACGAAGAGGCGTGTGCGCGCACGCCGCAGGTTTTCGAACTGACCACCCCACGAGAGATGGTAGCCGCGCGGCAGTTTCAGTTTGCGCGCCACCGCTTGCTGCGCTTCGTCCGCGAAGCTTCCGAGATCGCGACCGCGCACGTTGGCCTGCACGATGATCCTTCTCTCCGTTGCTTCGCGGTTGATGAGCAGAGGCTCATCGACGATTTGCAGCGTGGCGACGTCTCCGAGCGTGACGAACGATCCGGATTGCGTGCGAAGCGGGAGCCGCTCGATGGCATCGCGATCGTTGCGCACGTGCTCGGGAAGCCGCACGCGCAGCGCGAAGCGGCGGCGCCCTTCGAGGATCTCGCCCACGGTTTTCCCGCCAATGGTCTCGATGGCATCGAGCACGTCGGACGCAGACACCCCGCGCTCGGCGAGCGCGAGCCGGTTCGCCAAGATCTGCAGCACCGGATCGCCTTCCACGCGATCGGCCTTGATGTCTTCGGCCCCGCGCACGCCGCCGATGATGCGCTGGAGTCGATCGCCGAGCCTCGCGAGCGTTTCGAGATCGTCACCGTAGACTTTGACGGCAAGATCCGAGCGCACGCCGCTCACCAGCTCGTTCATCCGCATTTCGATCGGCTGCGAGAAGCCGAAGACGGTGCCCGGTACCTCGCTCCGAAGAGCCTTGCTCATCCGATCGACGAGCTCGTCGCGATCGCGCGGCGGCGGCCACTCTTCGCGCGGCTTCAGCATCACCCACACGTCCGATGCTTCGACCCCCGCCGGATCGTTGGCGATCTCCGGGCGCCCGGTCTTCGTGATCACGGTCGCGACTTCGGGGAACGCGCGGAGCGTCGTCTCGATGACGCCCGACTGCCTCAGTGATTCTTCGAGCGAGGTCGACGGCAGGCGATTGATCTCGATGACGATCGAGCCTTCGTCGAGACGAGGAACGAACTCCGATCCCATTCGCGAGGCGAGGAACATGCTGGTCGCGAACGCAGCGAACGTGAGCGCCGCGGATTGCAATGGGTGCCGGAGGCTTCCGCGGAGCAGCGGCTCGTAGATGCGCTGAGCGAACGTGACGATCGGGCTCGGTCGATCGACGGTCGATCGTGAAAGAAGCAGCGACGCGAGCGCAGGAACGAACGTGAGCGAAAGCACGACGGCGCCGAGCAGCGCGAAGAGCACGGTGAGCGCCATGGGGCGGAACATCTTGCCCTCGACGCCTTCCAGCGTGAGCACCGGCAAGTACACGAGCGCGATGATCAACTCGCCGAACTTCGACGATCGGACTTCGAGCGCCGATCGCTCGACGACGACGTCGCGCTCCTGGGAGGTGAGGAGCCGGCCGAGTTTCTCCCTCTCCTCGGAGAGATGATGGACGGAGTTCTCGAGAAGAATGATGGCGCCATCCACGACGAGCCCGAAGTCCATAGCGCCGAGCGACATCAAGTTTCCGCTGACCCCGGCGGCGTGCATCCCAAGGAAGGCGACGCCCATGCAGAGCGGGATCATCATGGCCGCGAGCAGCCCCGCCCGGGCATTTCTCAGCATGAGGAACAGTACGACGATGACGAGCGCTCCGCCTTCGAGCAGGTTTCGCGCAACGGTATGGATCGTGTGATTCACGAGCGCCGTGCGATCGTAGAAGGGCTCGATGCGCACGCCGCTGGGCAACGTCGCGTTGATGGCGTCCACGGCGCGCTGCACGTCCGCGGCGACGTTGCGCGAGTTCTCGCCCATGAGCATCATCGCCGTGCCGGCGACGATCTCCCCGCGCCCGTCGCGCGTTGCCGCGCCCTGGCGGAGCATGGGTGCAAGATGCACTTCGGCGATCTCGCTGACGTGGATCGGCGTGCCGTCGTGCGTTGCGACGAGCACGCACCGGATGTCGTCGAGCGACTGCACGAGGGCGTCACCGCGGACCAGGATCCCTTCGGGGCCGCGTAAGATCGCGCCGCCGCCGCTCAAGCGGTTTTGCGTCTGCAGCGCCACGAAGAGATCTTGCAGCGTGACGCCGTGCGCAGACATCTTCTGGGGATCGACGGCGACTTCGAAGGTTTTGAGCTGTCCGCCGAACGTATTGATTTCGACGACGCCGGGCACCACGCGAAGCCGTGGAGCGATCTCCCAGTCGAGGATGGACCGGAGCTCCATCGGCGAGACGCCGTCACCTTTGACTTCGAACTGGTAGATTTCGCCGAGCCCCGTGGTCATCGGCCCGAGCTCGGGGATGCCGTATTCCGGCGGGATCGCGTCGCGCGCGTGCACGAGCCGTTCGCCGACGAGTTGTCTTGCGAGGTACGGATCGAATCCGTCCTCGAAGACCACCGTGATCGCCGAGACGCCGTAGCGCGAGATGGATCGAAGCTCCACGAGGCGCGGCAGGCCCCCCATCGCGCGTTCGACGGGCGTGGTCACGAGGCGCTCGACGTCGAGCGGTCCGAGCGCCGGCGCGCTCGTCAAGACTTGCACCTGGACGTTCGTGAGATCGGGCACGGCGTCGATGGGCAACTTTTGGAATGCCTGCGCGCCGAGCACGGCGAGCACGCACGTGGCGAGCAGGACCACGATGCGATGGCGAATGCTGAGCGCGATGATGGTGCCGAGCATCGCTTACTCGCCCGCGAGAGCTGCGCGTTCGAGCTCGCCCCGCAGCGTAAAGGCTCCTTCGACGACGACGTCGTCGTCCGGGCCGAGGCCGCTCTCGACGGGAAGGTAGTCTCCCTGCTCCTCACCGACGATCACGCGACGCGCCTGAAAGCGTCGCTCGCCGGTGCGAACGAACACGATGCGCGCGCCCTCGTGAGGCTGGACGGCGGCCACAGGGAGCCACGTCGATTGGTCGCCCGCTCTGCGCGCGGTGAACGCGTTCGCACTCATTCCCGGACGCAGCGCTCCGTCTTCGTTCACGAGCCGGATGCGAACTTCGGCGCTGCGGCTCTTGGAATCGAGCACGTCGCTCACGAACGCGATGGTTCCGTCAAACGTGCGATCCGGATAAGCCGGGACTGCAACCGTGGCAGCGGCGTCAGGGCGGATGGTTTGCAGATCTCGCTCGTAGACGCGAACTTGGGCCCAGATGGGATCGAGATCCGCGATCACGGCGATCGTCTCGCTGCCCGTGAGGACCTGTCCGGGCGTGAGGTTGAGCATCGCAACGCGTCCGTCGATGGGGCTCATGATTCGGCTCTTTGCGTCTCCGGTCCCGGTCCGTATCTGTGCGACGTCGGTGTCGGTGAGGCCGAGGAACTTGAGGTGCTCGCGTGATTCGGTGAGCGCTGCCTCCGCTTCGGCGGCGGCCGCTTCGGCACGACGCAGATCTTGAATGGGTCCCACGCGTTCGTCGACGAGCTGCTTCTGCCGCGCGAGCGTGTCCTGTGCGCTCTTTGCCTTTGCAACGGCGGTTCGGTACTCGAGCACGACTTGATGCAACTCGACGGTGTCGACTTCGGCGAGCACCTGTCCTCGCTTCACGCGATCGCCGAGCACGACGCGGATGGCAACGACGCGGCCGCTTACGCGAGCCCCCACCTCGGCCACGTGCTTGGGATCCCCGACGATCGATCCGGCGAGGCGCAGTCTCGGCGTGAATGTCCCTGGGCCGACTTTCTCCGTGCGGACATGGGCCGTGGCGAGCCCTTCGCTCGTGAGCTCGACGGTGATCTCCGAGCCCGCATCGGCCACGGGTACGGGCGGATCCACTTTCTTGCATGATGCAAGGAGTACGAGGCCGAGCAACACGATTCGTTTCATCGGAGTGATCCCGTAAGCAAGTCGAGAGCGATGCGTGCCTTTGCGAGGGCTATCGAAGCGTCGAGCCGAGCGATGCGCGCGGCGGCGGCTTCACGCCGTGTCGTTGCGAGCTCCGATAGACTCGTTTGACCGAGCTCGTAGCTGCGCACGGCGAGATGCTCGGCGTCGTCGATGTCGGCGGTCGTGCGATCGAGCGTCTTGAAGGCTTCACGAGCTCCTTCGTATTCCGTGTAGGCTGCACGGAGCTCGGCTTCGCCAAGGACGAGCGCACTTCGAACTTCCGTCTCCGCCGTCTCTCTGCGAGCCGCTGCAACGGCGGCGTTCGTTTGGTTGCGCTGGTAGATCGGCAACGGCACGTCCACGCCGAGGTGAGCGTACGTGTCCGGATCTCGGCCCATGCTCGCCGCGATGCGGGGCACGGGCCATCCGGCGCGACGTTGCAGTGCAGCGTCGCTCTCGGCGAATCGCTTTTGCGCGAGCGCTCGCACGATCGCGGGCTGCGCCGCGAGTTCACGCAGGAGCGCTTCGAGGGGCTTTGGTTCCTCCGTGATGAGCGAACCGCCTGCGCGCGTTCGGTCCGTGGGTCGCAGGCCTACGCGCGCACGAAGTCGCTCCTCGAACGCCGCGGCCTCGTGCTCCGAAGTTACGAGACGCGCCGCTCCTTGTGCCTCGAGGGCGCGAGCGAGCGCCAAGTTGCCGTCTCCTGCCGTGCCCGCGCGCCGTCGAATTTCGGCAGACCGGAGAACCGAGCGATCGATGGTGAGGCGAGCGTCGTCGAGTCGAACGCGTTCTTCCGCTGCGCGCGCACTTGCCCAGAGGACGAGCGCCTCGGCGATCGCGGTCTGACGCGTTGCTTCGGCTTCGCTCTCTGCGAGACGCGCGCCTTCGTCGGCGACGCGCATCCGGCGTGAGGGAGCGCCCGAGAGATCGAACGGCCACGCGAGGCCGACGTAGTAGTCCGCGCTCGTCGTCCCGCTCTGCTGCCACCGCGGCCCGACGTACACCGACAGCTCCGGGTTGATGGGGGCGAGGACGCCTGCACCCGTGCGCGCGGCTCTTGCTTCTTCCACGCGACGTTCGGCGACCGCGACGCTCGGTGCTTGTGCGCTCGCGAGAGCCACGACGGCGGCGCGGTCGAGAATGCGTGGTTCTGCGCGTGCGATGTTCGTGACGCCCGCCGCGGAGGCAAGCCAAGCCAACGCAATGAACCGACGTTGCAGCATGTTCTTATCCGACAAGAAGGGTCGCGAAGATCGTCTCGGTTGCTTCGTGGATCTTCAGGTCGAAGACGAGACAGGTGAGGAGCAAGCCCGTGACGAGGGTGGAGGCTGCCGCGAAAGCGGAGCGTGAGGAGCGCCAGCGAGGTTCGCAGAGAGCGCGCACGCGCGCCTCCAGGTGCTCGCTCGAAGCGAACGTGGCGGCCCACGCATGAGGACGGTCGTCGATACTCGCGAGCTCCAAGAGCGATCGCGCGACGAGAAGAGGATCGCGCGTGTCGGCGGCTGCGATCGCGTCGCATGCTTGTTCCATCGCGAGATCGAGCTCGCTCAAGAGCTCCGCGCGCGTTCGCGGCGGAAGGCAACTCGCAGCGACGCGCGCGATGAGCTTCGTTGCGAGATCGCGGCGGGCCGCGTGCGCTCGTTCATGCGCGAGGACGGCGTCGAGAACGCGCTGCGAAAAATGCTGGACGAGGACTTCGCCGAGAAAGATGTGCGGGGAGGGAAGGCCCGCGACCATGGCGACCGAGCCAGGCACGAGCCACACCGAGCGCGACGCATCCCACCTGCCTACGCGACGAAGCATGCAACATGCACGGTGTGCGCGCACGAGGCGAACCGTGGATGCGACTGCGCGTCCGAGAGCGAAAGCGAGGAGCAGACCGGCGGCTGCCCACGCCATGGGCACGTCGTGCATGGGGGTGCGCAGGCAGAAAAAGAAGTTGGGACGGCCGTGCGCAAGGCAACCATCTTCGAGGCCGAATGCGAGATGATGAAGGCACGGCCCGAACGCGACGACGACTGCGAGCAGGCCCGTTGCGTACGGCATGGCAACCAGCGTGGTGAGCCACCGAACGCGCGCGGCCGGAGCAAAGCTTCGCAGGCTTCTGCGGAGCATTGTCTCGAGGCTCGTGACAACGATGGCTCCTGCCATGGATCCGGCCGCAAAGAGCAGGACGATGACCGACCAAAGGCTCACCGTGCTCATCGCCGCGCCCGCGCCCGAGAAAGAATGGCTTCGAGGCGATCGAGATTTTTCCGATCGGCCTTTGCTGCGATCTCCACGAACGCAGCGAGCACGCCGCTGGCCTGCGCGCCGCGAAGCTCGCCCACGGCCTGCGCCGCGGCCTGCGCTCGGAACTCGTCGCGCGAAAGTGTGGGCGAATAACGATAAGCGTGTCCGATTCGTTCGCGCGCGAGCAGCCCTTTGCGAAACAAGCGCTCGAGTGTGGATTGGACCGTGTTCGACGTGATCCCGCGAGGTTCGCCAAGACGGCGATGCGCCTCTTTGACGTCGATGACATGCGCAGACCAGGCGAGTTCGAGAACGGCCATCTCGAGATCTCCCAAACGCGGCACGGTGAGCATGGCGCGGCAGCGTAAGCGCCATACACCGATTGTCAATCGGTGTTCGTTCCGGCTCGCGGACGAGTCACCACGGACAGCGATTACGTCCTATAAAGAGCTCGCGTGCGCTTCACATGAACTCGAATATGCCGCCCAAGATCGTCCCGCCGGTTCAGAAGGGCAGGCCGACGACGCTCCCGGCTGCTGCGTTGAAAAAGCTGGCAAAGCTTATCGAGCGCGGGTTTTCGGCGCGGCCGCCGATCACGCTCCAGCTCCTGGGTCGCCTTCTTCTTCACGCTGCGGCTGTGGGTGCCGCCGTTGGTTGCGTGAGTCTGGGTTTCGTCAAAGGCCTCGAGTTGGTCGAACACACGGTGCTCGAAGGTCTCGCTGGCTACATACCTCTTCGTGCAGCGGGCGAGGCGCTCTTTCCCGTCGGGGAAGACACACACTTTCGACCCTGGCTTCTCTTGTTCTTGCCTGGGATAGGCGCCCTCCTTGCCGGTGTCATCTCGCGGCTCGCCCCTGAAACGCGTGGCGGCGGTGCCGATACCATCATCGAGGCATTTCATGAGCACGGCGGCGTCGTGCGACGGCGCGTTCCGTTCATCAAAGTACTCGCGTCGATTGCCACGCTCGGGTTTGGTGGCTCCGGCGGGCGCGAAGGCCCAACGATGCTGATCGGTGGATCGATAGGGTCCATCGTCGGTCGCTATCTGCGCGTCACCGATCGCGAAAGGCGCATCCTCCTCGTTGCGGGATTGGCCGCGGGCATGGCCGCTGTCTTTCGTACGCCGCTCGGAGCGGCGATTTTAGCGGTCGAAATCCTACATAAGGATGATTTCGAATCAGACGCCCTCGTACCTTCGGTTCTTGCAAGCGTCGTATCGTATTCGGTCTTCATTTCCTTCTTCGGGGAATCCACGCTTTTCGCTCACGCGACGAAATACCCATTCATCCCTGCGCACTTGCCGCTCTTCGCGCTCATGGCTCTCGTCGTGTGCGGCATGGCCTTGATCTTCGTTCAGTCCCTCGATGCGGTGCGGCGCCTCTCGTTGCATTCGCGGCTGCCGGCGTGGCTGCGGCCTGCCGCGGGTGGTTTGGGTCTTGGCATCGTTGCAACGCCCATCATCTACGTTCTCAGCACGCGCCTGGGGGAGGGACAGGGGCTCGGCATTCTCGGGGGTGGGTATGGCGCTGCGCAGGTGGCCATCACGGGCGCGTCGTGGTTGCCGGGTGGATGGCGTGCCGTCGAAATCTTGCTCCTGCTCGGTGCGGTGAAGATCATGGCAACGTCGCTCACGGTGGGCAGCGGCGGCAGCGCCGGTGACTTTGGGCCGTCCATGGTCTTGGGTGGCATTTTTGGCGGAGCCTTCGGGCGCGCTGCCCAGCTACTTCTGCATGATGCACGTATTGACCCGGGTGCATTCGCGCTCGTTGGGATGGGCACGTTTTATGGCGGGCTCGCGCATGTGCCCATTGGATCGCTCGTGATGACATGCGAGCTCGCGGGCAGCTACGATCTGCTCGTTCCGCTCATGCTTGCCGAGGGCATCGCGTTCGTCGCGCTTCGCAATCACTCGCTTTATCACGCACAAGTCAATAGCAAGCGTGAATCCCCCGCCCATCGCGACGAGCTCGGCTTCAACACGCTCAAGGGGATTCGAGTGGATGAAATCGTCGTCAAAGATCGGCCGTTTTCCATCTTTCGACAAGATGCGCCTGCCTCGGAGGTGACGCAGGTGGTGGCTTCTTCCGAGGGGCAAGATGCATTTCCGGTCGTCGACAAAGATGGGTTGCTCGTCGGCGTGATCACCGCCGAAATCCTCCGCACGATGACATCGGATCCAGACATTGGCCCGCTCACACTCGCCGATGATCTCATGGCGCCGCCCGTCTTCGTCCGCGAAACCGACGATCTGCACGGCGCACTCGATGTCCTGCTTTCAAGCGGGATGCGCGAGCTCCTCGTCACCAACGAAGAAGGCCACGTGGTAGGCCTGCTCGATCACGCCGAGATCACAGCCGTGTATCTGGCAACAACAACGGCAAAAGGTAGGTTGGGGTAGGTTGGGGTGAGCTTGCGAACCCGCGTGGCTTGGTTTTCGCACCGCTCTCCGGAATAGCCATGCATGTGCGATTCAACGAAAAGAGCGGCGCCTTGCATCTCGTTGCTCCCGTCGCGCTCGGGCTGTTGCTAGCCATCGTGTCCTCATCCACGCGCGCTCACAGGGAGAAATCCAAATCAGGTCCCCATCTCCCAAGAGCCTCCTTTCCAAGGAGTGTATTTTATATTCCATAACGTGTGACCCCAGCCTGCGCGGCGCCCGCGTTGCGTTGCGCCTCGCTGGGACATGGTGCTCCTCATGACGGACCGAGGCAGCGAGAGCGCGTTTTATGCGGAGCCTCTCGTTGACGTTGACTAGATTCGACGTTGACTAGATTCGGTGAGCGCGGACCATGCGGGCGCGGGCGCCCCAGAGAACGACAGCCAGAAACGCGGGGCCGGCGCACGCAACGAAGACGATGAGCGCTTCACCGATATTGGTGATTCGTCGTGCATTCCAGACGACAGCCTGAAGCAGTGTGAGCGCTGCATCGCACGTGACGGCCATGGCAAGTACTGTCATGCCGGATACCTTCGGGCGCCGGAGCATGCCGAAGAGGCCGAGCGCGAGGAGCACGTCGAAGATGACCCATGCCCATTTCACGTAGGGTGTTCCGAACCACGGATACACCGGAGTTGCGGCGAGCAAGATCGTCCACGGGACGAGCAGGGTCGCAATGGCGCGAAGCAGGAACGTGGGTCCGCGCAGGATGGACCGTATGCCGAATCGCAGAAAGCCGCCGCGCGTGAATGCGGAGAGAACATCCAAGATGGATATGGCGGGGCTCTGCGAATTTGGATAAGTGAGATGAATCACGGACCACGACTGGGGATTGAGTTTCGCCTTGTATGCGCGAAGACCGTCGAAGTCATAAAGAGGACTTGCGATGCGACGCGTGAAACGCAAAAAGCCCGACACGTCTCCTGCGAGCGGCGCCAGGCCGAGCGTGAGCCAACCGCAATCGGCATCTTTTGCCCATTGCATCACGGCGTTGACGAGAAGCTCGCCGGTTCCGTTCGGCGCGCTCGGATCGCGAATGAGGTGTTCGATGAACCAGCCCCCGCGTGCGGGAACGGGGATGACGCTCGCGAACCCGCAGACGCGTCCGTTCAGCTCTGCGACGAAGCATGCGCGATCCACCAGCGTGCCGAAGGGCTGGATATTCACCAGAAATCCCATGGGTGCCATGTCATGGGTGGCGATCCAGCGCGCAGCCACGCGGTCGAGAGCATCGCGTAGAGGGCCCGAAATCAGCTCTCCGCGTGTCTCGCGGACGGTGACGCCCTTGGCGCGCGCGCGCCGGAGCTGTTCGCGCAAGCTTGGGTGGTTTGCGAGCGTGGCTGGCCACTGCCGGGGATCCCACACGGGCTGCTCGCCAACCTGGAAGGATTCGAAGTCCTCGGCAGTGGTCTCCTGGAAGTGATCTTCGGTTGCAAAAAAGCAGCAGCGTTTGCCCGCCGAGCGCGCAGCTCGCGCAAAGATTTTCGCGACGTTGGCAACGGCTTCCGCGGCGGCGATGGGAGCGCCCGCGGCGACCCAGGCACGCCCCGTATCGACGTACGCGACGCAGGCATCACCATGGAAAAAGTAGTTGTATCCTGCACCCACCGTTTGAAACGCGGTCGCATTCCAGCCGTGCCGGCGGACGAGATCGAGCAGGCGTTGTCGGTCAGGGCTCGACGGGTTCATCGCGCTGTAGCGACTTCGTCGCACGTTGCCGGGCCCGTGTCCATGGTGGCACTTTCAAATGCAGCGCAACGGAGTTGCGCTGTATGGTGGGCGCGATGGGCCCCCTCTTTTCGTGCTTTTACGATCCTGTCATGCGAAAGACGGAGGAGGCTTGTCTTGCGTCGTGGCGCAAAGAGCTCGTGTCGGGGCTCGAAGGTGAGGTCCTCGAGATCGGCGCTGGTACGGGCTCGAACCTCCGGCACTTCCCCGAAACCGTCACACGTCTCGTCGTGGCCGAGCCCGATCGGTGGATGCGCGCGCGGCTCGCCCGGGCGATTGCGCAGGATCGCGGCGCGGTCCGCGCATCCTCGATCCAAACGTCCGCCGCTCCTGCGGACGCTCTCCCTTTCAAGGATGCTTCGTTCGATGCGGTTGTCTCGATGCTCGTCCTTTGCACGGTGCCGGACGCGAGCCGAGCGCTCGCGGAGATCCGGCGCGTGCTCCGCCCGAACGGCCGGCTCGTCTTCCTCGAGCACGTTGCGGCGGACGATCCCAAGCGCTTTACCTGGCAGCAAAGGCTCGACCCCATTTGGTGTCGTTTTGCTGCCGGATGCCATCTTACGCGCCATACATCGGAGGCCATTCGCAGCGCAGGTTTCGAGATGGTACATGAGGAGCGCGCAAGTATGCGCGGAGCCCCGCCATGGGTACGTCCCACAGTACGGGGTATCGCCCGGTTAACTTGAAAGCGGTCTATTGGCAAGGATGAATCATTCAGTCATGCAAATGCAGCCATTCGTTGAAACAGACCAAATGAATCAGTTTCAGGCACCGGGTTGGATGCGGTACTGGCTTTGGTTGCTCGTGGGGCTCGTCATTGTCATGGTCGCCCTTGGCGGCGCGACTCGGCTGACGGGCTCGGGGCTATCGATGACGGAATGGAGGCCCCTCACGGGTGCGATTCCTCCTTTGTCGGACGCGGCGTGGCTCGTTGAGTTCGACAAATACCAGCACAGCTCGCAATACGAAGTGCTCAATTATGGGATGTCCATGGATGAATTCAAATCCATTTATTGGTGGGAATGGAGTCACCGCCAATTCGGGCGCGCCACGGGGCTCGTATTTCTCGTACCATTTCTCCTTCTCGTGCGTGGATGGCGCCGGGGAACGGTATCCAGGGCGGTGATGGGCTGGCTTCTCGGTATCTGCATGCTCGGGGGACTGCAGGCCGCCGTGGGTTGGATCATGGTTGCGTCAGGCCTCAGGCCAGGGATGGTGGCGGTCGCGCCGGTCAAGCTGATGCTCCACCTCTTGGTGGCCGCATGCATTCTCGCGGCCCTGGTGCGCTTCCTCGCGAAGCTGTCGTCCTCCGATCCCATCCGCCTGGCGCCAGGGCTCGTCTTCTGGTCGAAATGGATCCCTGTCGTTTTCCTCGTGCAAATGGCGCTTGGCGCTCTGGTGGCCGGCTCGAAAGCCGGGTTCGCGTACAATACTTGGCCGCTCATGAGCGGCCGGTTCATTCCGTCCTTCGGCGATCTTTTCGTATTCTCCCCTTGGTACGAAAACTTTTTTGCCAATGCCACCATGGTGCAATTCCAACATCGAATGGTGGCTTACGTCGTAGCTGTCCTTGCCGTGTTTTACGCCGTGACCGTGTGGCGTAGCCATCCGCGCACGCGCGGAGCGCGGCATGCTTTGGTTCTTCTGGTGCTCGTTGGCATGCAAGTTTTGCTCGGGATTGTGACGCTGCTTTCCCATGTGCCTTTGTGGGCAGCCCTTGCACACCAAGTCTTGGCC
Organism: Polyangiaceae bacterium; assembly: GCA_009781005.1. GTDB lineage: Bacteria > Myxococcota_A > Polyangia > Polyangiales > Polyangiaceae > Labilithrix. The sequence continues at coordinate 3,305 of WQYX01000069.1, read as the reverse complement.
ATGGTGATTTTCGTGGCGGGCTGCCACCATGCCTCTAGAGTGCGCGCGTGAAGTTCCTCGCCGATCTCCACGTCCACTCCTACCTTTCGCGCGCCACCAGTCGGGAGCTTACCCTCGAGCAACTCCACCGGTGGGCGCAGCGCAAAGGGATCACCGTTGTCGCGACCGGCGACTTCACCCACCCGCGCTGGTTCGCCGAGATCCGCGAGAAGCTGGTGCCGGCCGAGAGCGGCCTCTTTGCCCTGCGCGAGGATCTCGCGCGCCCGATCGACGAAAGCGTCCCTCCCGCCTGCCGCGCCCCGGTGCGCTTCGTCCTCTCGGTCGAAGTAAGCAGCATCTACAAGCGTGACGGCAAGGTGCGCAAAGTCCACAACCTCGCTTACGCACCCGACCTCGAGGCCGCGGCCAGGATCTCCACGCGCCTTTCGCGAATTGGCAACATCGCCTCCGACGGCCGGCCGATCCTTGGCCTCGATTCGCGCGACTTTTTGGAGATCGTCTGCGAATCGTCGCCCGACGCGTTCCTCGTGCCGGCCCATATCTGGACTCCATGGTTCTCCGCGCTCGGCGCCCAATCCGGCTTCGATGCGATCTCGGACTGCTTCGCCGATCTCGCCGGCGAGATCTTCGCCGTGGAGACGGGGCTCTCGTCCGATCCGGCGATGAACTGGCGCCTTTCCGCGCTCGATCGCTACGCCCTCGTCTCGAACTCCGACGCGCACTCGCCCGATAAGCTCGGTCGCGAGGCCAACCTCTTCGACTGCGATCTCTCGTACTTCGCGCTTCGGGACGCGCTCCGCGATCGGCGGGAGGGGTTTCTCGGCACGGTGGAGTTCTTCCCGGAAGAAGGCAAATACCACTTCGATGGTCATCGCAACTGCGGCGTCGTGTTGACGCCGGCCGAGGCGCGTCGCGCAGGAGGTCTCTGCCCGAGCTGCGGCAAGCGGCTGACCGCAGGAGTCTTGGGCAGGGTAGAGGAGCTCGCCGACAGGCCCGAGGGTGCGCGGCCCGAAGGGGCCAAGCCTTTCAGGAGCTTCGTCCCGCTCGCGGAGCTGCTCGGTGAGCTGATGGACGTCGGTGCCGGCAGCGTGCGCGTCGGCCGCGAGCAAGAGCGATTGCTCCACCGAATCGGGCCTGAGCTCGCGCTGCTGGGCGATCTACCGCTCGAGGAATTGGGTCGCGACGGACCGCCGCTCCTCGGTGAGGCGATCGAACGGATGCGCACAGGTCGAGTCCATCTGAAACCCGGCTACGACGGCGAGTACGGGGCCGTGACGGTCTTCGAGCCCGAGGAGCGCCGGCGCCTCCTGGACCAGCGCAGCTTCGGCTTCGCGACGGCTCCGCAGCGCCACTCCGAAGAGCCTCCGCATTCCCGGACGCAGCCCGTCAGGGCACAGGCCGCCACGGCCAGCGTCGCGCACGCTTCTGCGCCTAACCATCCCGAACTTAACGAAGAGCAGACGCGCGCCGTCGAGCACGCGGGCGGTGCGCTCCTCGTTCTCGCGGGTCCCGGCACCGGAAAGACCCGGGTGCTCACCCGCCGCATCGCTCGCCTCGTGCAGCAAGGGATTGCCGCGCGCTCGATCTGTGCGATCACCTTCACGCGCCGGGCAGCCGGTGAGCTGCGCGAGCGGCTCGCCGAGCTCCTCGGGCCCGACGCGGCACTCATCGAAGCGAGCACCTTTCACGCGTTTGGCCGCACGCTCCTTCGCGCCTTTGCCGAGCACGCGGGCCTCGCGCCCGACTTCGAGATCTTGGACGAACGGGCGCGCACGGAGGCGATCAAAGTGGCCGCCCGAGAGGTCGGCGTCACGCCCTCCGGCAAGCTCGCAGCCGCGATCGGGCTGGCCAAGGCGAAGCTGCTCGGCCCCGAGCCATGCGCGCCCGAGATCGCGCCGGTTTACGCCGCCTACCAGCGCGCGCTCGAAGCGCGCGGCGCGCTCGACTTCGACGATCTGGTGCTCTGCGCCGTCCGGCTCCTCGAGCGCTGCGGCGAAGCGCTCGCCTGGGCTCGGGAACGCTGCCGCTACCTCCTCGTCGACGAGTACCAGGACGTCAACCCAGCTCAAGAGCGGATGGTGCTCCTGCTCGCGCCTCCGGGATCAGGGATTTGCGCCGTCGGAGATCCCGACCAGGCGATCTACGGGTTTCGCGGATCTGATCCGGCCTGCATCGAGCGCTTCGCCGCGCACTACCCAGAGGCGACGGTGGTGGCGCTCCGGACGAACTACCGCTCTCCCACGGCGGTCGTCCGCGCCGCTACGCGCGTCATCGAGCGTACGCCCGGGCGTGTGCCACGGCCCCTCGATCCGCTCGCCGCGGCATCGCCGCCCGTCGAACGCGTCCGCGCAGCGGGCGAAGCAGAGGAAGCCCACTTCATCGCCCGCGAAATCGAGCGGATGCTCGGCGGGACGAGCCTCGTCTCCATCGACGCCGGCCACGCCGACGGTCAAAACGACGCGCACCTGGCTTTCCACGATATCGCGGTGCTCTTCCGCACCTCGGCACAGGCCGATGCCATCGGCCTCGCGCTCGACCGCTTCGGGATCCCGTACCAGCGCATCGGCGATGATCCGATTTCTCGACCGCGAGTGGCGGAGTTGCTCGAAGAGCTCCGTCGAGCCGCGGAGCAGGGTCCGACCTCCGAGGACGCCGCAACGGTGGCCGACCGGATCGCGCGCCTTGCCCCGGCCGACGCCGATCCCGAGCGCCGTGCCGCCGCCGAGCTGCTCGCCGCGTTCGCCGTGCCGTTCGGGCGGGATCTCACCCAGTTCTTGGCCGCGGTGCCGCTCTGGCAGGCGGGCGACATCGGCCTCGTCGCCCAAAAAGTGGCGCTCCTCACGCTGCACGCCGCCAAGGGACTCGAGTTTCCCCTGGTCTTCATCGCTGGCTGCGAAGAAGGTTTTCTGCCGTTGGAGCTCCCCGGGCGCCCTCCCGCCGATCTCGAGGAAGAGCGCCGGCTCCTCTACGTTGGAATGACGCGCGCCCGGCGCCGCCTCGTCCTGACCGAGGCGCGCAAGCGCACGGTCCGGGGCAGCACAGTCGAGCGCGCCCCCTGCCGCTTCCTCGAAGGGCTGCCAGCCGAGTGGGTGGCCGCCCCCCGCATCCTCGAGGCTCGCCCGCGCGCCCCCCGTCAGCTGTCACTCCTGTGACCGCTATATCTCGGGGAGGGCAGGCACGGGGGCCTGCCCCTACAACCAACAAAAACAAGGCCTGCCCCTACAACCAACAAAAACAAGGCCTGCCCCTACAACCAACAAAAACAAGGCCTGCCCCTACAACCAACAAAAACAAGGCCTGCCCCT
>WQYX01000068.1 GCA_009781005.1 Polyangiaceae bacterium | reverse complement strand
CCGCTTTCGATTTGACGCGATCTCATCGTTGGGGCCTGCGCTGCGGTCCTCAAAGCCATACAAGGCTGTTCCGGTCCGCTGCTCGGCCCCGCCTCGACCTCGCGTCAACTTGAAAGCGGTCTAAGCAGGCTCAGTCACTATGATTTCTGCTAATGGGCCACTCGTGGGCGTGCGAAGATCGTGGGCAGTGTTGGCCGTCGTGCTCGGACTTTTGGTCGGAGCCAGCGCCTCGTACGCCCACGGCGCAGACGTGGATCGGCGCGCACGCGTCGCGGTACGCGTTGGCAGTCACGCAGTAACGGTCGGTGAGCTCGAGGATCGACTCGCCGGCATCCCATCCTTCCAGCTTGCAACCTACGGCGCTTCGCCGAATGCGATTGTACGCGCGTACACGAACCAGGTGATCGTGCGCGACTTGCTCCTCCTCGCCGGCGCTGAAGAGCGCGGTCTCGATAAAAAACTCCCGACCTCGCGAGAGCTTTTGCGCGCACGCTCGAACGCCACGCTCCGCGCTCTGCGCGCGAACCTCTCTGCCTCGCCGATCTCCGACGAAGATGTTCGCCAATATTATCGCGAGAACATTGCGCGATTCGATTCGCCGGAGCGCATCAACATTTGGCGAATCCTCTGCAACTCTCGCGAAGATGCTCAAGCCGTTTTGGCTGCGGCAAAGCGCGATCCCACTGTCCGACGATACAATGATCTCGCACGTGAGCACAGCGTGGACAAAGCGACGAACATGCGCGGCGGAAACCTCGGATTCGTCGCCCCGGACGGCATCAGCAACGAAGTTGGTTTGAAGGTCGATCCCGCTGTCGTCAAGGCAGCAAGCCACGTGAAAGACGGCGAGTTCGTCGCCGAGCCCGTCGCGGAAGGATCGCTCTTTGCCGTCGTCTGGCGCCGCGGAACCGTCGCCGCAAACAAGCGCACGCTCGAACAAGCCTCGCAACAAATTCGTTCCACGCTGTACCGCGAGCGCACCGAGAACGCCGAAAGAGCACTCATCGCAGAATTGCGTGCAAAGTACACGCGCGACATCGACACGAGTCTGCTTGGGGTGATTACGTTGCCGCCGCTGGACTCCCGCGTTAACCGTTCTCGCCCGGCTCAGTCGGCTCGCTCGACATCGGAGGCTCCGGGATCGTCGGCGGTGCCGCTGCCTGCTCCGAACGCCCGCTAAGGGCCGCAAGCGCCGCAGCGCGCTCGGCCACGCGCTTCGATCGTCCCTCGCCAACTCCGGCCACATCGGCTCCAACGAGAACCTCGATCTCGAACGACGGATCGTGCTTCGGGCCGTGAATGGCGCGCACGCGGTAGGTCGGCGCCGAAAGACCCTCGGCCTGCACGCGTTCCTGCAAGAGACTCTTCGGATCTCGCGTGCCGAGATCGGCAACGTTCTGCATCGGCTCGCCAACGATCTGCTCGATCAACTTGCGAGCCCCGTCGAGGCCGCGTGCAATATACACGCTTGCAACGAGTGCCTCGACCGCGTCGGCGAGCACATTCGTCCGGCTGCGCTCCAGTCCCCCGCGCGCGCCCCTGCCGAGTGCAAGCGCCTCGCCGAGGTGAATTGCCTGTGCCCAATGCGCAAGCGCCTCGGCGTTGACGAGCGCGCTTCGCATGCGCGTGAGCGCGCCCTCGTCAGCATCGGGATGCACCTGTGCGAGCATCTCGCTCACGCACAAGCCGAGAACCGCGTCACCGAGAAACTCGAGGCGCTGATAGTCTGGCGCGCCTGATTCGTTTGCGAAGCTCGGATGCGTCAGAGCTTCCTCGAAGCGAGCGATGTCCCCTTCACCGATGATGGCCAACACGAGCGCCTTGAGCCGCGACCGCGCCTCGACGAGAGCAGCCTCTTGCTCGCGCTCGTTCATCCGGCGATCGCATCCGCATGCACGGAAGGCCTATCATCGACAACGGAAAGCCCCTGCGCGTTCGGCCGAGCCATGCGTGCGGTATACACACGACGACGCCCTCTCGACAAGACTTGAACGCGTTTCAGCGGTGTACGCGAGGTTAGCACGACTGCCGGAAGTATTCCGGCAGTCGTGCTAGCAAAGCCGCGGGAGCGGCTTTTCGGAGGGGTGAATTGCCCGCGAAAGCGGGCAAGAGGGGGCGCCGCGCCCCCCTTGAGACATGTGAACACGACTGGTTTCCGCCAAGCGGAAACGCGTAGCCCGGAACGAAGTTCCGGCAGTCGTATTAGGAAAACGCGTTACGTCACTCCATGATCGGAAAGAGTCCGTCAATTGGCGCGTCGTCGTGGCATCCCGCGCATTGCTCGATGATCCCTTGTTTGACGAGTTGCCCTGCCGAACCAACAACGGTGAAGCTCCAGTCGCCGTGCGACGGGGCAAATCCCTTCTCCCGCTTCTCCATCACCATGATGGGCCCTTTGACGGATCCACCTTCGCTCTGGCGCTCGAAGTGCTCTTGAACGAGGGCGGCACCTTCGGGCACATCACGTGCGCGCGACGCGAGCGCCGTGCTTGCCGCATCGTTCGCCCAAACATCCACCTCCCATCGCCCGGCCGCATGGCCCGACGAAACGAAGCGTGCATTGTTCATCTTTTTGAATCGCGTGCGGTAATCGCGAGGAAGCGCCGCCGTGCCGTCAACGACGCCCGCGTCACTGCCGAGATGCGGATTCACTCCGCCGCCGCGATGATCGCTCACGCCCACTGGCGAGCGCGAGGCAGACGAGCTGCAAGCGATCGCGAAGGCGACCCATGCAAAAGCCCCAATCACCACTAGGGCGTGTTTGCAAACCGTCGCGAGCGACGGTTTGCAGACACGCCCTCGAACGAAAGTGCCCATGGCGAGTGTGGCCTACCACAAAAGAATTCTCACCCTTCGCTCTTCGTGTTCGCCGAAAACGCGAACGCCCACTATGACGAGAGCCCTTGGCATGCCGCGCACCTCCAACAGCACGCCACGACTCCGCGCTCGCCCCATCGAACGCCCCTTCCACGTTGTCCTCGTTGAACCCGAGATACCGCCGAACACGGGGAACATTGCGCGCCTCTGCGCGGCAATGACTTCGCCATTGCACCTGGTTGGGCCGCTCGGTTTTCGCATTGATGAGCACAGCGTCCGCCGCGCCGGCGTCGACTACTGGCACCTCGTCGACATCCGCAGGCACCTCGACTTCGCGCACTTCCTCCACGCATTCGAAAAGGAGAGCCCCGGTGGCCGCCTGCACCTCTTTAGCGCCGTAACCACCAAGAGCTACGTCGATGCGGGCTTTTGCCAGGGCGACGCGCTCGTCTTCGGCAAGGAAAGCGTAGGCCTCTCCGACGACTTGCTTGTACAGCACAAAGATCGAGTCGTCGGCATTCCAACGACGGGTGCCGTGCGTTCGCTGAATCTCGCGAACGCTGTTGGCATCGCGCTCTTCGAAGCGCATCGCGCTGCCGGCACCTTTCGCGACACGTTCTTAGGTTGAGCCCGCCTGACATCACCGACCAATGGCCGTCATTGACCGCTTCAAGTTGACGCGAGGTCGAGGCGGGGCCGAGGAGCGGACCGGAACAGCCTTGAAGGCTTTGAGGACCGCACCGCAGGCCCCAACGACGAGATCGCGACAAATCGAAGCGGTCTAGTATGCGGGGATGCCCGTGACGTGCTGTCCGAGGATCAACGTCTGGATGTCGTGCGTGCCCTCGTAAGTGGACACTGTCTCGAGGTTACAGAGGTGACGCATAATGGGATATTCGAGCGTGATGCCACTGGCGCCAAGGATGTCCCGGCACACGCGCGCAATGTCCAGTGCTGCACGTACGTTGTGCCGCTTGATCATGCTGACATGCTGCGGGACGAGCTTTCCCTCCGCTTTTAACCGCGCAGCCTCGAGTGCCATGAGCTCACTTGCGCTGATCTGCGTAAGCATCTCCGCAAATTTGGCCTGCACGAGTTGATGCGAGGCAATGGGCTTGCCTGCAAACTGCACACGATTCTGGGCATGGTCGAGCGCGCAATCGAAGCAGGCATGTGCGGCGCCAATGACACCCCATGCAATGCCGAAGCGTGCCTGGGTAAGGCATGAAAGTGGCCCTTTCATACTTTTCACACCTGGCAACACCGCATCCTTCGGAATGCGCACGTCCTCCAAAATCAACTCGCTCGTGACGCTCGCACGAAGACTCATCTTCTTGTGAATGGAGCGCGCCTCAAAGCCATTCGTATCCGTGGGGACGAGAAAACCGCGCATCTCGCCGTCAGATCCAGAGACTTTTGCCCAAACAAGCGCGACATGGGCAAGATTGCCATTTGTAATCCAGCGCTTGGTGCCATTCAAAACCCAGGTATCTCCGTCGTCCACCGCGGTGGTGCGCATGCCGGCTGGATTCGAGCCGAAATCAGGCTCCGTCAGGCCGAAACAGCCAATGATTTCGCCCTTCGCCATCTCTGGCAAGTAACACCGCTTCTGCTCCTCCGAGCCAAACGCGAAGATGGGATACATGACAAGCGACCCCTGCACGCTGGCGAAGCTGCGGATACCAGAGTCGCCCCGCTCCAATTCCTGCATGGCAAGGCCGTAGCCAACGTCGCTAAGGCCAGCGCATCCATATCCATGCAAATTACATCCAAGCAATCCCATGGCTGCAATCTCGCCAATGAGATCCTTTGGGAAGGTGCCCTTCTCGAAGTGGTCACCCACAACGGGAAGCACGCGCGCATCCACGAAGGCCCGAACGGCGGTCTGGACGGCGCGTTCTTCTGCGGTAAAGTGGCGGGAGAGTTCGAAGAAATCTGGCATGATCGCAACGCTGTAGCTCAAGAGGCCCACCCAGGTTCATACTTTTAGCACGACTGCCGGAAGTATTCCGGCAGTCGTGCTAGCAAAGCCGCGGGAGCGGCTTTTCGGAGGGGTGAATTGCCCGCGAACGCGGGCAAGAGGGGGTGCCGCGAAGCGGAAACGCGTAACCCGGAACGAAGTTCCGGCAGTAGTATTAAGCGAACACGTCGGATCATCGCCTTCCGCCGGACAGTCGCCATAAACAGGCCCCCATCCTGGTTGTCGCGGAAGTCGATGTCGGGCCACGCATCGAGCGCCCGAGGCACACCCGAGCCAAGACCCCATACGGCAACACGCCCTTGGCGACGAAGCTTGCAAGAATTGGATTGCGGAGGTTTGCATGCCCGCCTGCCTGAACCTTGGGAGTCGTCATGAATTATCCGGGCTAGCCTCGATTCGCTCGCGACGGCTGCCCTACACGCTCTCGGTGCCCGGGTATTTCACCGCCTTGACGACGAACGCCGGTTTATAGCGCTGGGTTGCTCAACGAACAGCAAGAGACCCACAAGATTTAGCACGCCTTTCGTCGGTCGCGAGGTTCATGTTCGCGAGGACTCCTTCGTGGCCTTGCAAAGAGCCGCTTCGAGCAACGCGATGCGCGCAAGAGCCTCTTCTTTCGCAGCGCGCTCCTCCTCTTTGGCCTTCCGTTCGACTTCTTTCTCGGCGCGCTCCGCTTCTTCGGCGGTGGGCCACAAGTGAAGGCCTGCCTCGTCGTCGGCAATTCGCAACTTGCGGCCTTTCTCGATAGGCACCAGATAGCCATTGAGCGCAGGGGAATAGACCGGACCACTGCCCGCATAAACTCGTCTGAATTCCCCGTTTTCGCCGCGGCGCCAAAGCTGGAGCCGATACGGCCCGCCGTGGCTCCTGGGCCCTGCGAGCATGGGATCGAAAATACATAATTCCCCCGTTCCGCTTGCCGCGTACTTCTCAGGCGCCATCTCATAGTCCTTGCGCGGATTCGTATTGCTCACCACTTCAACGGCAAAGATCGGCGCCTCATGACCTGGTATCCACGTGCGAACGCTACGCAAATCTCCATTTTCCAGAGGAGGCGCGGGGCAAAGCACACAGACATCCGGATCAACACCAATTTTGGGATTGCGCTCATCCCAACGAATGGCCAAATCGCGCGCAATTCGCGTGTTCGCTCTCGTGTGCGCCCAAAATGAGAGAACTGCCTCTATCGACCCTGTAGATTCATTGTGCACAATAGACTGGGGCATGGTCTCCTCGGAGAGCTCCCAGCCACGCCTACTCTGCGGTCCCCGGTTGACGACGAGTTTGAGGTGTCGCGCGGTGTTCATCGATTCAAAGCGTAGCATCGGGCTCGGCACGACTAAAGCGCACGGCGTGGGCCATCGATCGCACCTTGGGATTTCACGCGGTTGGCTACATCACGCGCCCTGTCGCCGACGAAAGCGATGCGGCCGCGGACATCAGGGACACCACGACTCGAGGCGCACGCCCGTTGCATCGCAGCGAGAGGGTACCCCTTCGTGGAGTACAAATGCATCAACCACTCGGCGATGCTGCAGCCACACGGCTCCGCCGTAGGTCCTCGAAATCCTATTGACAGACACCCTTTGCGCAATGAACATTGCGTCACCTCAAGGAGGTCCGTACCATGCGCGCATTTTTCTTCCTCGTTGCGGCGTCGCTCGTTGCCTTCGCGCCCGCGTGCTCGTCGTCCAACAACAACTCCTCCGTTGTGCCAGGTGACGACAGAACCTGCCCGAGCGCTGGCGACAACTGCCAGGCCTGCTGCATGGACAACCATCCCAATGGCGCAAACGTATTCGTTCGAGCACTCGCAACATGCGAATGCTCAGGCTCCGGCTTATGTGGAACTGCCTGCCAGGAGATCTGTGCGGATCCAAATTCGATAACTGCGGATACACAAATATCCGAGGACTGCTGGATCTGCCTCGGTAACCTGAATAACGATCCGTGCGCAAATGTGACCCTTACCGCCTGCCAAGCCAACAGTGACTGCGCGTCCATGGGAACCAATTGCATCGCCAATTGCCCCGACTAACACGACTGCCGGAACTTCGTTCCGGGCTACGCGTTTCCGCTTCGCAGAAACCAGTCGTGTTCACTTGTCTCAAGGGGGCGCGGCGCCCCCTCTTGCCCGCGTTCGCAGGCAATTCACCCCTCCGAAAAGCCGCTCCCGCGGCTTTGCTAGCACGACTGCCGGAATACTTCCGGCAGTCGTGCCAAGGAGAGAGGCTCACACTCGCAGGGTGCGTGCATCCGTCACCACCCATGCAACGGCAATGTCCCCCTCCGTCACCGGCACCTCGGAAACGAGCTGCCAGTCGTAGGCAACCGCAATGGTCACCGCGGGGGGGGCGTAGTTCGGGAGCGTCCGATCATAATAACCAGCCCCATAGCCAATTCGCTGTCCGGCAGGATCCACTGCCAATGCCGGTACAACAATCACATCCAGCGCTTTTGCTTCTACCGCGGAGAGCGGCGGCTCGAGGAAGCCGTAGCCCTGGTCGTCGAGATGAAGAGGATCTTCGGCATATCGAAATGTCATGACATTCGTCTCTGGAACAATGGCCGGATATGCCACGCGTATGCCGCGCGCTCGAAGAGAGGTATCCAAACGACGAAGATCGACCTCGTGGCGAACGAGGATGGGCCAGAAGAGAGCCACGGATTTTGGATTCGCAAAGACATCGAGCGACAGGAGCCGCGAGAGGATGGCAGCAGAACGCGTTTCACACGCGGACACAGGCACAGTTTTGCGCAAACCGCGCATGCGCTTACGGAGCTCCGCTTTGACCTGAGCACGGATGAATTCCTCCGGTGCAAGCCTGCTCACGATGCTGCTTTCGGGCATGCTGCTGCCGGCGCCGGATAATTCATGACGACCAACTCATCCACGTTACCGCGCTTGGTTACATCCGAATTGATGAGGCGCGCAGCGGGAATGGTTTCCCTACGAAATTTCGAATAAAGCGCCTGCGTTTCGGGTGAGGACGCATTCGAGAGCATGGCGCAGACGCCGCGCTCTCCGAGCTCGCCCATGAGATCTGCAAGGCGCTCTTGCTCTTTCGGCCCAAAACCGTCTGCGGCATACGCAGTAAAATTCGACGTTTTCGATACTGGCACATAAGGCGGATCGAAATAGGCGAAATCTCCGCTCGACAAATCCCGAGCCACCTCGCCAAAATCCGCAACACGCAAATCAACTCCGGAGAGCGCGACGCTCGCAGCACGCAAAACTTTAGTATCGAGAATACGCGGGTTGGCATAACGGCCAAAGGGGACGTTGTTCCGTCCAGCACGGTTCACGCGCCAAAGACCATTGAAACAAGTCTTATTCAAAAAAATCAGACGCGCACCCCGGTTGACGTCCGACATCCTCGCGGTGCGAGTGTCACGCACGTCGTTATAATGCGCGCGGCGCTTTTCAGGATCGAGCTCGAGATGCTCGTCGCTATATTTCCTGACGCGCGCGATGAGAGATTCGACGTCTTTCTGAATGGCGCGGTAGAGCGCCATGAGCTCCTCGTTCTTGTCCGCAAGGATGGCTTTCTTGAAGCGCTTTCTCTCCTCTGCCGCGAGCGCAAAGAACATGGCGGCGCCACCGCAGAACGGCTCGGCATACGTGTGAAAATCGCCGTCCGGCATGAGCGATAGAAGGCGGCCGGTGAGACGCCTCTTGCCTCCCGCCCATTTGACGACCGGCCGCATGCCCCGCCTTCGTTATCGCGAGCCCGTGCCCGAAGGCAAGAAGGCCGTGAGCTTGCCGGCGGCAACGCCAAAGGTGGCGTTTACGCCGGCAACGCTGCACAACCACTCGCCCGCTGACTCATCATCGGGAGCGCTGCAAACGACATGCTTTTGAGCGCCAGCTTCGGTCACGGCGATGTTGATGGCGATCTCCCCTCGCGCACTTCGCGTACCGAGCGACACAACGCGATCGGCGTAGAGAGCGGCCGCGGCTTGCCGCAAAGCTGCCGGATCGCGCGCAGCAGCAGCAGCAGCAGGCACCGGCGCTCCGTTGAGCGTGACCGAGACCTTTTCGATCTCGTCTTCTGGAGCACGGAGCACAGCGCGACTCACGTAGATCGCCGATGCGAGCTCATGAAGACGTGCGGGGGCCACGAAAACGCCGGACTCACCATCGATAACGCCGTACACCCCGTCGTTCCCCGCGCGGCCGCCAAGAACGACCGTGCGCGCATGGGCTCCTTCGAGAGTGAACGTGACGCGACAGTGCGAATCTCGAAAGCCGAAGGCGGGATCGTCTGCGTGATCGGAAACCCACGCACTGACCTTGTCGCGAGTCACGGCATCGACGAGATCAGAGACCGAAGAATCAATTTCGTAGCCCTTCGGTTCAACGAGATGAAAGCCGTCACTCTTGTCCACGATGTCTTGAGGCGTACCGCACCGGAGGACAATGCGCGTTGCGCGTTGCGCCTCTTCGAGGAGGGTGCGCGGGCGGAGGCTCGTCGCTCGCGGCAGGAGCACGTCGGCAAGAACGTGCGGCACCGTGAGCCGCGCGTCGTCGTACGCGCGATGTAGAACGACGTCTCCGTTCGCTTCGGGACCGATCGAGATCGTCTCTTCATGATCGCCATTTCGAACGCGGACGCGCGCGATCGGAGAGGACACCGCTGCGCCGCCGCCACGTGCAACGGAGACGGCCTCCATCGACGCGATCCGGCTGACGAGCTCGCTTGCTGCATCCGCTTCTTCCGGAGTCAGATCGCGATCGAACGGCTCGCGTGCGTGAAAGCCCACCGCCTTGCGTGCAATCTCGATCGCCGAAGGAGCATCTTTCTGCGGCGCGAGCCACTCGAGACGAAGCTCTTCGATCTCGTCGGCGTGCAGCGTGAACAAGTGACGCTCGACGAGCGACGACGGCACCCCGGACAGAGTCTCGAGCACGACGCGCGGCGCACATGCGGTCAGACGGCTTGGCGTTCGGCGCACGACGACGACGGAATCAGATTTGCCCGGACATGCCTCGCCGATGACGAGCTCCGACGCGGGCTTGTCCTGGACCTTCGGCGTGAGCGTGACGATCGCGCGAGGCGACGCCGTCAGCCGATCGGCGTCTGCATCTGTCGGAAAGCTCTCCGCGCGCATCTGCGCGAGCATCTCCCAAACACGATCGACGCCGCCCCGCGAAGCGAGCACACCCTCGGAGCCAACACGAAAGTTTCGGTCGTCGATGCGCTCGAGGACGAAACCCGACTCGCCAGGTCGCACGATCTCGAACTTCGCGAGTTCGAACGTCAGATACGGCACCACCGTGCGATCGCGATAGCCGTCCGACGACAAAAGAAGCGCATCGGTGAGCTCGCGCGAAACAACGACCGGCGTCCCATCGCCGACGCGGAAGTAACTCGATCCCGGGGGACGCGGCGACGGCGCACCGAGCGCGAAGCGCTGAACGAGAGCCCCCATCGTGACCTTTCCCGCAGCGCGAGGCGTGTCGAGCCCGAGCTCGGGTCCATCCGAAACTTTGCGCAATACCGTTGCGAACTCGAGAGCTTGAAGCAGGCGTTCGACCGCCGCGGGATCGACGCGACCAGATCGCGGCGACGTCATTCGCCATGCGCCGCTCGTCGCGTCCTTGGCATCGCGCTCGAACACGATCGTCTCGCCTTCGTGCGCAATCTCGATGCGCGAGAGCTCGTTGCGACGCCACGCGGGGAAGACGTCGTTGTCGCGCAGCGCGCGCTCACCCGTGGTCACCTTATCGCGATCGCGTAGCAGCCAAAGGCCAACACCGACAGCAAGCAGCACGATCACGATGGTCGTTGCATGCTTCTTCAGAGCAGCAAGCATCCGGCACTCTCTATCGCTTTTTCTTGGACGACTCTTGGGTCTTCGACTTGCCCTCAGTCGAACGACGCGACAGCGCGACGCCTATGCCGATGAGCGCCACAGCCCCGGGCATGAGAAAGAGCACGTAGCGTTGGATCTCCGCGCGCGACTCGTCGGTGATGTGCATACCCGCCGCAACGGCGCTCCTCTCAGGCACGTCGAGCACCGCAGGCTGCGACGCAAGCCACGAGATGGCAGACTCCACGAGCAGCGCCCCGCCGCGCACGGGCAAGGGTTCGCGAAAGCTCGTCGTCATCAGCACGCTTTGCGTTCCGATGACGACGACGCGCGGACCGTGCGTCGACGACGGAGAGAGCTTCGGGCGCTCGGATGCCATCGCAAGAGCGAGCGGTCCGGGCAGATCGCCCGGGCGTTTTTCCGGCACGTCCTTCCACTCGGCGGCGCCGTTGATACTTTTCATACCGAACGACGTTGCGCCGCTCGAAAGTAGATCGGCGGGCGTTGCGCTCCCCTCCGCAAGCACGCGATGCATGGATCGAGAGAGCTCGACGACGACGCGCGGCACGTCTCTCGCTGCGTCGCCTCGGACGAGCGCCGCGGTGATCGCATGCATCTTCGGTTCGGCCAGAAAACGCGCACCCATCTGATCGGGGAACGCGAGATTGGGATCTCGTTCGATGACGAGATCGTCGTCGAGCGCGATGCCGAACGGCGAGAGCACGCGATCGAGCCCCGCCGAGATCATGCCCGTCTCCGAGTCGCCGAGGATCGGGCTTGATGCAACCAAAAGGTTGCCACCCGCGAGAAGCCACGTGCGAAGGCGCTCGGCCTCGTCGTTCGTAAAACCTCCACGCATGCCAGCGACGACCGCGACGGCGCAACCCGCAAATGGCTCGGCAGCGCTCGGCGCCGAAGCGTCGACGCTGCTGACCGCGTAGTTGTCCTTCTCGAGAATGTCTTTGAGCAGCGATGCACCGCGATCACCGGCCTCGATCACGCTCAACTCGCCATGACCGTTCGTGAAACAGACTTTGATCTGGGCACCGCCAAGAACATTGCGAATGGCACCCGTGAGCGCCTGCTCTTCGCGCGGTGACACCTTCGTGTCGTCACCGCCGGAGATTTGCAACATGTCCGCCGTGGTCAAAAACCAGTGGCGATCGCCGCGTGCGACAACGACGATGGCGTCCGCGACGACGTGGCCGTCCTCGGTGCGCCCCGTCTCGATCTTGAAGCGCTTTTTGACGTCCTCCAGCATCACGACGTCACGATCGGGATCGACGTCATGGATATCGAGCTTCGTCGTCTCACTCCGATACGCGACGAGGAGCTGCCTGATGCTCTGACCGAGCGGATCGTCCGAGCCAACGAGCACCCAGATCTGCACCGGATCCGATAGGCCGTGAAGCGTTTGCTTCGTGGCTTCGCTGAGCGAGTAGCGCCTGTTCGCCGTCCAATCCCAGCGCGCGTAGCGACGCGCAACCAAAACGTTGACGAGCACGGCGAGGACGACCGCGGCGATGATCCCGACGAGCACGGAGATCTGCGTGGCGTCGAGCACGCGGCGGCGCGAGACCATCAGCCCCATCTCCACGCATCGACCGCACGCACGGTGACGAAGAGCGGCAAGACAATGAGCGACCCGTAAAACACGAGGTGCCGGCTGTCGACGATGCCCGAGGCGAAGTCGTTCATGTGCGCCCACACCGAGACGTGTGCGCAGACGTCGTGCATGAGCGTGCCGTCGCGCGCAATGAATTCACCGACGCCGAGGATGAACAGACTCAAGATGAGCATCGCCGTGAGGACGAGCGCGAGAAACTGGCTCTTCGTCATGGCGCTCATCAACAGGCCGAGCGACAGGTAACCCGCGCCAACGAGCAGAACGCCGAGATACGACGAAGCCGCAACACCGCGATCGATCTCGCCCGTGCGCCGCAAGATCACGAGATAGAGCACGGTGGGCGTCCACATCGCGACGTACGTGGTGAAGACCGCTGCGTACTTTGCGAGAACGACCGCGGCGCTCGAGACCGGCGCCGTCATGAGCGACTCGATCGTTCCGCTCCTGCGCTCCTCTGCGAACAGGCGCATGGTCATGGGCGGCACGAGCAGAAAGAGTACGAGGTAGAGAAGAACCGTGTTGCCAAAGAAAGCTTGAAGCGGCGTCTGATCGCCGGATGCGGCGCCGGCGCTCGCGAAGTGATCGACGATCAAAAAGAAGTGCATGCCCTGCACGAGCAAAAAAACCGTGATGAGCACCCACGCGAGCGGCGTCACGAAGAACGCGAAGAGTTCGCGTTTGTAGATCGGCCAGAAGCTCCTCACGAAGAGACCTCGGGCTCGCTCGTCGTGAGAGCCGCAAAGACCTCCTCGAGCGTGCTCTTGACGGGCCTGACTTCGCGGACGAAGCAACCGGCAGACACGAGGGCCGAGACGGCGTGCTCGATCACGCCCTCCACCGCAGTCTCGTCGAGCGTCTTGCTCCATGATGCGCGGATGGTCACGACGCACGGATCACCCGGATCACGCGAAACCCGAGACGCGCGATCGTCGATCTCGGCCTTCGCAATGCCCGCCACGGAACGAACGGCAGCGAGCGCCGCGTCTTCATCTGCGCGCACGACGACGACGAGCCCCGCGGCGCGCCGCTTCTTCGCGAGATCGTCGAGCGATCCCGCAGCAACGAGCTTGCCTTTGGCGATGACGACGACGCGCGAGCAGCTCGCCTCCACCTCGCTCAGGATGTGCGTGGACAAGAGCACCGTGTGCTCTTTGCCGAGCGCGCGAAGGACGTCGCGCACGTCACGAATCTGATTCGGATCCAATCCCGCGGTAGGCTCGTCGAGAATGAGCAGCGGCGGGCGCGCCACGAGAGCATCGGCGAGACCCACGCGCTGGCGATAACCCTTCGAGAGATGACCGATGCGCGTGGTTGCAACGTCTTCGACGTTCGCTTTGCCCATGGCATCTGCGACGAACGATCTGCGATGTTCCCGCGGTACGCGTTTCAGCTCTGCTCTGAACGCGAGGTACTCGACGACGCGCATCTCCTCGTAGAGCGGGACGGCCTCGGGCATGTAACCGATCTTCGCGCGCGCCTCGATGCTCTCTTGGCGAATGTCGTGACCGCAGACTTCCACCGAGCCGGACGTCATGCCAAGAAACCCCGCGAGGATGCGGAGCGTGGTGCTCTTGCCGGCGCCGTTCGGTCCGAGAAATCCGACGACCTCGCCCTTGGCAACGGTGAAGGACAAATCATCCACGGCGATCTTCGTGCCGTAATGCTTGGAGAGCCGTTGGACCGAAATCACAGATTGCGCCCCGCTTACCACGGTCGCTATGAGAATGAGGATCGAAACGTGCACCCTACAAATGTGTTCTTGTGGACCGTGATGATGGCGACCGGATGTCGCTCTGCAACGGCGAGCGACGCGTCGACACCACCGACGCCTCCGGTCGATGCACGAGACTCATCGGCGGACGCAAGTAAGGATGCGAACGCGACGGCGCCGGAGGGCATGCTCCTCGTCGCAGGTGGAACCTTCACGATGGGCGCCGATGAAGGCGGAGAGCGCGACGAGCATCCCGCCCACGCCGTGACGATCGCTCCGTTCTTTCTCGATCGCACCGAGGTCACGCAGGCCGCTTACGACGAGTGCGTCGTAGCCAAGTCATGCGCGCCCCCCGACCCCGCAATCCTCAATATTTTTGGGGGGCTCTTTCGCGGACCCGAGCGACCCGTGATCGGCGTCTCGTGGTTCGATGCGCGCGACTACTGCACGTGGAAGGGCAAGCGCCTTCCGCGCGAAGCCGAGTTCGAACGCGCCGTGCGCGGAGACGACGGTCGCCGCTACCCGTGGGGCAACGACGCGCCCACGCACGAGCACACTGTATTTTCGACCGAAGCAACCGCAGACGTCGGCACTCACCCGCAAGGACGCGGCCCGTATGGCCACGACGATCTCGCGGGCAACGTATGGGAGTGGCTCGAAGACGACTACGATCCGTACGCGTACACGCGCCCGACCGCGAGCGAGGGGAAGCCTGCATCATGCACGGAGATCGAAAAGGCGCAGAACGAACTTCGCGCAAAGGGCATGCAAGGCTTCACCGGCACCAATCCCATCCCGACCACGTGTGAAAAATCGATTCGCGGTGGCGCCTACAACTACCCCGCCGACGGCCTGCGCAGCACCAACCGCATACATCATCCACCACGATTCAAGCTACGCATGACCGGCTTGCGGTGCGCCCGCTCACTACCGCTCTGACGCGACCATCGGCGTTCTATTTTGTGTTTGTGGGCGGAGAAGTCTTCGGCGTGCGTTTCCCGGGAACCGTGAGGACAGGCACGGTGGACATTTGCACGAGCTTCTCTGCAACGCTGCCGAGCAGAACGTGCGCAATGCCTTGCCTCCCGTGCGTTCCCATGACGACGAGATCGACACCGTTGCCCTGCAGAAACTCGACGATAGCCTCCCACGGCTCGCCAAGTATGTGTGCACTCTCTATCTTCGGATAGATTGTGCGCATGCGGCTCGCCAGAGCCTCAAGCTCACTGGCGGCGCCCTGGACCATCTCGTCGGTCGGCCAAAAGAGCCCCGCCGAGTACGACGCGTACGACGGCGGCGCGAGTGGCGTCGTGTGAATGATGGTGAGTCTCGAGTCGAATTTCGAGGCGAGTGAGATCCCCAACGCGAGTGCCTGTTCGGCAATGTCTCCGAAGTCGGTCGGAACGAGAATGTGTTCGAAGCCGCTCATGAAGCATCCTCCTCACCCGCAAATTGCGCGGCGACACGTATCGAAAAGCAACCCGCGCACCAGCTCTCATCTGGCAACGACGCGCAGTAGTTCAATGGACCGCACGGTTCGAACGATGCGCAGATTTCGCGCACGCGTGCATGCGGTGCGCAAGGTCGAGGTCGCATTTCGCCTTCGCCGCCCCGCTCTTGATGACTCGCCCGAGGCACGACGCTTGCTCGACGACGCCTCCATGCTTGCCGACGCTGCCACTCCAGAACTTTCCGTTCGAGATCGCTTCCTCGCCGATCACCGCAGGCTCGAGGAGATTCTCGAACGATTGATCGCCGCCTTCGAGGCCGAAGACAGCGAGGGCATCAACGCACTCCTGACCGAGTTCGACACCGGCATGGCCGCCCATCTCGAGGAGGAAGAAAAATCTCTCTTTCCTGCACTTCAACAGACCTCGCCTCGGGATGCGCGAGCACTTATGCAGGAGCATCGTCATCTTCGCACCCGCCTCTCGGAGCTCAGTGCGGGAATCGATTCACACGTCGTTGGACTGCAAGTCGCGCGCGACCTCATCGAGGAGTTGCGCGCCCACGCCCGCAACGAAGAGCGCGTTCTTTACCCGATGTTCGCAACGGAGTCGGAGACGATGTTGTCCGGCCGTCGCGAGCGGACCGAGGCTAGGGCGGGCGCGAGCACCGGACCGGAACAGCCTTGATTGGCTTTGAGGACCGAAGCGCAGCGCCCAACCGACGCATCGGTCCGCGCAGCAGGCCGGTCACGGAGAGAGCAGAGCCTCGAGCGCGGACATGAGCTCGTCCACCTTCACGGGCTTGGTGAGGTACTGAAAAAAACCCGCCTGAATCCCGCGCTGTTTGTCGCGCTCGGATGCTGCCGCCGTGAGCGCAATGATGGGGATGTCCTGGGTGTCTTCGACTGCACGCAGCACGTAAAGCGCATCGAGCCCGCTCATGCCAGGAAGGTTGATGTCCATGATGATGACTTCGGGGCGACGGCTACGCGCAAGCTCGACGCCCATCTCCGCGGTTGGTGCAGTGAGCAGATCGAGGTTGTCGAACGTGCTGACGAGATCGCGCATGAACGTCACGTTGGCAGGGTTATCCTCGATGTAGAGCACGAGGCGCCGGCCGTCGCCCGCAAGACGCCCCTGCATGGCGTCGAGCGTGGCCTCTTGTGCGCCGCGGTGCGCGCCTGATTCATCGACCGGGATCTCCACCCAGAATTCCGATCCTTCGCCGGGGACACTGCGGAAGCCGACATCGCCGCGCATCAAAGATGCGAGCCGCTTGGTGATGACGAGACCGATCCCGGTGCCCTCAATCGGCCCGCTCTCTTGACCGGCGCGCTGGAACGGCTGAAAGAGCTTGTCCTGCTTTTCCGTTGGGATGCCCATGCCCGTGTCACGCACCGACACGCGCACGAACCCCGGCGTTGGCGTGGACACCGTGAACGTCACGTCACCCGACGAACGATTGTATTTAATCGCATTCGATCCGAAATTCATGAGGATCTGAACGAAGCGGGTGCGATCGGCCGACACCATCGGCACGTCCTCCGGAAGCGGATCCACCGCAACGTGGATCCCTTCGCGCGCCGCAATGGGTTCCAGCGTGCGCTGCACTTCGGCGAGCACGGCGGAGACACCTACGGGTTCGGTCGAAATCGAGATTCCGCCGGCTTCGATGCGCGACAAATCGAGAATGTCGTCAATGAGCCGGAGCAGGTGCTCGCCGCCTTTCAGGATCTGATCGACGCGCTCGCGATGACGATCCGAAAGCGGAGCCTTCTTGTCACGTTGAAGGAGCTGCGCGAAGCCGAGGATCGCGTTGAGAGGCGTGCGGAGCTCGTGGCTCATCGACGAGAGAAACTCCGACTTGGCAGCGCTCCCGGCCTCGGCAAGAGCGCGCGCCTCGTGCAGCTCTTTCTGACGGCGAACGTCGTCGGTCAAATCCCAGATCGTCTCGACGATGCCCTTCTCGACCGTGCGCCGGCTCGTGATGCGAAGGCTCCGACCGTCGCGCGTGCGCGTGTCCGTTGCGCCCTTTGGATCGCCGCGCTCCGCGAGGCGACTCGCACGAAATCGTGCTCGCTCCTCGTCGCTGTCGAAATCGAGCGTCTCCATCCATGCATCGAGGATCGCATCGTACGTGCGTCCGACGAGCGAGCCGGGCAGCGACTCGCCAATGAGCCGCCGGTACACGCTGTTGCAAAGGACGAGGCGATCGCTCGCATCGAAGAGCGCAATCGCATCCTGAATGCTCTCGACCGCGCTCCCGAGACGACCGGCATTGAGCCGCGCCGCCGCCTCGATTCGCCGACGCGCCGTGACGTCACGAATGGCCGCTGCAACGACGGCTCGATCGCCAGATCCGACGGGACTCAGGCTCACCTCGATAGCGAGCTCGCTGCCGTCGGCGCGCCGGCCAAAGAGTTCGAGCCCTGAGCCCATGGGACGCGGAGTCGGTTGCGCAAAGTAGTCTCCGACGTGCGCGGAGTGCGCCAATCGAAGAAGGTCGGGAATGAGGGTGTCGAGGTTCTTGCCCAGGAGATCGGCGCGCGCATAGCCGAACATCCTCTCGGTCTGTGCGTTGACGAAGACGATCTTGGAGGCATGATCGACGATGACCATCGCGTCGGGCGCGGCTTCCAGAATCTGACGATAGCGCTCCGCCGACAACGTCTTTTCAGACTCCATTCGGCAACCTCACGCAGAAGATCGCGCCAGGTGCGCCGTCCTCCACCCAGATTCGCCCCCCGTGGGCCAAAACCGCAAGCTTGCAGAATGCAAGGCCGAGGCCGCGGCTGCTCCGCGAGGCCGGGCCATCACCTACTTCGAGACGAACGAACGGATCGAAGATCTTGTCACGCATCTCGGGGAGAACTCCTTCGCCGCGATCGATGACGCGGAGCTCGGTGAAATCGGCGTGCGGCGATGCGACGACCGAGACCTTCGAACCCACGGGCGCGTGACGGATAGCATTGTCGACGAGATTCGTGAGCAGGCGCCGAAACAAATCTTCGTCTGCATGAATGCGCGTCACGTCGATCGCGCGAACGACTTCCACGTTGCGAGCCGCCGCGGTGGGTAAAAATTCGGAGAGAACCTCACTGACGAGCGGAACGAGATCGAAGAGAGCTGGGTGCGCGGACAGCTTGCCTTCGTCGGCCTTGCTGACATCGAGCAGATTCAGAATCATCCGCGTGAGCTTCTGCGCCTCGCTCCGAATCCGCGTCACCGACGAGCGCGCGTTCGGCGAGAGCCCCTCGTCGCGCAGGAGGAGCTGCGCGTGCAGATCCATCGCATTGACCGGATTTTTCAGGTCGTGGACGACGAACGCCATGAGTCGCTCCTTCTGGAGCTGAAGGCGCATGAGATCGTCGCGTTGATGCTTGAGAAGCTCGTAATGATCGCGCAGCTCGACGTTCATGCGGCGCAACTTGAGTGCAGTCTGCACGCGAACGACGAGCTCGGTCGGTCGGACGGGCTTGGTGAGAAAATCATCACCGCCTACGGCGAGAGCTCGGTCGAAGGTGTCGACGTCACGGAGCGCCGTCAGAAATAGAATGGGAGTCTCGCGCCCGTGCGGCAACATACGGATGCGTTCGCATACGCCGAAGCCATCGATGTCGGGCATACGAACGTCGAGCAAAACGCAGTGCGGATGCTCGCGCTCAAAGGCAATCACACCGTCATGGCCGCACGTTGCGAGGACAACCCGATACCCTTCATCCTCGAGGGTGTTCCGCGCAAGCGCTCGGTTTGCCTCGTTGTCATCAATCACGAGGATGGTAGCCTCGAAGGATCCTGCGGCGGCTTCGGGCGCCATTGCTTATGAAGCCTTCGAGTACCTCAAATGACGAAGCGGGCCAAGCGCGGGCAAACCACACAAAGGGTAGCGGCGTCGTGGTTCAAACAATGCATTGGCAACGAGAACTCGCTTTGCTAGCGCCGTTTCGAGAGAAGGGTCCGCATGTCCGAAGCTAAGAAGTCTAAAGCCCGAGTCCTCGTGGTCGACGATGACGAAGGCGCACGCTCCGGTCTTGCGCAGCTTCTTGCAAGTGAGAAATACACCGTTGATACGGCTGAGGACGGAGTGGTCGCCCTCGAGCTCGCAAAGGAACGGCCGCCTGACGTCGTGGTGACGGACCTCAGCATGCCGCGCATGGGGGGCATGGAGTTGCTCAGGAAGCTTCGCGAGCAAGATCCCGAGATGCCCGTCATCGTCGCCACTTCGTCCCAGGAGCTCGCCACGGGCGTGGCCGCGATGCGCGCGGGCGCCGAAGACTACCTCACGAAACCGATCGATTTCGGCGCCATGCTCGTGACGATCGAGCGCGCCCTCGAGCAGCGCGAAGTACGCGTTGAAGCAGAGAACTTGCGCCGCCAGCTCCGCGAACGCGACGCGGAGGGGCTTCGCGGCCTCATCGGCGCAAGCACCGCGATGCAGAAGGTCTACCGCGTTGCGCGCCAGGTCGCTCCATCGCGCGCAACGGTGCTCATCACCGGCGAGAGCGGCACCGGCAAAGGCGAGCTCGCGCGAACGATCCACGCGCTCAGCCCGCGCGCGAACAAACCCTTCGTCGCCCTGCACTGCGCCGCGCTCGCCGAATCACTCCTCGAAAGTGAGCTTTTCGGCCATGAGAAAGGAGCCTTCACGGGCGCCGACAAGCGCCGCGCGGGCCGCTTCGAGCAAGCCGACGGAGGTACGCTGTTTCTCGACGAGGTCGGCGAAATCCCGATGCTCACGCAGGTCAAGCTCCTTCAGGTCTTGCAAGAGCGTTCTTTCCAACGCGTAGGCGGCAGCGAGTCGATCTCCGTCGACGTTCGCGTCGTCGCCGCAACGAACCGCGATCTCACCGCCGACGTGCGCGAGGGCAGGTTCCGCGAAGATCTCTATTACCGGCTCAACGTCGTGCACATCGAGGTGCCACCGCTTCGCGTTCGCGGCGGTGACATCATCGTTCTCGCAAAGCACTTCTTGAGAAAATTCGGGCTCGAGAATCACAAGCGCGTCGACGGATTCTCAGACAAAGCGCGCGCGAAAATCCTCGCCCATCGCTGGCCCGGCAACGTGCGAGCGCTCGAGAATGCCATTGAGCGCGCCGTGGTGCTCTGCGAGGGAAGCGTCGTTGAAGAGGATGATCTTCCGTTCGAGGCGGCGGGGGAATCGCTCGGCCCCATTCGCGTGCCGGGCGCGACCATGGCGGAACTCGAACGTTATGCGATCCTAAAGACACTCGAAGCCACCGAGGGATCGACGACGAAAGCCGCCGAGCTCCTCGACATCAGCGTGCGCACCATCCAATACCGACTCAACGAATACGGTATATCCGCAAAGAACGTCCGCTCCGGCAATTGACCGCTTTCGATTCGACGCGGTCGGTCGTGACCGACCAAAAGATGCCGACAGGGGTCGAATGAGTCGGTCGCGACCGGCTTCGAGGAGCCCAAGGGGGTCGAGTGAGCCGGTCGTGACCGACCAAAAGATGTTGACAGGGGTCGAATGAGTCGGTCGCGACCGGCTTCGAGGAGCCCAAGGGGGTCGAATGAGTCGGTCGCGACCGGCTTCGAGGAGCCCAAGGGGGTCGAGTGAGCCGGTTGCACGGTGGGGTCTCCTTAAAATGGTGTTCTTGGGGTACCCTCGTGCCGCTCTACATGCGTAAACGACTCGTTCTCGGGATGCTCGCCGCGCTCTCACTCCTCTCCATCGCTAGTGATGCGGCTGCACCGAACATCAAAGGCAAGATCAGCGGGCAGGAAAAGCTCGTGCCGGAGGTCTACGCGGAGGCCGCAAAACCAGACTCGCGTCGATGGACGTGGCGTGAGCCATCACCGTCGGTGGCTGCGCCTCTCCGCACGCTCTCGGCAAACCCATCGCGCGATCTCTGCATCGCGGCAATGCAGGCGGACAATTTCGGTCCGCAGGGCCCCATCCTAATGAGCGTCACCGGCGGTCGCGTGTTTCCAACGACCATCGTGGTGACACCTGGGACCGAGCTCGTGTTCAAGAACTTCGATCCCTTCAAACACCGGTTGTTCGTCGTCGATCAACCCACGATGAAGGCCGAAGATCTCCAGACCGGTGCGCAACGAACATGGGGCGCGCCCGGGCCCGGGCGCTACGAAGTTCGCGACGAGCTCTTTCCGAGCGTGCGCACGTTCATCGTGGTGGATCCTCAAGTCGCGCAGATCGCGTACCCGGGTCGCGACGGCATCTTCAGCTTCTCGCTTCCCGGAGGCGACTACGTGCTCAAAGCATTCTTCGCTGGCAAGCAAGTTGGCAAACCGGTTTCGGTCAACGCAAAGGACAAACTCGTGGAGCTGAAAGATCCGCTCGACGTGAGCCCGAACAGCTCAGGAGCAGACGGGAAATGATGATCCTTTCGCGCATGTGGTACGTCATCCTCGCGCTGCTGCTCGCCGCCGCGTACTACGTCGTCTCGCTCGCAGTCGGCCAATACAACCGCCGCAACAACACCGCGATGGAGGATGCGCTGAAGGCCGACAGCCAGGCCGTCAGCTGGGCGATGCAAGTCGATGCGCGCCGGCGCCTCGAAACACTCTTGCTGGCAGCAACGGATCCAGCCATCGGCAAGGCTCTGCGCGGCGCGAGCGGCAAAGATCAAATCCCACCCGCGTCGAGAGAGGAAGCCGCGAAGGCGCTTCGCGACTTCAACGACAAATTGCCTGTAGAATACAAGAACGACGCGCTCTTCGCGACCGATCGCGATGGACGGCTCGTCGCGCAAGTGGGCTTCAACAGGGCGAGCCCCGAGTTCGAGCTCGGTGGTTACCCAGCGGTCTTCGACGCGCTGCACGGCTTCCTCCGCGACGACACGTGGGTCTGGGACGGGCGCATGGGGCGCGTCGTCGCCCATCCGGTCGAAGACGAAGTGGGGCAGCCCCCAGTGGGCGCGATCGTGGGCATTCGCTGGATCGACAACGCCTTCGCAAAGGACATCGGCAAACGCACGCACACGAACGTCGCGTTCTTCGCGCTCGGTAAGGGGGTCGCGCAAGCAGCAACCACCGAGGGGCTCGACGACAGCACGCTCGAAGGGATGGGTGCGGATCTCAAGAGAGTGTCCGAAGACAAAGGCTTCCGTGAAACGGGTCACACCGACGTGCGCCCCTTCGCTGGCGCGCGCGACAAGGGCGGCGCGATCTACGCTCTGTTGCCAGGCGACGGATGGGAGCTCGGCGCGGGTTTCCTGGTCGCGCGTCCGAGGGTCTCGATCCCGACGGCGATGGGCTTCATCCACGGCGCCGACGATCAAGACAAGAAGAACGTGAAGCTCTGGGCCGTGGCAGCCATCGCCCTTGGCGCGTCCGCCATCGGCATTCTCTTCTCACTGCTCGAGCATACGCGGCCCATGCGAGAGATGGTGCGTCAAGCAGCGCGTCTCAAGACCGGCGAAATCGACGTGCTGTCGATCCCCGAGTTTCGCGGAGGCTTCCGTTCCATCGCCGACGACATCAACGAAGGCATTCACCGCGTGGTCGAGAAGGGTGGAGGCACGGCGCGAAAGCCGGCCGATCTCGAGTCGATTCTCGGACCCGTGCCCGCGCAACCAGCCATGAGCGCGTTCTCGTTTCCAGATCGCTCGTCCCCGGTGCCGAGCCTGAACCAGAACATCGCGAGCCAAGCGGCAGCGAATCTGCGTCCCCCCATCAGCGTGAATGCCGGACCACCGTCACCACTGGCGGGTGCGCGTCCGGTAGCGCCCGGCCTCAAACCGCCGCCTCCCCCGATCATCAAGCCTGCAGCCGGGGCTCCGCCAAAGCCTCCCCCGCCCCTTCCACCGCCCGCGCTCGCGACGAAAACACCTGCCGTGGAGGCAGAGATGGACGACGAGCAGACCATGGTGGCGGCGCGTACGTCGTCCGACAGCATTACGGCAGCAGGTCCAACCATCGCGACGCCTGGTGTCGAGTGGCCAGCGATCTACGAAGAATTCCTTCGCACCAAGCGAGAGTGCAACGAGTCGACCGAAGGCCTCACGTTCGAGAAGTTCGCGCAGACACTCGCCAAGAACCGCGACGCTCTCATGCAACGCCACGGTTGCAAGCGCGTGAAGTTCTCCGTGTACGTGAAGGAAGGGCGCGCGTCGCTCAAAGCCACTCCTCTGCGCGAGTAGCTGACCGCGTTCTCGCGTCCCGAGTGGCGGGTTCGTCGCCGTCGCCGATCGGGTCAACGCCCACGTCAACGAACGTTGTCGTGATCGCAGTCGTTGACGGCGACGTGAACGAATCCGAGGCGCGAGTGTGAAGGAAGGGCGCGCGTCGCTCAAGACAACACCCATACGTGAGTAGGATTGTACCCTACAAGAGGCACAATCTCGCCATTGCGTCGTAGTGCCGCAGCTCGATCGCATCGACAAGCCGCAGCGATCGATTGCATAGTGGGGCATCGTTCACCACCAGGAGACTTCGGATGCGCCACCTTACGGGGAATATTTTTGTTGCGTTGTTCGCCGTGTCCGCCATGTGCGCGTGTGCGGGCATCGACTTCCCCCTCACCCCGGATGCATCGGACGATGCCGGGACACCTGACAAGGGGGATGTCACCGAACCAGGCAACGAGGACGCCGGTGACGCTGCGCCGAAGGGTGATCCGAAAGGCTACGTTGTCACGACGTATGCGGGCAGCACCACAGGCAAGAGCGGCGTTGCCGACAGCGACGACCCATTGCAAGCGACCTTCAGTGGCCCGTGGGGCATCGCATTTGGACCGGATGGAAGCCTTTATGTCGCCGATACTTACAATGACGAGATCCGCAAGATCGCCGTCAACGGCAAGGTCAGTACCTACGCGGGCACTGGCGCCACACCACAAACCTACGTCGACGGCAACTGCGATCAGGCAACCTTCCACCATCCGAGCGGCCTCGCCGTGGACGCGAAAGACAACGTATACGTTGCCGACTCCAACAACAGCGTGATTCGCATGATCACAGCCACGCCGTGCAAAGTCACCACCTTGGCGGGCCGAGGAACATCCGGTGACGTCAGTGGCACAGGCACGGACGCGGCCTTTGGTGAGCCAGATAGGCTGGCGTTGAACGCCTCGGGCACCTTTCTTTATGTCACCGACTACGTCAACAACAAGATCCAACAGGTGACGCTGCCCGGCGGCGTTGTCACCACCCTTGCGGGCCAAGGAGAGAACAACGCTGGCTACGCGAACGGCTCGCTGTCGAACGCGACGTTCACGAATCCACGAGGCGTCGCATTGGATACGAACACGGGAACCTTGTACGTGTCCGAGTCACACGACATCCGCAAGATCGAGAACGGGACGGTGAGCCTCTTGGCTGGCTCGAATGTGGGCGCCTATGGTTTCGTGGACGCCGCGGGTGCCAACGCTCGTTTCGACACTCCCGCCAGCCTGGCGGTAGACGCCGACGGCAATCTGTATGTGGCCGACAGCTACAACCATGCGGTGCGCAAAGTCTCGCCCGACGGCATGGTCACCACGTTCGCCGGCACGCGCGACGACATTTCAGGCGTTGGCGAAAGTGGCGCCGAAGACGGTCCAGCGAACCAAGCCACCTTCGACTCTCCTTCGAGTGTGGCCGTGGATGCCAACGGAGTTGTCTACGTCTCCGACGTCAACAACAACAATATCCGCAAGATCACGCCGGTGTACTGAGAGCGTGTAGGGCAGCCGTTGCGAGCGAATCGAGGCTAGGGCGGAGCGCGAGGAGCCCGCGAAAGCGTACTTGTCGTACGTGCGCAGGCACCGCAGCGCCCACCTGAGGTCCCGCCGCAGGCGGGCCGACAGCGCCGAAGGCGCCATCGAAGCGAATCGAT
>WQYX01000067.1 GCA_009781005.1 Polyangiaceae bacterium | reverse complement strand
TCGACAGCCTGCTGCGCGAATCGATTCGTCGGTTGGGCGCTGCGGTGCCTGCGCACGTACGAAGAGTACGCTTGCGCGGGCTCCTCGCGCTCCGCCCTAGCCTCGATTCGCTCGCGACGGCTGTCGAACTCGCTCTGAGATCATTACTGAACCGGACCGAGCCCCTCGTTGATGATGTCTCGATGGTTCGTGAGTCCTTGAGCGTAAGCATCCACGTTTCCCGTGAAATACCCCATGGATGCAAGAATGTGGGCGACTGCGCGGCAATTGCCCGAAGCGAGTGCCGAAAGATAGCTCGGGGTCCGCTGCGCAAGACGCTTGTGATAATCTGCAAACCGCGTGACTCCTTCTTCGAGTGTTGCATTCGCGCGAAAGCGCGATGCTGGGTGTGGCGGAGCAAGAATCACCACCAATTTCCCCGGCGGAACGGCGTGCCCCTTTTCAGCCGCCGACTTGGGGTCTTCGACACTAACGAACTCGCCGAGCGTCGAGTCCGCGTGCAATCGATCGAATTCCTGCTGTGAAATGCCTTCCCAAACACCGCGGAGATACGTATGAGGCTCGTTCGCACCGGCCTTATGGTTCCCAAGATTGTAGTTCCAGCAATAGCGCCCGGAACCCGTTTCATGGGCATACTGGGCAGCAAGCACGCGCGCTCCGAGCTCTCCAACCTCACCCCACACGGATCGCAAGACCGGAACGACCTCTGCGCCCGGATCCAGACGGGTTCGGCGCGCCGCGACTTCAAGCGGGCTGGATGTGTAGACTGTACCGCCATCGCCTGCCGGTGCGCCGGACTCACCTTCACCAAGGCTCAAAATTCGGCTCATGCCGGCGGCACGCATCGAGGCGTCAATCGAAATCGCGCGTGCCACGACGAGCAGGTTCGGGACATGTGGCTTGCCACGGTTGTAAACAGTGCGCGGAGGGCGCGGAGTCGGCTTCGCAAACGCGTCACCAGCCGATGCACACAACAGCATGAGGACGATCGGGACGAAGCGAAGCTCACTCCACGAAGATGGCATGGACGCATCTTACTTCATTCGGCGTCCATCGACGCATTCGGTTGAAAAGAAGGGCTCGCCTCGTGCATATCTTCGCTCAACACTCGGGAAACTAAAAACATGGGAAAGGATGGATTTCGGGCACTCGTAGCGGTTGGCGTGATGGGACCTCTTCTCGTCGTGCTTGGTGCCCTTGCCGTTCCAGCGAGTCGTACGTTCCTCGTCTCGTTCTTCAAGCCGCCGCCGCTCCCGACGTCCTCGGTGGTGGATTCGGGGCCGCCTCCCCCCAAGATAGAGGCACTGCCGCGCGTCGTTGAACCAACGGGCGCCGAATCGATCGAGCTTCGCACGCTGCTTCAAGATGCACCGAGCAGTGCGCATCACCCTGTGATTCGCGGCAAGCGAACGGCGCTTTTTGGAACCGCAAGTCTCGACGCGCGCCCGCCGACCACGCGTCCTGCGGGATTGCACCGGCCCGGCATTCTCACTCGCGACGATCCGCGAATCGACAGCGCCATGCTGCGGCTCGTGATGGACAAGACGGCGCGTGAAAATTTCATCTCGGCCGTCAAGCACTCAGGGCGCTGGAGCGCCGACATCTCGAAAATCTTGAAGGAATGGAGGGTCCCCGACGAGCTCCAGGCTATCATTTACGTGGAAAGTGCATTCGTACCTACGGTATGTTCGGATGACGGGTGCGGCCTCTGGCAGCTCACACCGGACGTTGCGCACGTCTACGGGCTTGCCATGCTTCCCACGTACGATGAACGACGAGGCATCGCGGCAGGAACGGGAGCAGCCGCGCATTATCTCTTCGATTTGCGAGAACGCTTGGGCACGTGGGAGCTCGCGATTCTTGCTTACAACGTCGGTTACAAAGCAACGCTCGACGAACTCGCCAAGCACGCAACAACGAATTACTGGGACATCGTTTCGTGGCTTCCGCGGGAGCTGTCGGACTACGTTGCGCAAGTGCTCGGCACGGCGTACCTCCTGGCAAATCTCGATCGCTTCGGGTTCGACACCGTCAAGCGCGAAGAGCCTGTTACCACGAGCGCCTTGGACGTACCCAATGGCGTCACCTTTGCTCTCCTCGCAAAAACAGGGAACATCAGCGTTGCCAGTTTGCGAACGCTGAATCCCGAATACAGCGACGATGCGGTTCCCGCAACGAGCTTCCCGATGGTCGTGCATGTCCCCGCCGGGACCTACGTGCGGATGAAGGAGCTGCTGCCCTTGTTCATGCAAGGCGGACACAACGAAAATCCCGTTGTCCACGACCAGGCGGCAGCACAAAATCACGAGGTTCCAGTCGTTTCGATAGGACTCGACAAGCGCATCTTTTATAAGGTGAAAGAAGGCGATACGCTCGCCAGCCTGAGTCGTCGTTATGGAACGGCGGTGGAAATCATCGCAAGCGACAACGCGATTGATCCGACCACCAGCCTTCAACCAGGAAAAATGCTCGCCATTCGCGTCGCAGACACTCCACCGCCTCCCGCGAATCAATAGCCCGGATCATTGACCGGCGATTCCAAACCACCATCACATCTCACTCATAGGATCCCATGCTTCTCGTCGAACCGCGCACCCTCATCGACAAACTAAGCCCCATGTGCCGTCGTGCCTTCGAGCGCGCGGCCGGCGCAAGCATGACCGCCCGTCATCGAGAGGTGACTGTCGAACACGTGCTCCTTTCCCTCCTCGACGAACGCGAAAGTGATTTCTCCGCGATCCTCGAACACTACCGCGTGGACGCAACCCACGCGCGAGCAGCACTTCAAAAGTACATCGGAGAGATGAGCGCAGGCAACACGGGCAAACCCGTGTTCAGCCCGGTGCTGTTCGAATGGTTGCAAGATGCATGGTTATACGCGTCCGCCGAACTCGGAGCCGCGGTGTTGCCATCCGGAGCGCTGCTCACGCGGCTGCTCGTGGCGCCAGGCCGGTACACCGCTGCGCCGCTCGACGGGTTCGACCAACTGCCGCGCGACGAGCTTCGCAAGGAGCTCGGTCGCCTGACCTCGCACTCGATCGAGACGGCAAGCAGCCCGCGCGTTGTCCAAGACGGCGAGACTCGCGCGGCGGGCGACGCCGCGGCGGGCGACAGCGTGCTCGCTCGCTTCACCACGAACCTGACGGAACGCGCGCAGAAGGGCGAGCTCGATCCCGTGTTCTGTCGCGAGGGCGAGGTCCGGCAGATGGTCGACATCTTGTGCCGGCGTCGGAAAAATAACCCCATTCTCGTAGGTGAGCCCGGCGTCGGAAAAACGGCCATCGTCGAAGGACTCGCCCTGCGCATCGCGGCCGGAGACATTCCCGACGCCCTCAAAGGCACGCAGGTCGTCGTGCTGGATCTCGGCGCGCTGCAAGCGGGCGCGAGCATGAAGGGTGAGTTCGAGAAGCGCTTCCAAGGCGTGATTGCCGAAGTGAAGGCTTCCCCGCGACCCATGATTCTGTTCATCGACGAGGCCCATACGTTAATCGGTGCAGGAGGTGCGCAAGGAGGCGGTGACGCTGCCAACTTGCTCAAACCGGCGCTCGCTCGCGGAGAGCTGCGCACGATCGCGGCAACCACGTGGGCCGAGTACAAGCGGTACTTCGAGAAGGATGCGGCACTCGAGAGGCGATTCCAGCCTGTCAAGGTCGACGAGCCGTCGATCGACGGGGCCGTCGTGATGCTGCGGGGATTGGCTCAGCAGCTCGAGGAAGCCCACGGCGTGACGATCCGCGACGAGGCCGTGCGTGCAGCGGTGACGCTTTCGAGCCGTTACATCTCCGGCCGGCAGCTCCCGGACAAGGCGGTCGATTTGCTCGACACGAGCGCGGCGCGCGTGCGCGTCCTTCGGGGTGCAACACCGAGCATACTCGAGGACACGAACGCGAAACTGTCGGCTCTCGAGAGCGAGCTCGGCGCCTTCGATCGCGATTTTCAGGCTGGGTTGCCTGTCGACGACAAGAAGCGCGCGGCGATCACGGCATCGCGCGACGAACTCGTGGTCAAAAAGCAGGGGCTCGAAGCGCGTCTCAACGAGCAGCGCGATCTCGTCGCAAGCATCAACGAGCTCCGCGAAGCAATGCGAGCTGCGAGTACGACAGAAAAAAGCGCAGCAAGTACGGCGACTGAAAGCTCGAGCAAGGCGACCGAGAGCTCGGCGCCCAAGGATCCCGAAGAGACGCGCGCTTCGCTGCGTGCAAAGCTCGATGAGCTGCGCGCCATTGCTCCGAACGATCGACTCGTGTTCGCCGACGTCGACGAGGAGCTCGTGTCATCTATCGTGGCGGACTGGACCGGCATCCCCGTTGGCCGCATGGTCAAAGACAACGTGTCGGCGATCCTCTCCATCGAAGATCGTCTCCGCGAGCGCGTGCGCGGCCAAGATCCGGCTCTCGCCGTCATCGGACGCGAGCTTCGGTCCGCGCGATCGGGTCTCAAGCCACCGCATGCTCCGCTCGGCGTCTTTCTTCTCGTCGGGCCGAGCGGCGTTGGAAAGACAGAGACAGCGCTCAGTCTCGCAGATCTCTTGTTTGGTGGAGAGCGCTTCGTCGTCACGATCAACATGAGCGAGTTCCAAGAGCGCCACACGGTCTCGCGTCTCATTGGTTCGCCGCCTGGGTACGTGGGTTACGGCGAAGGCGGCGTTCTCACCGAAGCCGTGCGTCAGCGCCCGTACTCGGTCGTCCTTCTCGACGAAGTCGAGAAAGCCGACCGCGAAGTGATGAATCTCTTCTACCAAGTCTTCGACAAAGGAATGCTGTCCGACGGCGAGGGTCGAACCATCGATTTTGCGAACACCGTGGTCGTCCTCACGTCGAACCTCGCAACGGATTTGCTCACCCGCGCGGCCGATCCCGAGGGCCCCGTTCCGGCGCACGATGATCTCATTGCGCTCGTAAAACCCACGCTGAACGAATACTTCAAGCCGGCGCTACTTGCGCGTATGACCGTGGTTCCATATGTCCCGATCCGACGCGATGCGCTCGTCGGAATCGTGACGCAAAAGCTCGCTCAGGTTGGGGCGCGGATGAAAGAGGCGCACGGTGCGGATCTCGTGGTCGAAGACGCCGTGCGCGACACGATCGCCGCGCGTTGTCACGAGGTCGAAAGCGGTGCACGCAACGTCGATCACATCTTGCGAGGGAGCGTTCTTCCTCTGCTCTCGAGCACGATCCTTCGCGCCATCGCCGAAGAGAAGGACTTTGCGAAGTTCCGCCTCTCGGTGGACCCAGCGTCGGGAAACTTCCAATGCGAGGGGGAACAGGCCTGACGTCATGCAACACTATCGATCCTCACTCGCCATCATCATGGCGGCGTTGGCCACCGTGTCGTGCGGCAAGTCGGCGCCACCCGCCGCGCCTCAAGCCCCGGCGCAGTGCCCCGTACAAAACATCACGGTGTCGATCCTCTCGTCACCCACGATCAATCGAAGCCGCGACGGCGAGGCGCGTCCCGTCGTCGTTCGTCTCTACCAACTCAAGGCGGATGCACGTCTCGTCAACACTTCGTTCGAACAGATTTGGAAGGATGAGAAAACCACGCTTGGCGAAGATCTCGTTTCGTCACGCGAGATGGAAATCTTCCCAGGGACGCGAACGGACGTTGCCTTCGAACGTGCTCCAACTGTCAATCACGTGGCGGGCGTCGGCCTCTTCGCTACGCCAACGGGGCACGCGTGGCTCTACTCGTTCGATCTGCCGCCCGTTCCCGAGCCAGGGAAATGCGGTGCAGGCGCGTGTGCTCCTGGCGACGACGACTGTGAGAACGCCAACGCGGACAAGCTACATCTTATTTATTACATCGATGGGAACAAGATTGACGATGGCGTTGAGCACCTCGAAGAGTACCCAAGCCAGGGGAAAATGAAGACGAAAACGCACGGCTAAGAACGTGCAGCTTGCAAGAATTGTACTCTCGTAGAGAGTACAATTCTTGCTGGCCTTGCTGGCGACGTAGCGGGACCGCGATGGAGGCCAATTAAGATTTGCGGCGCGGAGTAATTTCTGAGGAGTAATTTCTGATTAGGGAATAAGCTTGCATCCGGTGTTGGCATAGGAGACGTTTGCGCGGTGAGTTTCGGCCTATCCATAAAAGGGCGCGATACGACGAATCGTGCTCAGCCTTTCGCAGCCATCTTCCGACGATGTCCAGTCATCCTTGGCCGCGATAGCCAGACCGCCGCCTGCGTCGTCCCGGATGTTCGGGTCTCCCGTATCCACGCGAGCATCGACATACGAAACGGACAAATCTGCGTTCGCGACGCGGGCAGTACGAATGGGACATTCGCCGGAAATGTTCAGGTCTCAACGGACCGTTGGATGGCGCTCGGTCCGCTGAACCATCCATGCGAAATCCGCATTGGCGACTGGGCCCTCATGCTCTCCGGCTGCGAAGTGAGCGACATACCGGAGCCAGGAGGCGCGGACGACTTCTTGACGTCGGTCCATGCATCGCCGTCCGAAGCAGCGCCCGCGTCGGCAACCATTGCTGCAAACCTGCCGGTCGCCAAGTTCACCGCGACCAGGGCCATACCCCAGCCCTTGGCGGAAATCACGCGCGCATTCGGCACGCTGCTCGCCGCGCGCAAGGACTTCATCGAGAAGGTCCTTGCATGCATTGAATCGGCAGATCCGTCGAGCCGCGCGAACGTAGTCGCCGCCATCGTGCAGATATGCCCGTTGATCGAGCAGGATCTCTCGCTGCGCGCGATCGTCGAAAAGCAGAGCGGCGTACCGTTGCGACACACGGTCGAATCGAGCTCCGCGCTCGCCATCACGGAGCTTGCAAAATGGTACGTGAGTCATCAGCGCCAACCAAATACGGCAGAAGAAGTGTTTGCGTTCGCACGCAAGTTGAAGGCGGGCATTGACGAGTTGCTCCTCGGTCTCATCCCGCTGTTCGCCGGGCTCGATCGATTCGAAGAGCAGATGGCATTGCAGCCCAACGCGGACGAGGCGCCGTGTTCCATGCGCTTTCCTCGAACTCCTCGCGAAGCAGCGGCGCGTCTCTTCGACTGGCGCACGGCATCGGACGCCGCCGTGCGGGCCATGCGTACGGACCTCGTTGATCTGACCATGCATCAAGTGGCCATTCTCAATGGCGTGATGCGCGGTGTGAAAGTCTTGCTCGAGGAGCTCGCGCCGGATGCCATTGAGCAAGCGTGGAAGAACCAGCAAGCACAACAAGGCCTTCTTGGGCGCGTGTTCTCGAAGTTGGGAGCCCAAAAGTCCATGTGGGCGCTCTACCGCGAGCGTCATGGGGATTTTGCAGACGAGGAGAACGAGCGATTCCGTGTTGTCTTCGGCCGGGAATTCGCTGAAGAATACAGGCATTCGGGAGAACCTCCGAAGGCCGCGGCCACCAATGTACAAAGTCCGAATGTGCAGGGGCCGAATGTACAAGGTCCGATAGTCTCACCCGGCACATGGACAAAATCGAACGGGACGAGGGTCCTGGCGCAACCACCGCAGATCTCGCCCCCGCCTCCTCAAGGCCCCAACCAACAAGGCTCTAATCAACGGCCCGTGCAGCGACCGTCCAATCCAATGCCGCAGGGGGGCTACCCGCAACAGCCGCCGCCGCCCATGGTGCGCACGTCACCAGGCGCCGGGCAGCCCCAAACTTCTGGGCAAGCAAAAGCGCCAGGGCCGGCCCCCCAGCCCCTTCCCAATCCTTCCTATTCCCCTCCCCCTCCTTACCGCTCAAACAGGAATTGATGCGCACCCGTTCTTTCGCCTCCCTTGCCGCCTGCACTCTGACGCTTGCTGCGAGCTTCTTGCCTGCGAAGGAAGCGCGCGCTGCAGACACCGACCGAAGCAAAGGATGGCAGACTGCCACGACCATCACCATGGCCGCAGGCGTTGGCACATCCCTTTTTATGCCGCGCGTATACTACTCCGACTCCGGCAACCAGGAGATCGCCATTGGGTGGAAATCCCGATGGCACGCGACCGTTCTTGCACCCGTGGCGGTCAATGTCGGGCTGACGCTGCTCAACGAATTCGTGCTCAAGGACAAGCTCAAGTCCTTCCGCCCCGGCTGCGACGAAACCATCCAAGGCACAGGCCGCTGTCAAGACTACGGCTCCTTCTCGTCGTTTGCATTTCTGTCCCTTGCATCGCTCGGGCAGACGGGCGCCACGTTCTTCGTGGATACCTTCAAGTGGAGCGACGGCCGCGTGAACGGCGGCTCCATCCTTGGCAACCTCGTGCTTCCCCTCGCCTTGTCAGCCGTGACGGTCATTGGGCGCTCGGACGGCAACTGGGAGTCAAATGGGCAGCTCGTTGCCTCAGGTGCTGCCGGCCTCGCCATAGGGATCGCCACGGGCCTCCTGTATTCGATATGGCAGAAACCGGAGTGCGGCTACACGAGCACGGTCCTCTGCTGGTAACCGCTTTCGATTTGACGCGATCTCATCATCGACGGCGCCTTCGGCGCTGTCGGCCCCGCCTACGGCGGGACCTCAGGGGGGCCTGCGGTGCGGTCCTCAAAGCCAGAACCTCGCGTCAACTTGAAAGCGGTCAAGCCTGACTACTGCGAGCGGGCCTTCCTCTGCGAGGCGTCTTGCGACGTTTCCGATTGTACTCCGTTCAAGAGCACAATCCCTCCCCCTGCCGCGCGCAGCCTGTAAGGCGAGCACGGCTCGGGGGGAGGCCGCGCCGCGGAGCGGCGCGGGGTGGGGGCACAACCTTATTCTTTATCCAACTTGCCGACGAGGCTGAGCGTGAAGAATGCGCCCATGTACTTGAAATGCGGGCGAACCTTCATGTCGATCTTGTACCAACCCGCGTCGCCCGGCACGTCCGTGACCTTGATTTGTGCTTGGCGCAGCGGGCGCTTGCCGCGAACGGCAGGCGTCGGTGATTCCATGTCGGCAACGTATTGGCGGATCCATTCGTTCAGCTCGGACTCGAGATCGCCACGCTCCTTGGCCATACCAATCTGCTCACGCTGAATCACCTTCAGGTAGTGCGCAATACGGCATGCCACGAAGAGATAAGGAAGCTGCGTGCCGAGCTTGTAATTGAGCTCCGCGTCCTTGCCCTCCGGCGATTGACCGAATGTCTTGGGCTTCTGCACGCTGTTCGCCGAGAAGAAAGCCGCGTTGTCCGAATCCTTGCGATACGTGAGCGCGATGAACCCTTGCTCGCTCAGCTCGAATTCGCGGCGCTCGCTGAGCAGCACCTCGGTCGGGATCTTGAGCTGCTCGGCGCCCATGGCCGTGTACTGATGCAGCGGGAGGTTGTCGACCGTGCCGCCTGCCTGCGGACCGATGATGTTCGGACACCAACGATATTTCGCGAAGCTGTCCGCAAGACGCGTGGCAAACGCGTACGTGCAATTGCCCCAAAGGTAGGACTCGTGTTTGCCCTCCACCGTCTCCTGGTAGTTGAACATTTTGACCGGCGTGGTGTTCGGTCCGTAGGGCAGCCGCAGCAGGAACTTCGGGCAAAGAAGGCCTACGTAGCGTGAGTCTTCCGATTCGCGGAAGCCTCGCCACTTGGTGTATTGCGGTCCCTCGAAGAGCGCCTCGAGATCTTTGAGATTCGGCAGACCCAAATAGTCCTTCATACCGAAGAACTGCGGCCCTGCCGCCGCGAAGAACGGCGCGTGCGCCATGGCGCCCACAGCCGCGACCTTTTGCAGGAGCGCGACATCCTGCGGGCCCGGCCCTACTTCGTAATTCGACATGATCGCGCCGTACGGCTTGCCGCCGAATTGCCCGTATTCGGACGAATAAACGATCTTGTAAAGACCGCTCTTCGTGATCTCCGGTGCATCCTCGAAGTCCGTAAGAAGATCTTCCTTCGAGCAGTTGAGCAGTTCAACCCTGATGTTCTCGCGGAAGTCGGTGCGATCCACGGCGAACTTGAGCCCGCGCCACGCCGACTCCAGCTTCTGGAAATCCGGGTGGTGGAGGATCTGATCGACTTGCTTGGAGATCTTCGTGTCGAGTTCGGCGATCATGGCGTCGACGAATGCGCGATCGACCTTTTCCGACGCGTGCTTCGGCGTGAGGAGCTCGGCCACGAGCGCCTGAATTCCGCGTTTGGCAACTGCGTATCCGTCGTCGGTCGGCGGGAGCTTCGTCTCGTTCAAAATGTCGTCGAGCAGCGAAACTTCCGCGACGGTTACCGCAGCGCCTTGCTGCTCTTGCAGCTGGCCTTTGTCGTTGCTCATTTTTCACCTCCATCCTTCGGCGGAACACCAAGTTCGCGCATCAATTTCTCACGCTGCTCGGCATCCCCGAGCAACGCCTGCAGCTTCCTTCGAAACGCCGGCATGTTGCCGAGTGGACTCTTGAGCGACGTGAGCGCTTCGCGCAGATCGAGGAGCTGACGGAGCTCCGGCACCTGCTGCGCCACGGCGTCGGGCCCGAAGTCCGAGAGCTTCTTGAAGCGAAGCTGCACGGGAAGATCGCTGGGTTCCGACCCCTCGGCGAGCGCATTCGACACGGTCAAGCTGAGACCGAGATCGTGCTCGGCGAGGACTTGCTGGAAGTTCTCTTTGTCAACGTTGATTGGTTTTCGCTCCTCCAAAGGGCGCTCATCGGATCGACCGGTGTAGTCGCCAACGAAGAGCATCTTCAGCGGGAGCTCGACTTCGGACTGACGGTCCCCCGTCGACGGTTTGTAGGTAATGTTGACGCGCTCTTTCGGCGCGACGGATTGATCATCAGCCATTTTTTAAACTCCAACCATGGGTCTAGCTTCGAGCTCAGTGATTACTGCGCTCGCGATCGAAGCGCGGCATGCGGGTCGATCGCGAGAAGCCTTTGGAAAAGGGTTGTTTCCCTTGGATCACGAGACATATCGGCAGACTCCGCAGGGAGGTTGCGCGATAAACCTCGCACGACCTTCAAGAGGCCGCCAAGCGCCTCCGCCGAGAGGGCGGGCTCCCACTGCTCAAGGGTCTCGTTTACCTGTGGGAGCATTCGCTCGTAGAGCGCAAGTGCGAGGTCCGTGCGCGCGGAGGCTTGCGCATGCTTCGCCACCGCGAGATGCACGCGGAAACGACCGCGCGCGGACGAGAGCCGTTCGGCTTCGGCAAGTGCGTCACCAAGCGCAACATCGACATCACCGGACGCGAGATGTTCGGTCATGGTGCTCAGAATTTTTTCCGAAGCTTCGTCAGAGGCTTGGCCTGCGCTCGTCGAGCGCGCAGCACCACCCCCGAGGGTGGCCGTTTCCTGATCTATCCAGTCGATGGTTTCGGGCGTGGCAAAGGGAACTCCCGTTGAAAAAATGAGCCGAGGAATACCAGGGACGCGCTTGAGAAAAGCGACGAGCTCGCGCCCGACGGTCTGGCGCGCCGCACGATACTCTGCCCCTTTTTGATCGAGCGCAGATGCCACGAACCGATGTGGATCGAGCCAGAACACGTGCTCGACGATGGCATCTTCCGCGGCGTCGAGAAGGGCATCCCAATGGCCTGCCTGGAAGAGCGACATGAGCGTTTCGCGATCTTGCGGTTTGGGACCGCGAAGAAACGTCTTGCCTTGATCGACTTCCGGCGCGCGCTCGACGGTGAGCCATGCGGCAATGCGCGCGAGGCGGTAGGGCCACGGAGAAATCGGCGCCACGCGACGCGCATGACGAGCGAGAGCCGCAAGAGGATCACGCAGCTTGCGCGCGGCGTCCTGCGCGCTGTCGAGCCCGGACAGCGAAGACTCGTCGAGCGCAACGTCACCGATGTCGGGAGGAGGTGCAGCGGCAACAGCGACGGGCTTCGACTCCGCGGTCCTGGCAGGCGCAGCCGGCGTGGCCGCCGCGGCACTCGAAGCACGAGTGTCCACGGGCGGCGGAGGCGGAGGAGCGACCACCGGTTCGGGCAAATTGCGAATCTTCTCACGCACCGAAATGCGAAGCGGTGAAACGCCGGGATCGGCGTCTTTGAGCAAATCGGCAAACAACGTCGAAAGCTCCGCGACGAGCGGCTCGAGGGCGCGCACCGAGTCCGCTTCTTCGGGGCGAACGGGCATCGCCGTCACGCGCTTCGCCATGGCACCCCAAAGCCATTCGAGCTGCCCGGCGCGAGCGCGAATGCGCTTGAGCGAAGGATAGAGCGTTGGCCAGAAGGCTTTGTTCAACGCCCCGCAGAGCGCGAGACCCTCGGCAACACCGCGCCACCCGCCAACTTGCGCTTTTGCCAATGCAAGCCAAGTCATGGCACGGAGATCTTTGGACTCGGTGCAAAGCACACGCTCACACTCGGCGATCACGAAGGACCAATCCGGCACCGCTCCGGCGAGCGTCGAAAGCTTCTCGATCTCGCCACTGAGGTGTTCGAACTGCGGATCGTAGCTGACGTCCTTGCCCGATGGATCCTGCGCCGAAATGGCCGCAAACAGCGGAGAGGTTGGATCGAATGCCGCGGCAACGGGCGCTGTCTCAGTCATAGTAGAAACCCCACCATTCTATCGATATTTTCTATTGAAGGAAGACCGGATCCACCGCGTAAAGCGCAAGTTGCATGGCAGCGGGGTCAAAGGGCGATTGAATGGCAACGGTCCCGGTGGTCACCATGTTCACCCAGAAGTCGCCCGCCGTTTCGAGACGGAAGAACACGACTCCAGGTTTGACGGGGAGCGCCGACGGCGGATGATGCTCGAGCGCGAGTCGCGATCCATTGACCGCAGAGTTCAGAATACGGCCGATCTGCTGAAACGAAGCGATCTTCGTCAGCTTCGGCACTTGGTCGCGGACCTGAGCTTCCGGATATTTACCGCTCACCGCAAGGAAGAATGCGTGCTGGTAGATGGCCGAATCGCGCAGCTTGCCCACACGAAGGCCATTTTCACGGATTTCAAGGGGGATCTCAACGTAGCGCTCGGAGATGACGCGATTGAGGAGTTCGAGCGCCAACTTGAACATGGGCTCGAACACCGAACCGAGCTCGAGGAAGTTGAAGCGAGGGATGTTCATCGGATCGGCCTGAACGTCGAACGTGCAGAGCTGGCCAATGAGCTGGGAGAGAACGGCGTACGCTTCGCGAGGGGGAGTGGACGCCTTGTCTACGACCTCCGAAACGAGGGGAAGCAACCCATTGAGGGTGTGAAGGAGCCAGAATTTCGGGGCGTCCGCAGCCTGAAATTCGACGGTGGCCGCGCTTCGCTGCCGCCGACTCAATGCGAGGCCTTGCTGCTTCGCGATCATCACGCGAAGGATTTGGCGGAACCCCTCTTGCAGGAACGGGGAAGCGCCGATTTGCAGGACGGGAGGGACGAAGGCTTCGTTGAAAACCACGGACCCCGAGGTTGCGCGAACGAGCTGCGCGATGCGGATGACGTCGAAGCGATCCACCGGTTCGTCACCGAAGAGAATGCGCAGGTTGTTCCCGGCCCACTCGATGCCTCGTTCGTCCGTTCCCGAGTTGAGGTCCACAGCGGTGGCCTGCATACGAAGGTAGCGCGCCGTGGTTGCGGGATCGCTCTTGAGATCGACGTTCGGGAGCTGGTCGCTTTCGCGAGGAAGCCCCACGTAAACGTCGAGCGGCCGCCCTGCGCGGGCACTACTTCCCTGGGTCGTACCGAAACCGCCGAATCCCTCGAAACGGCGCGCAGGGAGCAGATTCCCTGAGTCGTCACCGACGTCGAGGATCGTGCCGTCGGGTAAAACTGCTTTCAGTCTCACGACGTGCACTTCCCCGGTCTGAAGCGCGCGTGGATCGATCTCCAGCTCGACGACGCCCCAGTCTTGTGGACTGACGGCGGCCAAGCGGCGCGCGAGAAGAAGTTCGTGATACTGGTCTTGACGCTGCAAATGGTGTGGCTCGAGGAAGAGTCCGTCGGTCCACAGTGGCTTACGGGGTTGCCTCATGAAGAGCTCACGCTGACGGTACTTCATTCGTGGAGGGCTCGACAAGTCCCCCTTTGAGCAAAACCCCACTGCTCGCGTCGCCGAGGACTCCAACTCCGACTTTGTTTCGTCACAGCAAAGATTGTACTCTACATTAGAGTACAATTGTTCATCATCGATGGTTGCAAACCGAGTCGCATGTGAAAGAACATGAGCTCATGATGCCCGTGCAAAGCGCATTGTCGCCAGGCGGAGAACAAATACCCATCCCGTGCACCCGTTGCGGCGCGCCCATGAAGGAGGATGGTCCGGCAGCACTCGTAGGACCCGTGCAAGTACGATGTCCCTATTGCAACGCCGTGGAAACCCTGCCCCACGAGCAGGCCCAGCGGGTGGTTGCCATGCGCGCGCGTCTTGCTGCCCTGCGCGCCGCCCAGCAGGCCGAAGAAGGACCTTCTCTCGCGTACGCGAAAATCATCCAGACTCTTCGAAGTCAGATATGGATATACGTCGGCATCCTGGCGTTGATCATCGGTCAAACTATCTTCGGAGCCATCGGCGACATTCAAAAAGCCATTACCTCAACGAACCTTCCTGCAAGCGTACGGGCAGAAATCCTTTCGTCGGGGACAACATCTCCTGCCATCGGTATCGGCATCTTCGTCGGCGTCATGGTTGGATACGTCTTGGCACTCTTGAAATACAAGAAGGCGGTCGAGCCAACGCTGCGCGCCCGCGCGCCCATGCAACCGGGATGGCCCGCAAGGTGTCGTTCTTGCGGGGGGCCGCTCCCCGTGGGACCCGTCACGGGCGCCTTCGTCGCGTGTCCCCACTGCGCCGCGCAGAACCTGATGTCCAAGGAGCTCATGCAGAACCGCGCGCAATTCCTCGACGAAGAGACGCGCTCGTACAGCGCACGGGCAGCAGGCGTGCAGGCAAAAGCCGCCAGCGCCATACCTGCGTTTCAAACCTATTTCTATATCGGAGCTGGCGTGGGGGTGGCGTTTGCCCTGGTGTTCGGCTTCGCGATAAAGTTCGTGATCAGCACCATCTATTTCTAATGAGTTCCCGAACGACGATTTGCGGCGCACAGCAGTTTTCGGATGGGAACGAATGAACAACAGGGAGGCTTTTGTATGGATCAAAGTACTAGCACCATCTGGTCGACTCTCTCGCCGGGCATCGGCATCGTCGTCGTCATCCTCGTGCTCGTCTCTGCGAAGTGGAGAATGGCCGCATGGGATAAGGAAACCGCAAAATTTCGTCTATTCGAAGTTGCTCAACGCACGCGTCTCTCGATTGCGCAAGGGGATCCCAACCTGAATCTCGTGACGGCTTATTCCACCGACAACTGGAAGGCGTTCACACGAAAGAAGGGCTTTTGGGCTGCCCTCTCCGGAGACGCATCAAGGGAGACGCGTGCACTCCTGCGCGGAGCTCCCAATGGGCACCCCACCGAGTTCTCCTATTACCTTCGAACGGACCGGACAACCGGCATGACATTCAGCGGCCGCAGCACCCGCGAGTATAAACACACCTCCGACTGCCGACTTACGATCTGGGTTTCTCAGCCGTTTGCTCCATTTGAAGTGGTACTTCGGAATCCACCGCAATACATGGAATGTTTACCACCCACCATGTCACTGCCGCCCGTCTCGCTCGGCGACCCAGTGCTCGACGCGAAGTTTGCCTTGTCAACCACCGATCCAAGGGTGGCACCAGTCCTTGCACAGACTCTGGCTCCACTCATGAACGTCACCGTTTTTCATCTTCGAGCAAGCGATCAATCCATTTCCTTCGTCATGTCGGCAATGGAATGCTCATGCGGAATCTACTTCATCGAGCAGGTGCAATACGCCATGGAGCAGATGGCGTCTCTCTTCGAGGGGCACTCCGCGCCCGGCGCCATCGCATCGTGATCGCGCTCGCATCAGCTCCCGAGAAGCGCGTTCATCTCGGGCGAGCGCTTGCCGTGACCGTCGGTTTCGATGAGCGGCGGCTCGATCACGAGACCACCTGGGCGGCCTGCGACGCACTCGACGAGCACGACGCGCGCCTTTTCCAGCGGTTTTCCGTGCACGGTGCGGAGGCGCTTCGGCTCGAGGCCGCGCCCGCGCAACGTCTCGAGCAGCGTTGTTGCTTCGATGGCCGGATAAATGAAGCGCACGCGGGCCCTCGGCCCGGCCAAAATGCGTGCAACATGCACGAAGATATCGAGCGAGCCCATCTTGGCGTCGGCGCGCACGGCGCTCGGCGCATGTCCGCGCCCCGGCAGCACATACGGCGGGTTGCAGACAACGAGATCGGCTCGCCCGGCTAGCCCGGATGGGGCGCACACCGAATCCCCAGCCACGTC
Organism: Polyangiaceae bacterium; assembly: GCA_009781005.1. Classification (GTDB taxonomy): domain Bacteria; phylum Myxococcota_A; class Polyangia; order Polyangiales; family Polyangiaceae; genus Labilithrix. The sequence continues at coordinate 9,144 of WQYX01000067.1, read as the reverse complement.
GCAACAAAGCACGGTCATGCGATCGGCCCAACCATTCGCACGCGCGTTCTCTCGCGCAAGCTTCGCAAGGCTTGGGTCCTTTTCGATCATCGTCACGTGATCGGCGAGATCGAGATGCAGCAGCGACAGTCCCACGGCTCCAACACCTGCACCAAGATCGAACGCGGACTTTGCCCTGCGCGCGCGAGCCGCAAAAGCAGCGAGCAAGAGCGCGTCGACATTCACGCGATAGCCGCGGTCTCTGGCGGGTTGAGCAAGCGCGACGCGTCCGCCGAAGAGCGTATCGTGCGTGATCTCTCGCGCTTCTTCCGTCACGGTTGCGTGCGACAAGAGTAAACGAGACTCGTCGCATCCTGGAAGTCCAATGCCCGCAGCCAACAACTTCAAGGCGCGCGTCCTCGCCGAAGCGCACAGGCTCGGTTTCAGTGCCGTTGGGTTCGCGCGGGCCGACATCCCGCTCGGCGATGATTTCGCCCGCTACGAAGCTTTCATCCGCGACGGCAAACACGGCGAGATGACGTGGCTCGCGCAAGCAGCCGAGGCGCGGCGCAGACTCGACACCCGTCTCATGCTCGAAGGCGCGAAGACAATCATCTGCCTCGCGGCTCGCTATGCGCGCACCGCAGAAGATGAAGCGAAAGATTCGGAGATCTTGCAAGCAACGGCGCGCTACGCACGAGGAGGCGACTACCACAACGGCCTTCGCAAGAAGCTGCGCAAGCTCGCCTCGTTCGTGCGCAGGCTCGGATCACCCGTCACTGCGCGCCCGCTCTGCGACGAAGAGCCCATCCTCGAGCGCGCGTGGGCTGCACGCGCCGGCCTCGGCTTCGTCGGCAAGAACGGCCTCCTCATCGTGCCCGGAACGGGATCGTTCGTGCTGCTCGGCGAAGTCGTCACGACGCTGCCCGTCGAGCCCGACGCACCCATCGCCGAAAAATGTGGATCATGCACGCGATGTCTCGATGCATGCCCGACGTCCGCATTCGAGAGGCCGTTCGTGCTCGATCCGCGCAGATGCATTGCGTACCTGACGATCGAACATCGGAGCGCGATCCACGAGGAGCTCCGCGCGCAGGTAGGAACGCAACTATTTGGTTGCGACATATGTCAGACCGTCTGCCCGTTCAACGCGAGCACCCGCAACGGACAGAAAGCACGCCCTGCGATAGATTCACGTTTTCTTCCTGATCCGCGCTGGGACAAGGTTTCGCTCACGGACTTGCTCGCGATGGATGAAGCACACTTCGAAGCGCTTCGCCGAGGCAGCCCGCTCGGTCGCGCCGGCCGCGCAGGGCTCGCGCGCAACACGGCCATCGCTCTTGGCAATCGCGCACACACCGCGGATCTGCCGCACCTCGAAGAAGCTTCGCGCACGCACGACACCGAGCTCGTGCGCGACGCTGCGTCGTGGGCGGTCACCGCGATCCACCGGAAGCTCTCGTGCCACAAATAGCGCCGTACTAACGTCACGCCGCATGTCCTCGGCGTTCGAAAATCTAGGCAAACGCATCGTCCTCGGTGAAACGCGGGCTGCGGCGCGTGCCATGCGCGACGTCGATGATCGAGTGCCTGGCTACATGGACTTGCTCAAGGCAATCTTTCCGAGCACGGGCACGGCCTTCGTGATCGGCATCACGGGCAACCCCGGCGCCGGCAAGAGCACACTGACCGATCGGCTGATTGAGCAGTATCGAAGAGCGCAGAAAAAAGTCGGCGTCATCTGCGTGGATCCGAGCAGCCCGTACTCTGGCGGCGCGATCTTGGGTGATCGCATTCGCATGACGCGACACGCGAACGACGCGAACGTCTTCATCCGTTCCGTGGCCACGCGCGGGCACTTGGGCGGGCTCTCGCGTTCGGCGCGCGACATGGTCCGCGTGCTCGACGCCTTCGGTTGCGACATCATCCTCGTCGAGACCGTCGGCGTGGGCCAAGACGAGCTCGAGATCACGCGCACGGCCCACACAACACTCGTCGTGATGGCCCCCGGTCTCGGCGACGAGGTACAGGCCATCAAGGCAGGGATCATGGAGACTGCGGACGTCTTCGCGGTCAACAAGGCCGATCGTGACGGCGCGGACGGAACGATGCGCGACATCGAGCTCATGATCGCGCTCGGCTCCGAATCCATGGTCGCCACGGGCAAGAAGAAGGGGCATGCCGTACACGCCGGCGTGAAGGTCGACGCCATCCCCTTTGCAGGCGGCGCCGACGAGCCGTGGACTCCACCCGTCATCAAGTGCATCTCGACACAAGGCGAAGGGATCACCGATCTCGTCCAGGCACTCGCTCGGCATCGGATCTGGCTCGAGACCACAGATCTCGGACGTGCACGGCGGCGCACCCGTCTTGCCGAAGAAGTGCGCGAGGCTCTGCGCGAAACGTTGATCGACACCGCAACGCAGGCGCTCGCCGCCGAGATCGATCGCGCGGTCAGCGAGGTCGAAGCACGCACAACCGATCCCTACACCGCAACCGAAAGGTTGCTCACGGCCTTCAAGACGGCGTGAGTGGGGCGGCCACAGAGGGCCGCCCCTACGAATGCGTTTTGTTGGTTGTAGGGGCAGGCCCCCGTGCCTGCCCTGCGGCGCGCGTTCGTTTGCGGCCGACGTTCTCGGCGTGGAACGCGGAGGGGCACACCTTGTTGAGGCGGCAGCCCGCGCAGTCGGGTTTGCGCGCGAAGCAGATACGCCGGCCGTGGAAGATGAGCAGGTGGCTCGTCCTATCCCACTCCACGCGCGGCAAAAGATCGTTGAGATCGCGCTCGATCTTGGCCGGCTCCGTATTCTTCGTCCAACCGAGGCGCTGCGAGATGCGCTGCACGTGCGTGTCGACGACCACGCCATCCGGAGTGTTCCAGATGACGCCGAGCACGACGTTCGCGGTCTTGCGTCCGACCCCCGGGAGCGCCACGAGATCGGCCATGGTTTTTGGAACCTCGCCGCCATGCTCGTCGACGAGCATGCGACAGAGCCCAATGATGCTCTTCGTCTTCTGCCGAAAAAAACCGAGCATCGAGATGAGCGGCTCGACGTCTGCGGGGTCGGCCTTTGCGAGCGCCGCTGCATCTTTGTAGAGTGCAAAGAGTTTCGGCGTTGCCTTGTTGACGCTCACGTCCGTGGTCTGCGCGCTGAGCACGGTGGCGATGAGAAGCTGGAAAGCATTTTCGTGATCCAGCTCGCAATGAGCGTCGGGATGAATTTGCTCGAGGAGGGCAAGTGTCTCGACCGGCGGCGCCATGGCCTTTTTCATGTATCATACACTCAATTCAGATCGGCGTCGTTGGGCGGAGCGCCGGCGGGTGAATCGGGATCGCTCGGCAGACCGGCGTCGCCTTCGGCGGCGGGCGTTTCGGCCATGCGCTCCAGAGCGACGATGCGCTCGTCATCCTCCACAGCCATGATCTTGACGCCCTGAGCATTGCGCCCGGTCTCGCGAATTTCGGTAACGCTCGTGCGCAGCGTTTGACCGCGATCCGTGATGAGCATGATCTCGTCGGTGTCTTTGACGAGTTGGACGTCGACCACCGGGCCGTTGCGCTCGCTTGCGTCAATGAGGATGATCCCTTTCCCGCCGCGGTTCTGCTGACGGAATTCGTCGATGTTCGTACGCTTGCCGTACCCCTTCTCGCAAACCGCGAGGACGAACGGACGCTCCGGATCCGTCACCGCCATGCCGACAACCTGATCATCCTCGCCAACGTCGATGGCTTTCACGCCCACCGTGCCGCGGCCCATGGCACGAACCTGCTCCTCGCGGAAGCGAATCGACTGCCCCTGCTTCGTCGCAATGAGAATTTCGCGCGAGCCGTCGGTCAGCGCCGCGGAGAGGAGCTGATCGTCGCCCTCGATCTTCACGCCAATGATCCCTTTCTGGCGGAAGTTCTCGTAACCGGTCACCGCGGTCTTCTTGATCTGACCTTGGCGCGTGATCGTGACGACGAACTTGCCCTCCTCGATCTTCGGTACCTCCACGATGGCGGCCACCTTCTCACCGGGTTCCATCCCAACGAAGTTGACGATGGCGCGACCCTTCGCGTTTCGCGCGGCGAGCGGGATCTCGAAGACCTTCTTCACGTAGACCTTGCCCTTGTCCGAAAAGAAGAAGACGTACGCATGCGTGGATGCGACGAAGAGCTGAGTAATCCAGTCTTCTTCGCGCGCCTCCATACCGATCTTGCCTTTGCCGCCGCGCTTCTGCGCTCGGTACTCGGACGGGTGCGTTCGCTTGATGTACCCGGCATGCGAGATCGTGACGACCATGTCCTCTTCTTGGATCATGTCTTCGTCGGCGATGTCGGCGTCGTTGATGACGATCTCGGTCTTTCGCTTGTCGGCGAACTTCGTGCGGATCTCTTCGAGCTCCGTGACGATGAGATCGAGGAGGATATGTTCGTTCGCGAGGATGTTGCGCAGGCGCGCGATGTCGCCACATAGCTCGCCGTATTCCGTTGCAAGCTTCTCCTGCTCGAGACCGGTGAGCTTCGACAGGCGCATCTCGAGAATGGCTTTGGCCTGCCGCTCCGAGAGAAAGTAGTCGCCCTTGTCCTTCGCCCGCGCAATCTCGTCCGCGGAGCGACCGGCGCGACGAACGAAAGCTTCGAGACCTATGAGCGGCAGCGTCATCAGAGCCGCGCGCGCGGATTCGACGTCGCGCGACTCGCGAATCGTCTTGACGACGAGATCGACCTCGGTGGTTGCCATGCCGAGGCCTTCGACGATCTCGCGCGCGGCTTCGGCTTGACGAAGCTCGTAGCGCGTGCGGCGCGTGACGACGTCGCGGCGGTGCTCGACGAAAACTTCGAGCGACTCTTTGAGATCCAACACGTGCGGGCGGCCGCGCACGATGGCAAGGTTGATGACGCCGAAAGACGTCTGCAGATCCGTCAACCGATAAAGTTGGTTGATGACAACCTGCGGGACGACATCTTTTTTGAGCTCGATCACGAGGCGGATACCGTCTCGATCGGATTCGTCGCGAGCTTCGGCAATTCCTTCAATCTTTTTTTCGCGCATCAATTCGCCAATGCGCGCGTGAATCTTTGCCTTGTTCGTTTGATACGGAATCTCGGTCACGACGATTTGCTCTCTGTCGCCGCGGCCCGGAGCCTTCTCCACCTCCATCCGCGCACGCATGATGATGCTGCCGCGGCCCGTGCGCTGCGCTTGCTCGATCCCGCTGCGCCCGAAGACGAGGCCACCGGTGGGGAAGTCCGGCCCCGGGACGAAGCGCATAAGATCGTCAATCGCGCAACCAGGATTGCGAATCAGGTGCACCGTTGCGTCGAGCACCTCGCCGAGGTTGTGCGGCGGGATGTTCGTGGCCATACCAACGGCGATACCACCCGTGCCGTTGACGAGAAGATTTGGAATGCGCGTGGGAAGAACCGTGGGCTCGAGTTTCGAGTCGTCGAAGTTCGGTGAGAAGTCGACGCACTCTTTGTCGATGTCACTCAAGAACTCGATAGCAATCTTCGACAGACGCGCTTCGGTGTAACGATACGCAGCCGCAGGATCGCCATCCACCGAACCGTAATTGCCTTGACCGTCGATGAGCGGATACCGCAAAGAGAATTCTTGCGCGAGGCGCACCATGGCGTCGTAGACGCTCGAATCACCGTGCGGGTGGTACGAACCAAGAACGGCGCCGACGATGGTTGCGCTCTTCTTGTACGCAACCGTCGGCACGAGCCCTTGCTCGTATGCAGAATACATAATTCGACGATGAACGGGCTTGAGCCCATCGCGCGCGTCGGGAATGGCGCGCCCCACGATGACGCTCATGGCGTAATCGAGGTAGCTCGTACGCATCTCCTCCTGAATGGAGACGGGGAGCTTCTGTCCATTGGTCGGCGGCCCAGCAGGCGGCGGCGGCGCACCAGAACCAGGCGGATTCACGTTCGACATCGTGCGAGTGATCTAGTCCGATCGCAGCCGCGCAGAAAGCACGGACTGCTTGCCTCTCCCTTGACCGTACTCGCCCGTGCCGCAGACGGCCCGGGCTGCGCGCGGCCGGGAGGGGCCGCTCGCTGTAGCCTTGTTGTTTGTAGGACAAATTCATACGTTGCGCCGACGCTACAGCACAACATTAGCAGTCCGGCACGATGCCACCCACCTGACGATCAACGTTGGTTGTATGACAAATTCATACGTTGCACTGACGCCATGACGCCGGCAGTCTCGGCAAAACCCACGCCCCGCATATGGAAGACGCCGGCAATCTCGGCACGATGCGCTCCCCTGCCCGCGCGCAGGAAGGCGCGCGCTTGGGCGCGCCTGACGAGCACGAGGCCAAGGGGAGCACGCGCAAGCAAGCTCGCGGAGCGAGCGATGCGGCGCGGTGGGGTCCCCTTAAAAGAAGTTGCCGATGGTGAATTCAAATACACTCGACTCTTCGTAACTGAGTTTGTTGAGCGGGAAGCCCCACTCGAAACGCAGCGGGCCGAGCGGCGAGAACCAGCGGATGCCGAAGCCCGTGGACCAACGCAAATAGGCGAGACTGCCGGCGCTGAAACACGGGCTCACGAGGTTCGAGAACTGCGGCGCGGGTGTCGTTTTGCAGAATTGGTTTTCGAGGTTCCACGCATTGCCTGCATCGACGAACGCGACACCGCGGATACCGACCTTGTCGATGATGGGGAACTCGAGCTCGAGATTCGAATAGTATTCGAGATTGCCACCGATGTTTGCGCCATTGGCGATGGGCGCAGAGTTGACGTCGAGCGCGGAGTTGAGCGGCAGGCGCGGACCGATGGTGCGCAGACGATAGCCGCGCACGTCGAGGATGCCGCCGAGGAAGTAGCGCGCGAAGATCGGAACACCGGACGACGACGGGCTCGTGATGACGCCCACTTTGTTGTTCATCTTGATGACGAAGCCGGAGCCCGGCTGCTCGGTCTGGCCGAAGAGCGGGATGTAGAAGCGCCCTACGAACTCGTGGCGAAGAAACTCGATCTCGCTGCCGAACGCACTCGACGCAAACTCCGTGGATGCTTGGAGGAACAGGCCCGCTGACGGAAAGAGGCGATTGTTGCGCGTGTCGTACGTGATGGCGGGGCGCAGCGAGATCGTGCGACCGGAGTTGAAAAGGTTTGCGAGCGGCAGACGCTGAAAGAGCGTGAGGTAGCTCGATGGCGCCGAACCGAAGAGCGTGTTGACGTTCGACGTGTCGACGCTGTCCCACTGCGTCGTTGCGGTCACGCCGATGCGCAGCCATGGCTGGATGAGCGCATAGCCGAACGTGAGCGCGCCGCCGACGGATTTACGCGCGAAGTCCGGGAAGACGAGGAGGTTATCGTACAACTCGACGGACGCCGACCAATCCGTGTTGAGGAAATACGGCTCGAAGAAGCGGATGCTAATGAGTTGGCGAAGACCGGAGACCTGCGCTTGCAACGCGAGCGACTGACCGTTGCCGAACAAGTTCGCTTGCTGGACTTGGGCGGTGGCGATGAAGCTCTCGATGCTCGAGAAGCCAGCGCCCACCTGGAAGGTGCCGGTCGGACGCTCGGCCACTTCGAAGTTGATGTTGATCGTCTCGGGCGATGAGCCTTGCTCCGTCGTGACGTCGACGCGATCGAAGTAACCGAGCGCCGTGATGCGCTTCTTCGACTCTTCGAGCTTGGTCTCGCTAAAGAGTTGTCCCTCTTCGATCTCCATCTCGCGACGCAAAACCTTGTCGCGCGTCTTCGTGTTGCCCTTGATCTCGATGCGCTCGACGCGAACGAGCGGGCCACGACGGATCGGCACGACGATGTCGACCTCGCGATGCACCGGATCGAGCTCCGTCTCGGGCTCGGATTCCATGTTTGCGTAGCCTGCGTCGCGATAGACCGTGCGAACGGTCTGGAGATCTTTGACGAGCTCGGCGCGGTTGAAATAGTCGCCGCTCTTGGCGCGGACGAGCTGGCGCAGCGCACGCCGGCCCCCTAGTGGCTCGACCTCTTTGCCGTCCGTATCGCGTTCGTAGATCTTGAGCTGGCGAATCTTGAAGCGCGGACCTTCGTGGATCGTGATGGAGATCTCGATGCCCTCGCGATCGGGCGTCAGCATCACGCGCGGCGTCCCGATCTGCACGTTCATGTAGCCTTTGTCGTAATAAAGGCCGTTGAGCATCAGAACGTCGCGCTCGAACACGTCCTGGCGATACGGACCGCCCGAGCCGAACGAGAACAGCGACGACTGGCCCGTTTGCATGATCGTGCGCAGCTCGTCGTCGGGGACGTTGAAGTTGCCGATGAACGTCACGCGGCGAACGGTGACGGGCGCGTGCTCGACAATCTTGAAGCGAATGATGACTTCGTTGTTGCGCTGCGGCTCCACGGCGCTGTCGACGTCCGCGAGAAAGTATCCCTTCTCGGCATATGCGTCTTTGATCTTCTGGACGCTGCGACGCACCGACGGGATGCTGAGGATCGTGTTGGCCTTGACCTCGATGGCTTCTTGAAGCTTGTCGTTTTCGATCTCGCTGTTGCCTACGAATTCGACGGCTTTGACGTTCGGACGCTCGCGAACGACGAAGCGCAGGACGATGCCGCGATCCTCGCGCGTCATGTCCACTTCGATGTCGTCGAAGAAGCCGGAATCCCAGAGCGCGCGGACGTCGCTCGCGAGACCATCGATCTTGAAACTGGCGCCGGGCTTTTCGCGCAAGTAGCTGACGACGTCGTCGCGCGCAACGCGGCGGTTGCCACTGACGTCGATGCGCGCGATGGGGCTTCCTTCTGCTTTTTCCGCTTCCGTCGGAGGAATGTTGATGGTTGGCCCGGCAGCTTGCGCGCTCAGCGCGGCACCTCCGTCTTCGTGCGCAGCGCCTCCATCTTCGTCGTGCGCCGAAGGAGTCGCCGTAACTCCGGCGTCCGCGTCGTTGCCGGGAGCTCCTTGCACCGGCGCAGTAGCAGCGGGCGCGCCTGCGTCCTCGGCAACCGCGCCGTCCGCGGCCTGCGCAAACGCACGCGTCGAAACGCTGACAACGGCGATCAACACGAGCAGCAGCACCGCGATCTTGGAGCGAGTTCGCCATCCTGCTGCGCGAAATCGATTCGTCGGTTGGGCGCTGCGCTCCGTGCTCAAAGGCCTCAAAGCCTGTTCCGCCCGGTGCTCGCGCTCCGCCCTAGCCTCGATTCGCTCGCGACGGCTGTCGAAC
>WQYX01000066.1 GCA_009781005.1 Polyangiaceae bacterium | reverse complement strand
TAGCCCGAATAATTCATGACGCGATTGCGGTAGAAGACCGAGACCGCAGCGAAAAGGGCGCACGCCGTATCGCAGGACCGAGGCGTACTGTATGTACGCCGCAGGTCCGAGAAACGCCGTACGACCTTTGCAGCAAAGGGATCGGCTCTTCTACGCGGAGTCGTCATGAATTATTCGGGCTAGCCTCGGTCCGCTCGCGAACGGCTGGTCTGGTTGGTTAGGGGTCCTGCACGTCGAACTGCGCAGTCAGGGTTTCCACCCAGTCGGCATTCGGATCGGCGCAACTAGTGAGGCCGCTACCCTGGCAAAACGTCATGTTCAACGTCCACTGTCCGGCCGTTGGAAGACCGCCGCTGAAGGTGCACACGCCGTCAGCATCTGTGGTGACAGCGACCGTTTTGTTCGGTGGCCTACACCACCCCGGAATAAAATTGTCCTCGGGCGTGGCCCCAGGCAGCACCACGAAGAGTTCGACCCTCAGATCCGCCGTGGGGTTGTCGTCCACATCCGTGACCGTGAGCTGGAAGTTGTTGTGCATCGTTTGCGGTGGCTGATTCTCGGTGCGCACGGCAACCTTCACGTGCTCACCCGCCACGGTCGTGAGCGCATCGTTCGGGTAGATCACGTCCCCACTATTGTCATCCTCCCCGTGCATCCCCCCTTCCATGTCCATTCCCCCTTCCATCTCTCCACCCATTCCTCCGTCAGGGGCAGCATCGATTCCCGTGTCCGTTCCAGGGTTCGTCGTGACCGGGGAAGTGTCGTTCGAATCATCCGAGCACGCGGAGATCACACCAAATGTCAGAGCCGCAAATGCAAAACCAAAAACATATCCGTATTTCATAATCCTATTCCTCCGCGCCTTACATGTTTTGAGGCGCGCACATATCCGCAAATGGACCTTGGGCGTAGACCCCGCGACGATCGACGGATCGCGCGGAGATCACGCACCTTATGGCCAGGTTTGATTAAGCAGACACGTGTCTGGGCGGAGGAATGGGCGGGCGATCGCGCCCTATCGATGGATCGACGTCAAACCGTCGACCGAAGTTGATGGCTTCGAAGGTTACCGGAGGCAGCATGGCGAGGAGCGGAGTGGTCGCGACAATTGGCTCGCCGGCGCCTGGAATCACAGAATCGTCTTTGCACGTCGACTTCAGAATCGGGTGCGCGTGCAGAATGTCGCGCTCGGCTAGCCGCGCCCTCTCGAGCAGTGCGCACTCGGGGCATCCGCACTCTCCCTGTTTCATCCCGCAGGCGCAATGGTGCGCGTCCATGTCGACGAATGCGCGAAGCACGACGTTGCCTGCTGGCCCGAAGACCAGCGGCGCCGACACAATCAGCGCGATGCCGAAGATAAGCCAGGATAATCCACGGCGACTCCACTCAGACGAGCCGATCCACTTGCTGCGAAGGGCGTACGACGCTCCTCGGACCTGCGGCGTACGTACAGTACGCCTCGGTCCTGCGATGCGGCGTGCGCCCTTCTCGCTGCGGTCTCGGCCGTCTGTAGAAATCGCGCCGTGAATTATCCTGGCTAGCCTGCGAAAAAGCGATCGCAGACTTCGTCGGAGATGCGCGACGCCGTGCCTGCGAAGGCCCATGTGCGGGCACGTAGCAAGTCAGCACCGAATCCGCAAGATCACAGGCCGCCTTCGATTGACTCGCGTCAAATCGAAAGCGGTCAGCCCGCGTTTGATAACCGTCGCGAGCGACGCGAGGCCAAGGCGGGCCCGAGGAGCCCGCGCAAGCGTATGTTGTTATACGTGCGCAGGCACCGCAGGGCCCAACGCAGGCATCGCGGCGCGCAGCAGGTTAGCAAACGCGGGCTCAGCGTTTAGGGATCGTGCAGGTGGGCGCGTCCGCGCCGAGCTTCGAGGGATCGCCCTCCGCAAGCTGACGAACGATCTCGTCGTAGAGATAGTCGAAGCGGTCGCGGACATCGGCGGGCACGCGCTTTTCGTATGCCTGAATGCACATGTCGATATCGCGGCGCAGTCGCCTCCAGAGATCCTTGGCGACGCGTCCGTCTGCCACGTCGGACTCATGATAAAGTTTGATTTCGCCCACGGCGACGCGCGCGAAGCGACGAGCCGATTGATGTCGCGGATCGTTCCGTTCGAGTTCCGCGGTCGGCGACGTAACGTTCACGAAGGCGGCGAGCGGTGTCGGAGCTGCAACGGGGACCGTCGGAGCTGCAACGGGGATGGTGGGAGCCAACAGGGGGAGGGCGGCGCGTTCGTTGGTTGGCGCGGGTGCTGGCGCAGGTGGCGCAGGCGCGGGCGCTCGCACGGTTTCGGCGTTCAGTGGGATGGGCAGCGTGATGCGCTCACCTTGCAACACCTCGTTGGCAGGCGAATTGAACACCCCGGGCGATGTGATGCGTTCGGTGGCCTCAGCGGGAGGCGCTTCGACGGCGCGCGTGCGCTCTGGCTCTGAGGGTGGCGTTGGGGGCTGCGCGGCCCGCAAGGCCGCATCGTTGGGAGTCTGTGCCGCGGGCGCGCGAGGCTCTCGCGCCGGGGGAAGTTGCACGCGCACGTACTGCGGCGCGGGTTCCGATGTGCCCCTTCTGGTTGGCGCGCCGCGCCGGCGCGTGAGCAGAAACAGCACGGCAAGACCAACCACGGCGGCGATTGCGACCGCAAGCATCTGCGTCGGTGTCATTGGCCGGGTAGTGTACGCAACCGCGTCGCGCTTCAGGCATCATTTTTAAGTGGACCCCTCCGCGCGTCTCGCCTTCGGCTCGCCGCGCGTGCTCCCCTTGGCCTCGTGCTCGTCAGGCGGACCCCAGTCTTCAGCGCCTTCGGCGCTGTGGGGTCCGCCTTCCTGCGCGCGGGCAGGGGAGCCCGTTGTGCCGAGGCTGCCAGCGTCCTTACGGGTTGTTGGCGTCGCTAAGGATCGGCGCCCGCGGCGAAGTTCTGCGTGACTTCGTCGGCGGTGAGCGCGCGACAGTAGACGGCGATCAGGTGGATTTCGCCTTGCCATCCTCTGCTCCCAGCAGGTGCGTTTCCTATCACGAGTGGGTACTTCTGCCAGCCCGAGAGGCTCGCCACTCCGTTGTACGGCGCGCCCGCAACAGCTCCATTCATGTAGAAACGGGATGTGCCGTCGCTCGTGCGTGTGGCGACGAGGTGTGTCAGGTCCGTCGTGACCAGCGGACTTGACAGGATGACACGCTCACCCGCGTTGAGCCCCCATTCCCAGGCGGTACTGCTGCTGCCCAGCATGAAATTCAGAGCGACGGGGCCCCCCGACCCCGACATATTCACGATGCGACCGGTGGTGCCCGAGTTCGCTGTCGCGGGCACAACCCACGCCTCCACCGAGACTTCATTCGACATCTGGCAAGCTGTTAACGCCTTATCGAACGTGGCGTCTGACGTGATTGACGTGAAGTCGGTGATCGAGAGCGCATGTGGCAACCACTGCGTCTTGCCATCATCCGGAATTGTTAGGTTGTATGCCGCGAGATTGTCGGCCGGATCGTCAACCCGATCATGAACTGTTGTCCCCGCGCCCTCCTCGAAGTCGAAGAGCGCGACGAGACCATCGGTGACGCGCGCGTTGTACGGATTCGCGTCGGGAGTGTCTGCTGCGTCGTCGGACGCATCGCTGGCGTCCCCGTCAGTGCCGGGGTTCGTGACATCCGTCGCATCCGCATCGCTGCCAGAACTCGCAGCGTCTGGCGTGTTCGTCAACTGAACAACGAGATCGAAGCCGGTGCACCCCGCGGTGATCAGCGCGAGAAGAACAACCCCAAAAATGTGACGCATGCGAACGTGAACTTTCGACCGAGTCGCAGTCGCGTGCAATCGGCTTTTTCAGTTTCGCGTGGCTCGTTGGTTCGAGCAGGGATTGACTGCGATCAAGGATCGGCGCCCGCGGCGAAGTTTTGATCGATCTCGTCTTGACTGAGCGCGCGACAGTAGATGGCAATCAGGTGGATTTCGCCTTGCCATCCTCTGCCTCCACCCCCAGGTGCGTTTCCTATCGCGAGTGGGTACTTCTTCCAGCCCGAGAGGCCCGCCACTCCGTAGTTCGGCACGCCTGCGACGCTAGCGTTCACGTAAAATTGGGACATGCCATCGCTCGTGCGCGTGGCGACGAGGTGCGTGAGGTTCGTCGTGACAGTTCCCTGGATGGGAAGCTCACCTGCATTGAGCCCCCACAGCCAGGCGACGCTGGTGGTGCCAAGCGTGAAATTCCAGTCGCTAGTGGCCGTCGAGTTCGACTTCGACATATTCACAATGCGCCCGTAACCCAAGGGATCGATCTTCATTGCGGGCGCAACCCACGCCTCGACCGAGACTTCGTTCGAGCCTTGACAGGTTGTCACGATCTTGTCCGCTGTCCCGTTCGATTGGATGATCGTGAAGTCATCGATCCTGAGCGCGTGATCCAACCACGTCACTTTGCTGGTGTCCGCGATCGTCAGATCGATGGGTTGATCCTCTCTATCGTGAACGGTCGTTTCCGCGCTTTCCGCGCCTTCCTCGAAGTCATAGAGCGCGACGAGACCGTCAGTGACGCGCGTGTTGTACGGATTTGCGTCGGGAGTATCTGCTGCGTCCGACGCATCGCTGGCGTCTGTGTCATCGCCGGGGCTCGTGACGTCCGCTGCGTCTGTCGGTTCAGTGTTCGAACCCGCATCATCCGCGTTATTGGTGTTCAACGTTCCCTCGGCGTTGAGACCGCAGGCGCCGAGAGCCATCGCCAATGCTGCACCGACCATAATTGCTGCGCGCCAGAGAGTTCGCATGCCACGAGCGTACGCCGTCCTGGCGGTATGTGCGACTCTGTTCCGCAGGGCAGCTCTGCGGTACCGAAGCGGCTTCTCTCTCTTCGGAGCTGGCTGCGATCACTGGCCCGGGGCGCAATTGGGGGGTACCATCTACAGGAACAGGATCGGGACCCGCTTTGCAGTTATTGAGAACTTCGTCGGCGTCAAGCGCGCGACAGTAGATGGCAACCAGATGGATTTCGCCTGTCCAGGCTTGGTCCCCGTCGTCGCTCGTGCTTCCAATCCGGAGGTAGTAATTGTTCCACCAGTTTGAGGAAGTGCGTGAGGAGGTTGATTGACTGTTCATAAGGCCCCCGTTCACGTAGAAGCTGCGTGCTCCGCCGCTCTCACGTGTGGCGACGAGGTGTACGAGCCCTGTCGGAACGGACTCGCTCACAGTGAGATTTTCGCCGCGAAACGACGCTCCGAAAGAGGAGGTGGACACGTTAGAGCTGAACGTAAAACGCTGCGTGGGCGTGCCGCTACTGTTTACCCCATACATGGTCACGATGCGTCCGTCTCCCTGACTCCCATCCGAGGGTTTGACCCACGCTTCGACCGAGAGGGCCATCGCGTTGCAGTCTTTCGCAGTCGCAGTCTTGCTAGCCGGTCCGCTCGATTGGATGAGCGTGAAGTCATTGATGCTAAGCGCGTGGTCCAACCACTGCACTTTGATTGGATCGGAATTTAAATCGTCCTGCGGAATCGTTAGATTGAGGGATGGCTTTATGCCATCGGACACGGTCGTTTCCGCGCCTTCCTCGAAGTCATAAAGTGCGACGAGACCGTCGGTGACACGGTTCTTGTAATTAGGATTCATGACGGGGCCAGTATCTACATCTTCGCCGCCAGTGTCGGGCGTGCCCGGGTTGTCAGCGTTGCCCGTTGTGTCTCCGCCGTCCGAACCCGCATCATCCGCGTTATTGGTGTTCAACGTTCCCTCCACGTTGAGCCCGCAGGCGCCGAGAGCCATTACCAATGCTGCACCGATCGTGACTGCTATACGCCTGAGAGTTCGCATACCGCGAGCGTACGCCGTCCCGGCAGCGCGCGCGAGCACTGTTGCGCAAGACGTGGTACCGAAACGGCTTCCCTTGGAAAGTGCCGGCAATGTCGAAAGTCCTCGATGAACTCGTAGAACTGCTCGGACTCGAGAGCATCGAAGAAAACCTCTTTCGCGGCCAGAGCCAGGATCTCGGCTGGGGAACGGTTTACGGAGGCCACGTTCTCGGCCAAGCGCTCTCCGCTGCGGTCCGCACGGTGCCCGCCGAGCGTCGTGTTCACTCGATGCACGCTTACTTCCTGCGGCCGGGCGATGTCTCAAAGCCCATTATCTACGACGTCGATCGTACCCGTGACGGCGGCAGCTTCAACACGCGCCGCGTCGTCGCCATCCAGAGTGGCCACCCCATCTTTCACGCTGCCGCGTCCTTTCAGATCGACGAGCCAGGCTTCGAACACGCGGAAGCGATGCCCAACGCCCCCGCGCCCCACACGCTCCGAACCGAGCAAGAGCGCCTCCTGGTGCACGCCGACCGGCTCCCTGCGTTCTTGCGCAAACGCTTGACATCCGCGCGCCCGTTCGAGGTGCGGCCCATTGAGCCGGACGACGATCCATTCACGCCGTCCAAGCACCCGCCCCATCGCATGGTCTGGTTCAAGACGGCCGGCCGCCTCCCGGACGATCCCGCGCTGCATGCGTACCTGTTCGCGTACGCGTCCGACTACTCGTTCCTCACCACGGCGCTCTTTCCTCATGGCGCCACGTGGATCACTCCCGGCATGCAGATCGCCAGCCTGGATCACGTGATTTGGTTCCACGCGCCGTTCCGCGTCGACGAGTGGCTCTTGCACGTCGTCGATAGTCCGGCGGCGCACGGTGCCCGCGGTTTCGTTCGCGGTCGGGTCTACACGCAGTCGGGCCGCCTCGTCGCGTCAACAGCGCAAGAAGGCCTCATTCGAATGAAGTAGAGTCCACCGGACACGGTGTCCTGGCGCGTTCATACTTTTCATACTTCTGATTGAGTTACTGCCCCACGGGTGTGATCTTGCGGATTTTGTTGTTCCCAGAATCGGCAACGTAGATCACGCCGTTGGGACTCACCGCCACGCCGTGGGGGTCATAGAAGGTGGCTGTATCGGCTGGACCGTCATCGGCGCCTTTCACACTGGTACCTGCAATCGTTGTGACTTCGCCGGCTGGCGTGACCTCGCGTATTGCGTTGTTGCCACTGTCCGCCACAAAGAGGTTGCCCTTTGCGTCGATTGCTATGCCCTGCGAAGCACTAAACGCGGCATCGGTACCTGTACTGTCAATCAATCCAGCGGCACCCGAGCCGGCCAGCGTGGTGACCTGATCGTCGGCGATCTTGCGGATGTCGTTGTTTATGCTCTCAGCTACGTATAAAATACCTGCCGTATCCA
Source organism: Polyangiaceae bacterium (assembly GCA_009781005.1). Lineage (GTDB taxonomy): Bacteria > Myxococcota_A > Polyangia > Polyangiales > Polyangiaceae > Labilithrix. Next base: position 18,173 of record WQYX01000066.1, on the reverse strand, counting down.
CGGCGATCCCCGTCGGCCAATTGAAAGTGGCACTCGACGCCGGGCCTTCGTCATGGCCCGCAGTGCCGGTGCCCGCGACGGTGGTGACGTTGCCCTTTGGATCCACCTTTCGGATCTTGTTGTTGTAAGAGTCGGCAACATAGACATTGCCCGAGGCGTCCAACGTCAGTCCCCTCGGGACCTGAAACATTGCTGCCGGACCCACGCCATCGGAAGCGCCGGGATTATTCGGACCCGCCCCAGCCAGCGTGATGACCTGACATGGTGTGGGGTAAATTTTCCGGATAGCGTTGTTCGCCCAATCGGCCACATAGACGTTGCCGACCGCGTCCACGGCAATGTCAAAAGGATACCAGAAGGTTGCGGCCGCGCAGGAGCCGTCGGTTAGGTCCGTTTCGCCCGTGCCTGCATAGGTACTGACTGTACCGTCGACAGCGATTTTACGGATCGTGTTGTGGTCGGCGACGTAGAGGCTGCCATCTGGTCCGATGGCGATCCCTGTCGGATTTCTGAAAGTCGCCTGCGAGCCGGGGCCATCCGCAGCACCCGCTTCGCCCGTGCCCGCCAGCGTCGAGACCACGTAGCTTTTCAGGCTAACATCGCCCCCGTCCTCGCTCGCATTGTCACCACCAGCCTCTTGATCCGACGCGTTCGGGAGCAGCTGGGAGTCGAACCCCGTACACCCGATGGCGAGTAACGCAAAAAAAGCAAGACTGCGAGCATGATTCACTTGACCCTCGATCGGCGAATACTCATGAGATGGGCATGCGTCACAAAAACGCAGTGATTCTCACCTCAGTCTTGGCTGGATGCAATTCTATTAAGGAGCCGCGATCGGATCGGCGCAGCAGCGAAAACCGGTCGAGTAGTCGTGATACTCGTAGCCGTGCGAGATCGTGCGGTACGCGCAGCCGTCACCGTGTTGCGAGGTGTCGAGCCAGTAGCCACCCTGAAACGTCCCGTTCGGATCCGCGGTCCACTCGTGGAGATTGCCGACCATGTCGTAGACGTCGAAGTCGTTTTTGCAGTCGGGGAATGCGCCGGTTTTCGCGAGCCCTCCGGCAAGTTGATTGTTGCGCGGATCGTTGAGCTCGTCGCGTCCCCATCCGCGCTTCATCGTGTCTTCATGATACGCGAGCATTGGCGAGACGCCGGAGTCGTGGCATCTGCCTGCATCGCGTGAAGGCCCGTACGGAAACGCATAGCCAGCACTTCCACCGCACGCTGCACGCCACTCGACCGGCTGACAGAGGCGCTTGCCGGAAGCCTTGCATGCTGCAGCCGACTGCGCCGCGCTGATGTACCCTTGCGGGACGACGTCCTTGACACTACGTGCAAGATACACGTGTCCGTCGGCCGGCGGTGTGACGTACGGCGAGACAGCCGTTATGGTGCCGTCGGGCATACGTTCAACGAGACTGGCCTCGTAGCGATCGATGCAAAAGCGCCCGAAGGCGAGGGCCATGTCGTCCGGGCAGCGCGCGTTGGAGATGATGGGGCCGAGCGTTCCCTCGCTCACGGCATGAAATCGTGCGGGCGCGTACGCGGCGATGGCGTGCTCGAGTGTTCCCGGACTGCCCGCTGCGAGCTTTCGACTGGACTTGTCGAAGCACGGTGCGAGCGCCGACAAAGCGTTCTCTACTTGCGCGCGGCACTCGGCCGGCGCTTCGTCGGGCGGTGCCGCCGTTGTATGCAACGAAATGGTTGCAATGGCAACCACGACGAGAACGGCGAACGAAGGCGGGCGACGCATCGGAAAACCCTACTGATTGGGGCGGATGAACATCGAGCCGCCGAACGAGGGTGTCTGTTCGTAATGGACGTGGCCGCGCGGATGCGCGTGCCGGTGATCGTGACGCGTGCACCAGAGTTGCTGGCCGCCGCTCGACGCTTGAAGAGCAACGCATTCGGGGCACGGCGGCTCAATCTCGGGGATCCCGGTGCCGCCCTTCGGACGCGCAACGAGAACCTCGCAGCTTGCTTTGCGCACGACTTGCTCGGAGACCGAGCCAAGCAGCCAGCGTTCCAAGCCACGTTTGTTGTGTGAGCCAACCACGATGAGATCGGCCTGGAGGTTCATTGCAAGCTGCACGATTTCACGCCACGGCCTTCCCGTGGCGACGTGGCTGCAGATGCGTCCAGAGAAACTTTGGCGTGCGCTTTCGGTCGTTTCGTCCATGAGAGCGCGCGCGGCCTCGAGCAATTGCGTAGCCACCGTGACGTTGCCATTCACGGGATCCGGCAGCGGCTCGATGACGTGCAGGAGGTGGAGCTCGGCGCCCGGGAGCGTTCGAGCATGGAGCAGCGCGCTGCGAAGCACGTCATCCGTTCGTTCGACGCCGTCGATGGCGGCCAAGATCACGGTGCGTGCGGGCGACGGAGATTGCGCGGTCATGATCGTGATCATGCATCCTACGGTTTCTCGTGTCTCGCAAAAATGGCGCGATGTCCGAGGACGATCGACGATCCGTCCGTGACAGTCGTGCGCTCGATGCGGAATCTGGGATTTCAGCGGTCTCGCGTGTGGCTCACGCGATGCTGGGGCCTCCCACGTTGCCATGCCGATCGACGCTACGTTCGCTGTCGGACTCGCCGTGGGCGCAGGAGCGCTCGCGTACGTCGCGCCTATCGAAATCGGCTTGTCGATCGCCGTCGTGCTCGTCGCGCTCGCGTGCCTGTCGTCATCGCATCGCGCTCTTGCACTCGCGTGCGCCGGCGCATTCGCGATCTCGGCGTTCCGCACGCAGGGTGCCGTCCGCACCTTCGAGGACGCGCGCGTCGCGGTTTCGATCGATCGCCGCTGGCCGGCGCGCTGTCACGTCGAAGGTCGTGTCGAAAGCTCGCCGGCGCGCACCATCGACGCGGTTCGCGTCGACGTGGATGTCGAAGGAGCGTCGTGCGAACGCGGCACCTTTCGCGGGCTCGTCGGTCTCTACATTCCAAACGACGTCGCACCGCCTCTCGCGCGCGGCGATCGTGTTTCGGCGGTGGTCACGCTCGCGCCCGGCTACCGCTTCTGGAATGATGGCGCCGCAGATCCCGCGCCCTCGTTCGCGCACCGAGGCGTGATCCTCTCGGGTGGTGCGGAGGACGTCCTCGTCACCAAGAGAGCGCGTTCGCTCACGAGCGTGATCGATCGCGCACGCGAGATCGTGCGACGCCGCATTCTCGCGACGTTTCCGCCGGAGACGGAGGGTATGGCGCGCGCGCTCGTCCTCGGTGAGTCGGCGCTCGAGCAAGACGATCAGCGTGCCTTTCGACGCAGCGGGCTCTCTCATCTGCTCGCGGTTTCAGGCATGCACCTCGTTCTCGTGGTGGCGTCGTTCGTCGCTGCGCTGCGGGTCCTCCTGCTGCGATGGGAAGCACTCGCGATACGCTGCGACGTCCATCGCGTTGCCGCAGCGGTCGGCATTCCGGCTGCCTTCCTCTATGCCGACTTCGCTGGAGGAAGCGGTTCGGCGATGCGCGCCGCGTGGATGTCGGCCGTCGCGCTCTGCGCTCACGTTCTGTCGCGAAAGCCCGACACGTGGCGCGCTCTCGGTCTGTCGATCGTTGGCATGGAGTTCGTCGATCCGCTCGTGCCTTACGACCTGTCGTTCCTTCTCTCTGCGGCTGCAACCGTAGGGTTGCTTGCGCTCGGCCCGCCGATCCTCGCTGCGCTCAACGCGCGTCTGCCGTCGTGGACCGGCTTCCTTGCGCGTCCGCTCGCTGCAACCACCGCGGCGTCGGTGGCATGTTCGCCGGTGCTCGCATGCATGGCTCCGGAGCTGCCGGTCGCGGGCCTCATCGCGAACCTCGTCGCCGTTCCACTCGGTGAAATCGCAGCATTGCCCCTTTGCCTCGTGCACGCCGTTCTCTCTCCCGTGCCGGCAGCGGAGCGCGGAACCGCGCTTGCTGCGTCGGGGGCACTCGGCCTGGTGCGATGGGTGGCACAGCGCTTCTCGGCGTTCGCGTGGGGCTCGGTGGCCGTGCCAGCGCCAACGGCCGCGGAGCTGTGCGCGCTCGCCGTGTTCGCGCTCGGCCTCGCCGTGTTCGCTAAAGTGCATAATACACGCAATCGACGCCGCCTCTGGATCGCCGGCAGCGCGGCTCTGCTCGTCGTCCTCGAACTCGTTGCGAGAGCAGCAGGCAAGACGCCCGGCGTGCTGCGCGTCACGTTCGCCGACGTGGGCCAGGGAGATGCCGCGCTCGTCGATCTGCCGGACGGCAGGCTCATGCTCATCGATGGCGGCGGTCTCGTTGGCAGTCCCGTCGACATCGGTGAGCGCGTGATCGCTCCGCTCTTGCGAGATCGAAGACGAACGTCGGTCGACGTCGTCGTGCTCTCGCATCCACATCCGGATCACTTGGGTGGTTTGCGCGCGGGTCTTCTTGCGGTGCACGTTGGCGAGTTCTGGGACACGGGGCAGGGCGAGACGGAGAACTCGAGCAGCGGATACGGCGAGCTGCTCGCCGCGATGCGCGCGCGCGGAGTGCCCGTACGAAGATCCGTCGATGTTTGTGGAATACACGAATTCGGAGATGCCGTCGTGGAGGTGCTCGCTCCGTGTGCGAACGATCCGCGTGAGAATGATCGCGGTCCCAACGACAACTCCTTCGTTCTTCGCATCCGTTATGGCGAGCGAGCGTTCCTTTTCGTCGGTGATGCTGAGCGCGAGGAAGAGGAGGAGCTCCTCCGCGTTGCCAAAGACAGGCTGCGCGCCGACGTGCTGAAGGTCGGCCACCACGGCAGCCGCACCTCTTCGAGCCGTGCGCTGCTCGACGCCGTGTCACCGCGCGCGGCGATCATCTCCTGCGGCATTCGAAATCGCTTCGGGCACCCGCACCCGAACACTCTTCTGGCGCTCGCTCGAGCGGGCATCACGACCTACCGGACCGATCACGATGGATCCGTCATCGCGTGGACCGATGGCCACGCTCTCGACGTTCAGTCCCTCTCGACCATGGCGATGTACGGCAGATTCCGATATCTCTCCCCTACGTCGAGCCCGTAGCCAACGACGAATTCGTCGTCGATCGTAAAGCCAAGATAATCGATGTCCACTGCGGTTCGTGCGCGCGTGGGTTTCTTGAGCAGTGCGCAGACGGCCACGCTGCGCGGGCCGCGCGTGCGGAGCAGATCCGTCAGGTGCAGGAGGGTGAGTCCAGTGTCGACGATGTCTTCGACGATGAGGACGTCCTCTCCCTCGATGGGTCTGGAGAGATCTTGCGTAATCTGCACGACGCCGCTCGTTTCGGTGCCTTCGCCGTACGAGCGCACGCCAAGAAAGTCGACGCGTAGATCTCGCAGCTCGATCGCGCGGCAAAGGTCGGCGGCGAAGAGGAAACTTCCCTTGAGAATGACGATGAGGACGAGCTTCTTGCCAGAGTACGCTTTCGCGATCTCGGCCCCGAGCTCCTTGACGCGTGCGGCGATGGTCTCGGAGGACAGCAACGTGGTGAGGCGGTGAGTCATGATTTGCGAGTGTGTCGCCTTGACGGGGCCCGATGTAAAGACGACCGTTATCGCGTGAGTAAGCGCCTCGCATTTCTCGAAAAGGTCACGAGCGACGGCACTGACGATCCCAACGCCTGGTACGGCCTGGCAATGGAGTATCGCAAGCTCGAACGTTGGGACGAGGCGCTCGAGGCCTTTGCCACGCTCCGGAACAAGAACCCGGACTACGTTGCGATGTACCTGATGTGCGGGCAGCTCCTCGAGGGCGTGGGCCGCAAGAACGAAGCGCGCGAGTGGCTGGAAGCGGGGATCCTACAAGCACGCGCGAAGGGCGACAGCCACGCCCTCTCGGAGCTCCAATCCGCCCTCTCGTCACTCGATTAAAACGCGTTTGATAACCGTCGCGAGCGACGCGAGGTCGAGGCTTTTTCCGAGGAGCGCGTGGAACGTACTTGAAGTACGTGAGCACGCACCGCAGGAAAAAACGAAGAGATCGCGGCGCGCAGCAGGTTAGCAAACACGTTTTTAGCGGCGGTAGCTCTCGGGTGGCGAGTCGTGCATCTCCGCCTCGTAGAGAGCGAGGATCGTCTCGACGAGGTTGTCGAGATCGATGGGCTTCGGCAGGTGGTCATCGAACCCCGCCTGCAGAGCGAGCGCGCGATCGCCCGTACCCGCGTAGGCCGTGACGGCGATGGCAGGCGTGCGTCCGCCACGGTCCTCGTTCAAGGTGCGGACGCGTTGGATGAGGGCGTAGCCATCTTCCTCGGGCATTGCGATGTCGGAGACGATGACGTGGGGCTGCTGCGTTTTGACCAGCACGAACGCATCGCGAGCGTTCGACGCAACGAGCACCGTGGCGTTCCGGCGCTCGAGGAGGATGCGCAGCAACACGCGCGCGTCGTCATCATCGTCAACAACGAGCACGACGACGCCCTCGAGAGACGGCCTCTGCTCTCCGCGGAGGACCGGATCGGATCCCTCTCTGGTCCGCGGAGCGCTCGTCATGGCGATCACGAGGGGAGAATAGGACAAACCATCACGCTCCGCTTTTGACTTTGGCGTACATGTCTCCGTGACCAAAGGTCGCAGTGATGAAGTCGAAGGAGCGTTGTCCACGTGGACCTCGGTGCAATGCATATCGCGTGTGCAGCTTCGTTGAGCGTGCGGCAGTGCACGTGCTCACGCGTCGCATGGCGCCGATAGCAAAGCGCACGCCGGCATCGCCACTCACCGTAAGTGTCTCAATCCGCGCCGAAACGCGGCGACGAAAACGCCTCACGGTGCTCACGGTGAGGCGTTTCTGCACGCACGGCCTGCAGATATGCGTCGCCCGCCTTCGTTGCTCGGCCTCCCCCCGTACTTCAAGTACGCCTCCGGCCTCGCGCCTCGGCGGGCTCGCATCTCTTTGGCCGACTCGGTTCGATATCTATTTATCGGTGCTGCGTAGGGATGCGAGACGCGCGGCAATGCGTGTTTCCTCACCATGATCCGTAGGAACGTAGAGCGTCTCGCCGACGATCGCGTCGGGCAGGTACGTCTCGCCGCGCACGACGCCGCCCTCGTAATCGTGCGCGTACTTGTATCCTGCACCATATCCCTCCTCCTTCGTCAATTTCGTGACGGCATTGCGTAACTTCATCGGCACGGGGAGCGAACCGTGCGCCTCGATGAGTGCCTTGGCGCGCTGCCACGCGTTCTTTACGCTGTTCGATTTGGGTGCACACGCGAGATAGAGCGCCGCATGCGCAAGCGGGTAGAGTCCCTCGGGCATGCCCACGCGACGGAACGCTGCGTCCGCGCTCATGACGATCATGAGCGCGCGAGGGTCTGCATTGCCGACGTCTTCGCTCGCGAAGATGAGCATTCGGCGCAAGACGAAGAGCGGATCATCGCCGGCCTCGAGCATGCGCATCATCCAATAAATCGCGGCGTCGGGATCGGAGCCTCGCATGGATTTGATGAACGCGCTGATGACGTTGTAGTGCTCCTCGCCCGCCTTGTCGTAAAGGAGCGGCGTCCTCTCTTCCGAAGCTGCGAGCGTGCTCGTCGTGATGTTCTTCTCACCGCGCGATTGCGCGTACTCGGCGGCGGCTTCGAGGGTTGCGAGTGCACGGCGTGCGTCGCCGCGTGCGAGCACGGCGATCGCGAGCATGGCGTCGTCGTCCGCAGAGAGTCCTCTGCCACCGAGACCGTTTTCGGTGTCCGCCAGCGCGCGCTTCGAGATCGTCACGAGAGCATCCTCGGAGAGCGGCTCGAGACGAAAGACTTTGCAGCGCGAGAGCAGCGCCGCGTTCACCGCGAACGACGGGTTCTCGGTCGTCGCACCCACGAGCGTGATCGTGCCGGCTTCCACGTGAGGCAAGAACGCATCCTGCTGCGCCTTGTTGAAGCGGTGGATCTCGTCGACGAAAACGAGCGTGCGCTCAGCCTTGTACGAGAGCCGCTCGCGCGCGCCAGAAACAATCTCGCGCAGTTCCTGGATGCTGCCAAGTACGGCGGAGAACGGCACGAAAACCGATTTGGTGCGTGCGGCGATGACCCGACCGAGCGTGGTCTTGCCGACGCCCGGCGGTCCCCAGAGGATCATCGAGGGTACGCGATCTCTGTTGATCGCGTTTGCGAGGAACTTACCCGGTCCGAGGATATGCGCCTGGCCCACGTAGGCATCGAGCTGCGAAGGGCGCATGCGCTCTGCAAGCGGTATGGCGCCGGTGTTCGAGGACTGTCGTTTCACCGCAGCGTCAAAGAGCGTGCTCGATCCTTCGGAGAACATATCTCCGGTGCCGCTCGCGTGGCTGCGCGCTCGTGTCACGTTCTGACAGTAGCAAGAAAGACAAGCTTCCACGATTCGAGCGCTCACTTCTCGCGCTCGGTTTTCGCGCAGCTTGTGCAGAAGACGATCTGAGGGCATGAGATTGCGATGACGAGTCCGCGTGCCGTCGTGATCCCGTTCGGCGTACCCGATGATGGACGCGGACTCGGCCTTGGCCTCGCAGCGCTCGTACACAGCTTCGCGCAGATCGACGGCGAGAGTGTCGCGCTCGCGCAACTTCTCGCGCGCACGCCGACATCGAACGACCCCACGGACGGGAGCGAAGATCGGAGCGATTCAACGTGCGCAGACCGATGGAGCCACGGGTTCGCGCGCGCGTCCTCGGCGTCCGATGCTCAGGCTCCGGTCGAAGCTTTCGTACCGCCGCGCGCATGGAAGGATCTCGCGGGCTCGGGTAGCGCGCCATCCAGCGTGAATTTCGTGGTGACCGGGACGTTCGAGCCGCCGATCGACGGACGCGGCCTCATCCAGCTTCTCGTGTTCGAAACGAAGGACGGGCGCACGCGCGCGAAGGTCGAAGCTCACGTCGACGGGGAGACCGCGGGGCGCACGCTGCTCGCGGCGTTCGACGAGATTTGGTCACAACTCGGCGGCGAGCTCGGCACCGTGCGCGACATCGGCGATCTTTCATGGGACGCGCTCGAGAGCGTGCTTCGCGCAGAGCGGTGTGCGCTGCACGATCCCCTGCGCGGGGGACCTCACGACAGACTCGCCGCCATGGTGCATCTCGGACGCGCGATCTTCGACGCTCCCGAGGCGCGATTCCCCGCGAGCCGGCTCGCGTCGATCGCGCTCGATGCGGCGGTTGCTGCACCACCGGACGCAAAGCTGATGGATGCTGCGCTCCGCGCGCTCGTGAGAGCCATCGAGGATGCGCCCGACAACGCCGAGCTCCTCGAGGCCGTGGCTGCGCTCCATATGCGTGCCGGCAACGGCGAGGAGGCCGAGAAGCGCGCGCACGAAGCGCTCTTGCTCGCTCCGGAGCGGGCACGCCTCTACGCGCTCGTCTCCGAGGCTCGTCGCTCGCACGGCGATCTTTCCGGTGCGCTCTCGGCGATCGAAAACGGGTTGATCCACGGCGCAATCGATCCGTTGCTCAACACGGAGCGTGGGATCGTGCTCGCGGAGCGAGGACATCTCGACGAGGCCGAGCGCGCGTGGCGCATGGTGCTCGACACCTATCCTCTCTATGCGCCGGCATTCATGAATCTCGCGTCGCTCTTGATGGATCGAAAAGACATCCCGGCGGCCACGCGGCTCGTGGATATGGTGCTGGTCGCATGTCACCGTGGGGTTTTGCCGCCGGAGATCCTCCGTCGTTCGATCCAGCTCTCGCTCGCAGTCGAACCCGAAGGGATTGCGCGAGCCGCTCGCGTCCGCAAGCTCGCCTTCGCGCTCGTGGACCGCACGCCGAACGATCCGTGGGCGCATCTCGTGCTCGCGCGCGCTCTCGCGAAGACGGGCGATCGCATGGCGTCCATCAGGAGGCTCGCGCTCGTCGAGCAGCTCGCTCCAACTTCGTCGCTGGCTTCCGAAGCGCAGCGCGGCAGGCTCGCGCTGGAGGAGCCGCAAGCGTCGCTCGAGATCGACGCGGTGCTGCGTGCAGCGTACCGGGCACCCGCCGAAGATCTCGATACCATCGCGGCGCGCGCACGAAGCCTTGCGACGGCGCATCCCGTTTGGCACGCGTACTTCGCCGTGGGAATCGCTGAGCGACGACTCGAGCAGTGGCGTGCGGCACGCGACGCGTTTGCCGAGGCCATCCGGCTGTCGGCGGGAGCAACGCCCGCGCACATGGAGATCGTTGCGGCGCACGTCGCTCTCGAAGATCCGGCCGCAGCACTCGCGCACGCGAGGCGAGCATGCGAGCTCGATGGTGAGACTGCGCGCTCGCTCGCGGTTCTTGCAACCGCACTTCTCTCTGCAGGCGATCATGAAGAAGCGCGTCAGGCGATCGATCGTGCGCTCGAACTCGACGCCACGGACGAGGCGCACCGCGCTCTCGCGGAGTGCATTCGCGCCGGCCGCCCGCGCACGAGCACGCCGACACGACTGCGCGACGTCCTCGCCTGGAAACGAAGTTAGTTAGTTTCCGGATGGGAACTAAGGACCAGGTGAACGATCTCGGAGGGTGCGCCCACTCGGACCGGCGGTCCCCAGAACCCGCACCCGTTCGAGACGTAGAGCGCCATCCCGCCAACAGAGTAAAGGCCTGAGAAATACGGGTATGTGCGCCTCACCATGTAGGTCCACGGCCAGATCTGGCCGCCGTGGGTGTGCCCCGAAAGTTGTAGGCCCATTCCCAGCGCCGCGGCTCTCTCGACGTCGCGCGGTCGATGGGCCAGCAGGATCGCTGCGCGCGATCGATCGCGCCCGGCCACCGCGGCATCGAGATCCGCGCCGCGCCCGCGTCCGCCCCCGCCGGCCCAATCATCGACGCCCACGAGATCGAGGGTGTCCGCACCGCGTCCGATCGCGACGTGCCGGTTTCGCAGCACCGTGATCCCCATGCGCGTCAGCTCCGCGCACCACTCGTTCGCTCCCGAGTAGTACTCGTGATTCCCGGTGACGAAGTAAGTGCCTAATTGGGATTGCAGATTCATCAACGGAGCGACCATCGATCGAAGTTCGCGCACGCTGCCGTCCACGAGATCTCCGGTAATGACCACCACGTCGGGCTTGAGCTCGTTGGTGCGTGCGACGATCGACTCGACAAACTTGCGATCGATCCAGCCGCCGACGTGGATGTCGGACAGGTGCGCCAGCGTCATGCCCGAAAGCGTCGCAGGCAGCCGCGGGAGCTTGACGTGTACCTTGGAGATCCGTGGCAGTCTGTTCGCCTCGGCGAAGCCGAAGCCCGTCACTCCGATCGCCGCAACCGAGGCCGAGAACCGGGCAGACTTCATGAGGAACTCGCGGCGTTCCCCATTCACCGGACTCTCGTTCGAGGCGGCCTTCTTCGTTCGAAGCTTCTTAACGAGTCTCGCAACGAGCACGCCGATGTCGACGAGCAGCAAGCCCATGAAGAGATAAAAGCTAACTGCCCACCACATGAAACTCACTCGGCTGATGGGTCGGAGCGCATGCGGTACGGCGAACCGCATCGATAGCGGTCCGAGGACGATGAGCGCGCCGAGCAAGCCAAAAAGAATGGCCCCTGCGATGTGGACCGCACGCTTTGAAGTGAGACTCTTGATAAGGCGCCGATAGAAATACAGGTGAATGCCAATCGCAAGGAAAGTCACGACGGCGAGGAAGGGAACGATGGTAAGTAACGAAGTTCGATTCACACGCGGATTCCTATTCGCGCGCACCAAAAATCGCGGACCCGACGCGCACCATCGTTGCGCCGCAGGCAATGGCGATCTCGAGATCCTCGCTCATGCCCATGGAGAGTTCGGGCAATCGCGTTTGTCCGCCGTGGAGGTTACGCAAAGAGACGAGCGCCTCGAAAGCTCGGCGCGCGTTCTCGAGGTCCTGCGGAGGCATCGTCATCAGACCCCGGAGCTTCAATGTTGGCTCGTGATCCACGGCTTCGAGCAGCGGCCCAAGATTGGCCGGTGACACGCCGTGCTTCTGCGGCTCGGCGCCGACGTTCACCTCGATGAGCACTGGCAGCGGGCCGCGCATATTGCCGTTTTCATCTTTTTGGGCGAGGCGCTTTCCGAGCTCGCGAACGAGCGATGGGGAGTCGAGCGCGTGAAGGACGTGGGCGGCGCGCGCGACGTACTTTGCTTTGTTCGACTGAAGATGGCCAATGTAATGCCATTCGATATCCGCAAGATCGGTAAGATGATCGGCTTTCTGGGCGAGCTCCTGCGCGTAGTTCTCGCCGAACGCTCGCTGTCCTGCCTTGTAAGCTTCACGCACGGCCGTTTCCGGTTTCGTTTTCGACACCGCGATAAGCTTGATGTCCTCCGGATTGCGCGAGCACGCGATGGCGGCCCGCGCGATCCGATCCCGAACGTGCGCAAGTGCTTCGGCGATGGTGCTCAACGCATCCTCCAGCCGCGACGGCTGCGTGCGTGCCAAATCATGACGTCTGAAGTTGCGGTGAGCGGACCGCCATGGAAATCGCCGAACACGTGGTGGACCTCGAACCCATTATAATGAAGGAGTGCTTCCCATTCCTGCGGGAAGAATTGTCTGTGCGCGAGCGGTGTCATAAACGCCTTATCATGGTTTGATTTTTTCTTTCGATCCACGGGTTCGAAACACATCGACACGAAGGTGATTTGTCTTACGCGATCGTAGTCGAAATACTCATGATATTTCACGCGGCCCGCCGTGGGATGAACGAACGATGGAACGCGAAACGGAGTCATCGGATTCCGCACCAAATCTTCGAGGACGGGCATCCCGATATCGACGACCAGTTCCCCACCGGGAAGAAGGTGCTCGCGCACGCGTGCAAGCCAGCGTTCGACGTCCTTTCGCGTGTAGAGATGCAGCGCCGTGTTGAACGTGCAGAGTACGAGTGGAAAGCGCTGGCCGAGCCGCATGAAACGCATGTCGCCGCGCCGCGCCGTGACGCGCGTACGAACTTCGCTGCTCTCGCGGCCCAGGCGCGTGCGCAGATCCGCGAGCATGGCCTTCGACAGATCGATGCCGGCTACGTTGGTGCCCATGCGCGCAATGGGCAGTGCAATGCGCCCATTGCCAATGCCGTATTCGAGGACGCGCGGGTGTGCGGCGGCGAGATTCGTGTAGTATACAACATCATCGATCTGCCCGCGGTAGGCATGATCGTAATACGCCGGATCTTCGTAGTGAGCCTGCGAGCCCACTTCGAGCTCACGATCGCGCGCCGGCCGCCGGCTTGACGCGCGCGCCGACAACGGTTTCTTCGAGGATGAGCGCGACGTGGGCGTGATCAGTAGAGACCAGACCGATTCATATGCTCGATCCAATCCTGCACGGCATCGTTGCTCATGCGATCGAAGTGGACCTTGCCGGCGGCGATCTCCCGAAGCGCCGTGACGGCGGGCTTGTTCTTGGAGTGAACGAGGGGGCTTGCACCCTTCATGATTTGGCGCGTGCGACGAGCAGCAAGGATGACCAGCGCGAAACGGTTCTCTTCACGCTCCAGACAATCTTCGACGGTAACGCGCGCCATGACACTCTCACTTCGGGTCAAACGGTGAACCAAAGAAGCGGTCCACCGAAATTCAGAAGGCCGAAACTTAGTCGCAGGTCTCCGTACCGGCAAGCGAGTTGAGGAGCGAGGACGGAGATGCTGAGCATTTGTACAGTACAAGCAAACGTCTTGTGGAGCGTGGGACGGGAACAATAAATGGTGCGCCGATGACCACTCTTTTCTTTGCTAGGCACGGCGAGACGGCCGCAAACGCGAAACGGATCTTTCAGGGACAAGGAGGATCGGGGCTGTCGCCGCGCGGTCGGCACGAGGCCGAACGGCTTGCTGCGCGCATGCGCGAAGCCGAACTCGACGCCATTGTCGCGAGTGATCTCGAACGCGCGGTGGAGACCGCGAACATCGTTGGCGCCGCGACCGGTCTCGTGCCGGCGCTCGATCGCGATCTGCGCGAGGTCGATGTCGGAACGTGGGGCGAAAAGAGCTACGACGAGGTTGCGAGACTCTTCCCCGACGAATGGGCCGCATGGTTGGCGGGAAAAGACGTCGTGCGGGGCGGCGGCGAGACGTACGCAATGCTCGCTGAACGGGTTACGCGCGCGGTCGCCCGCATCGCTGCGTCACATGAGGGAAAGCGCGTTCTCGTCGTTTCGCACGGCGGCGCCATTCGTAGCTACGTCGCGAAGATCCTCGGCGTTCTCGGCAAGGACGGTTGGCGCGTGCTCTCGGGCGCGGGCAACGCGAGCCTCACGATCGTCGAGCACGCGGGCGAACGCGTCGTGCTCCACAGGTGGAACGACACGGCACATCTGGAAGGAATTGCCGTCGAAGAGAGTGATTGACGGCTGTGCGGACGCGCGCCGCCGTGGCATGCGATGCCGGCCAAGCGGACTGCTTTCATCGTGCATACAGTTGCCGGACCAAGGGGGATCCGGCGATGAGCAAGCTAGACGACAACGAGCCCGCCTGCACCGCGCCTTCATGCAACGCGCTTGCGCTCGTTGTTCGCTCGCGTCTGCGCGACATCGGCGCGTTCAGCGTGCGACGCCTCCTGCCGTCGACCGAACAGCACATGGTCGGGCCCTTCATCTTTTTCGATCACATGGGACCGGCCGATTTGCCTCCTGGCAAGGGTCTCGATGTTCGCCCGCATCCGCACATCAACCTTGCCACGGTGACGTATCTCTTCGAGGGCGAGATCATGCACCGCGACAGTCTCGGTTCGGCGCAGGTGATTCAGCCGGGCGCGGTCAACTGGATGATTGCTGGTCGCGGGATCGCGCATTCGGAGCGAAGCCCAGACGAGCGACGTCGCCACGGCGGAAGGCTCCACGGCATTCAGGCGTGGGTGGCGCTTCCAAAGAACGCGGAGGAGATGGCCCCGCGCTTCGATCACCACGATGCAAGCACGATCCCCGTCATTGCGCGTCCCGGCGTCGACCTCCGACTCATCGCAGGCACGGCGTATGGAGCAGAGTCACCGGTGAAGATCATGAGCCCCACGTTCTACGTCGCCGCAACCCTCGACGCAGGGGCGTCGATTGAGCTGCCTGCCGAGCACGTCGAGCGCGCCGCGTACGTGGCCGAGGGACGTATCGTCGTCGACGGTCAAGAGTTCGAGCCCGGTGCGATGGCGGTCCTCCGTCCGCACGGCGGGGGCAACGGCGCAACCAAAGCGTTGCTTCGCGCGGCGGAAAAGAGCCGCGTCATGCTTCTTGGTGGTGCGCCGCTCGATGGCCCGCGCTACGTGTTCTGGAACTTCGTCTCGAGTTCGAAGGATCGCATCGAACGCGCCAAGAAAGACTGGAAAGAAGGACGTTTCCAGAAAGTGGCGGGCGACGAAAAGGAGTCCATTCCGTTGCCCGAATGACAACGATCATCGCCCAATACATTCAAGGGTAAGGATCGGGCGGGCTGCGTTGCGCGATGCTTCGAGGTCGACGGTGAGCTCGAAAAACCAATCGTTGTCCTCCGCAGGATCGAGCAGCGTCTGACGGACGCGCCACACGTGCTCACCCTCCTCGATGGTCATATGCCTTGGGCTTCGCGCCTCGGGGTCCGTGCGAATGCTGGCGTGCTCGGCGAAATACGAAGCGAGGTCCGACTCGATCCGTGATGCCTCACGCACCTCGGCGCCGGCCGTGTTCGAATCATCGGCCGCGAGCACGGTGCGCGCACCCTCGGCCCAATCGTGTCGCCCGAGGGCGCGCACGAAACGAAAGACCTCGTTGCGAACGAGCACGGTGAAGGCTTTGCGATTGCGCGTGATGTCTCTCGATCCTTCCGGCTCGAGATCGCCCGATACGACGGGCGCTTCGATCCGTTCGGCCGGGTTCTTCATGCGCTCCCACTCATCGAGCAGACTCGCGTCGACCTGGCGAACGATGGCGCCGAAGTACGTGATGACGTCTTCGATGGCGTCGGTCTTCGCCCACTTCGGCACGGTTTGAACGAGCGTCTTGTAAACGTCGCTGAGATATCGAAGCAAAAGCCCCTCGACGCGCTCGAGTCCATATTCTCTGACGTATTCCGAAAAAGACATGAATTGCTCGTACATCTCCCGGGCAATGGATTTGGGTCGGATGTTTTCGGCCTTGATCCACGGGTGAAGTGCGGCAAATGCGTTGAACGTGCCGTAAATGAACTCGGATTGTGGTTTTGGATAATCGAGCTTCTCGAGCTCCGCCATGCGTTCTTCGTATTCCACGCCAGCGGCTTTGAGCTCCGCGAGCTTTTCTCCTTTTAGCTTGTCGAGCTGTCGGGCAAGAAGGATGTCGGGATTCTCGAGGATGGATTCGACCACCGTGAGCAGATCGAGCTCGTAGGCCGGATCGGACGGCACGAGGCGCTTGAGCGTATCGAGAAGGTAAAGCGACAAGGCGTGATGGATCGAAAAGTCTTCGCCAAGATCGGCATTGATGAAGATGCGCCGGCGGCCATCATCATCATAGTCGACTTCCAAGATGCCGGCGTCTCTGAGCGACTTGTACATCTCGAATGCCGTGCGGCCGAGGATGCGCTGTTGCGCGGGGCGCTCATGACTCGATTTGATCAAGTGCGCCAGGGCCATGCATCCGCCGTCCTCTTCACGCGACAGCACGCTTGCGACCATGCCGTGCGACACGGAAAATCGTGAAGTGAGCGGCTCGGGCTCCGATGCGATGAGTTTGTCGAATGTCGATTTGTCCCAATGGACGTAGCCCCACTCAGGGGGCTTTTTCTTGACGAACTTACGTTTCTTGGATGGGTCATTTCCGGCTTTTGCTTCGAGTCGCAGATTCTCGATGACGTGCTCCGGCGCTTGGGCCACGACGCTTCCCTGTTCGTCGAAACCTTTGCGGCCCGCGCGCCCGCTGATTTGATGAAAGTCGCGGGCACGCAGGATAGCGGTCTTCTCCCCGTCGAACTTGCATAATTTCGTGAAGAGCACGGTGCGGATGGGGACGTTGACACCAACGCCCAGGGTGTCCGTCCCACTGATAATCTTCATCAATCCCCGTTGCGCGAGCTTTTCGACGATGAGTCTGTATTTCGGCAGGAGGCCGGCGTGGTGAATGCCAATGCCGTGGCGGATAAAGCGTTGGATCTCGCGACCGTAGGGGCTGTCGAAACGTGCGCTTCTGAGCACTTCGGCAATCTGCTTTTTTTCCTCTTTCGTGCAGAAATCGACGCTCATCAAGTTTTGCGCTTCTTCGGCGCATGCACGCTGCGTGAAATTGACGATGTAAACAGGGTGTTTCCCTTTGCCTACGAGGTGCTGCACGGTTTCGTGGAGCGGGGTTTCGCGATAGTCGAAGTCGAGCGGGACGGGGCGATGGGTCGAGCGGACGACCGCGGTGTGCTTGCCGGTGAGGCGCGAGAGGTACCTTTCGAACGGCTCGGGATCCCCGAACGTTGCGCTCATCAAAAGAAAGCGTGCATTATGCAAAGAAAGCAGCGGGATCTGCCAGGCGACGCCGCGGTTGCGGTCCGCGTAGTAGTGAAATTCGTCGAGGACGGCGAGGTCTACGTGGGCTCGCGGGCCCTCTGCGAGTGCAATGTTGGCGAGGATTTCAGCGGTGGCGCAGATGATGGGCGCGTCGCGATTCACGGTGGCGTCGCCCGTCATGAGGCCAACGTTGTCTGCGCCGAACGTCCGAACGAGGGCGAAGAACTTTTCATTCGCGAGCGCTTTGATGGGCGACGTGTAGAAGGAGCGCTGACCGCGAACGAGCGCCTCGAAGTGTGCGGCTTCGGCGACGAGCGATTTGCCTGAACCCGTGGGCGTGTTGAGAATGACGTTGCTCCCCGCCAAGAGTTCGAGGATCGCTTCTTCTTGCGCCGGGTAAAGTTCGAGGTCGCGCGCGGCGACGTAGGCGAGGAACGCGGTGAGAATGTCATCGCTCGATGCGTCTTTCGGAGGCAGATCGCGTAACCATGCTTCGGCCATGGGACGGCCGAGGATAGCCGAATCGAGGTGCTCGCACGCACGGCAGACAGACCGGATGAAAGCGGAGTTGCGCGCTGCCCGTAGCCGCAGTAGAGAAATCGTTCCCACTTTGGAGAGGTGACCGAGTGGCCGAAGGTACCCGCTTGCTAAGCGGGCGTCGGGCTAAAACCCGACCGCGGGTTCGAATCCCGCCCTCTCCGCAGAATCGCCGGCTGATTCGCACCTCTTTTTCAGCTTGGCCCGGTTCGCTTCGTTGACGAGCTCCGACAGCGGCGGAAACGGCTCGCCGTACCGCTGTCGCAGGTCGGGGCCTCGCTTGATGTAGCTGCCCCAGGTCGTGTCCGGACTCTTGTGACCGGCCAGTAGCGCGATCACGTAG